>WHSS01000149.1 GCA_009379975.1 Actinophytocola sp.
CGGCATGGCAGGGTCGGGGGCGGACATCTCCATAAACCGCGGGAGCTCGCGCCATGGCGGGCTGAGAGGGCGGCTGGTCTCACGACACAGCGCCGCCGACCGCATGAACCTGACCGGGTAATGCCGGCGTAGGGAGGCATTCGCGTGACAACGCTCGACGAATCAACTCAGCTCGATGGCATCAAGCCGACCGTGACCACCGGTCCGATCACCGGCTCGCACAAGCACTACATCACCACCGATCGCGGGCTCAAGGTGCCGGTCCGCCGCATCGATCTCACCAATGGCGAGCACTTCGACGTCTACGACACCTCAGGCCCGTACACCGAAACCGACGCGGATATCGACGTCCACCGTGGCCTCGCGCCGATGCGAGCGAGCTGGATCGCCGAGCGCGAGCACGACACCCAGCTCGGTTACGCCAAGAAGGGCGTGATCACCAAGGAGATGGAGTTCATCGCCGCGCGCGAGAGGATGAGCCCCGAGTTCGTTCGGGACGAGGTCGCCCGCGGCCGCGCGGTCATCCCGGTCAACCGCAACCACCCGGAGTCCGAGCCCGCGATCATCGGCAAGAACTTCCTTGTCAAGATCAACGCGAACATGGGCAACTCGGCCGTCTGGTCCTCGGTGGAGGAAGAGGTCGACAAGCTGGTCTGGGCCACGCGCTGGGGCGCGGACACGATCATGGACCTGTCCACCGGCAAGCGCATCCACGAGACCCGCGAGTGGATCATGCGCAACTCCTCCGTGCCGGTCGGCACGGTGCCGATCTACCAGGCGCTGGAGAAGGTCGACGGCGACCCGACGAAGCTGACATGGGAGATCTACAAAGAGACCATCATCGAGCAGTGCGAGCAGGGCGTCGACTACATGACGGTGCATGCGGGCGTGCTGCTGCGCTACATCCCGCTGACCGCCAAGCGCGTCACGGGCATAGTCTCGCGGGGCGGTTCGATCATGGCCGCATGGTGCCTCGCCCACCACAAGGAGTCGTTCCTCTACACGAACTTCGAAGAGCTGTGCGAGATCCTGCGGGCCTACGACGTCACGTTCTCGCTGGGCGACGGCCTGCGCCCGGGCTCGATCGCCGACGCCAACGACCGTGCCCAGTTCGCTGAGCTGGAGACCCTCGGCGAGCTCACGCACATCGCCCGCGAGCACGACGTGCAAGTGATGATCGAGGGCCCCGGCCACGTGCCGATGCACAAGATCAAGGTGAACGTGGAGCTGGAGGAAAAGCTCTGCGGCGAGGCGCCGTTCTACACGCTCGGCCCGCTCGCGACCGACATCGCGCCGGCGTATGACCACATCACCTCGGCCATCGGCGCGGCGCAGATCGGCTGGTACGGCACCGCGATGCTCTGCTACGTCACGCCGAAGGAGCACCTCGGCCTGCCCAACCGCGACGACGTCAAGACCGGCGTGATCACCTACAAGATCGCGGCGCACTCGGCCGACCTCGCCAAGGGCCACCAGTACGCCCAGGAGTGGGACGACGAGCTGTCCAAGGCCCGCTTCGAGTTCCGCTGGCAGGACCAGTTCAACCTCTCGCTCGACCCCGACACCGCGCGGGCCTTCCACGACGAGACGCTGCCCGCGGAGCCCGCCAAAACGGCGCACTTCTGCTCGATGTGCGGGCCGAAGTTCTGCTCGATGCGGATCACGCAGGACATCCGCGACTACGCCGCCGAGCACGGGCTGGAGACCGTCGAGGCGATCGAGGCGGGTATGGCCGAGATGTCGAAGGAGTTCGTCGACCACGGTAAGCAGGTGTACCTGCCGCTCGCGGACGGGAACGGGAACGGCTAGTGGCGCAAGGAGCCCCCTGCAAAGCCCTCACCATCGCCGGATCCGACTCCGGCGGTGGTGCGGGCCTGCAGGCCGACCTCCGCACGTTCTTCGCCAACGGCGTGCACGGGATGTCCGCGGTCACCGCGGTCACCGTGCAGAACTCCGTCGGGGTGAGGGGGGTGGCCGAGATCCCGCCGGACGTGGTCGCCGCGCAGATCAAGGCGGTTACCGAAGACATCGGTGTCGACGCGGCGAAGACCGGGATGCTGGCCAGCACGGAGATCATCCTGGCGATCGTGGCCGCCATCGACGAGGTCGGCATCGGTCGCGGCGCGCGGACGCCGCTGGTGGTGGACCCGGTCGCCGCGTCGATGCACGGCGACCCGCTGCTGCGCGCCGACGCCCTCGACGCGTACCGGACGGAGTTGTTCGGCCGGGCCACCCTGGTGACGCCCAACCTGGACGAGGTGCGGCTACTGGTCGGCGTCGACGTCACCGACGGCGCCAGCCAACGGGAAGCGGCGAAGGCGCTGCACAAACTCGGCGCGCAGTGGGTGCTGGTCAAAGGCGGGCACATGCACGACGACCCGGAATGCACCGATCTGCTCTACGACGGCGCCGAGTTCACCGAGCTGACCGGGCCCCGATTCGCCACGCGGCACACCCACGGCGGCGGCGACACCCTGGCCGCGTCGATCACGTCGGCGCTGGCGAAGGGTGCGACCGTGCCCGAAGCGGTGGCCCACGGCAAGCGGTTCATCGCGCGCTGCGTCGAGGCTTCCTACCCGCTCGGCTCCGGCGTCGGGCCGGTCTCTCCGCTGTGGGTGCTGCCCGGCTGAGGGCGTGCGCGGTTGATCACACCTGGCGCGGGTGATCCACCCGCGCTGGTTAGCATGCCCGAGTCCGTGGCGGAACACCGAAGGCGCAGGGGATTGGCATGGCGTGGCGCGAGCGACTGACGCGGTTCGTCGAGCACCAACGGTTCCAGCAGTTCGTCATCGCGGTCATCGTGGCGAACGGGATCACGCTCGCCGTGGAAACTTCGCGCTCGATCGTGGCGAGCCACGGCGCCTTGCTGCACACCCTGGACACCATCGCGTTGACGATCTTCGTCGTCGAGTTGCTGCTCAAGCTCATCGCGTACGACCGCGCGTTCTTCCGTGACCCGTGGAACGTCTTCGACTTCGTCATCGTGAGCTTCGCCCTGGTGCCCGCGTCGGGCCCGTTCTCGGTGCTGCGGGCGTTGCGGGTGCTCCGGGTGTTGCGGCTGATCTCCGCCGTCCCCGCGATGCGCAGGGTGGTCAGCGGCCTGCTCGCCGCGATGCCGGGGATGGGTTCCATCGTCGCGCTGCTCGCGCTCATCGTGTTCGTCGCCGGTGTGATGGCGACCAAGCTGTTCGGCGAGATCGCGCCGGAGTACTTCGGCAGCCTCGCCACATCGTTGTTCTCGCTGTTCCAGGTGATGACCGGCGAAGCGTGGCCGGACATGGCGAAAACCGTGATGGCCGAAGCCCCGATGGCCTGGATCTTCTTCGTCGTCTACATCCTCATCTCCAGCTTCGCGGTGCTGAACCTGTTCATCGCGGTGGTGGTCAGCGCGATGGAAGATCAGCTGCGTGACGACATGCGCGCTGAGGAGAACGAGCACGCCGCGGCGCTCGCCCGGACCCAGGCCGAGATCCTGGCGGAGCTACGCACGTTACAGGCCAAGGTGGACCGCCTCGACGAGCCGGACAAGGTCTGACCGGGTCAGCGCGGCGGGCTGGAGGCCTGCGCCCAGAACCGTTGCGGGATGCGCCCGGCAAGGCGGGCAAGCCTGCCCCCCGCGACCGCGTGGCGCATGGCGGTCGCCATTCGCTCGGGATCCTGAGCGCGGGTCACGGCGGTGGACAGCAGCACCGCGTCGCAGCCGAGTTCCATCGCGAGCGCGGCGTCGGACGCGGTGCCGATCCCGGCGTCCAGCACGATCGGCACACTCGCGCGGGAGGTGATCAGCTCGATGTTGTGCGGGTTGCGGATGCCGAGGCCCGTGCCGATCGGCGCACCGAGCGGCATGACGGCGGCACAGCCAGCCTCCGCCAGCCGCAGCGCGAGCACCGGGTCGTCGTTGGTGTAGGCGAGCACCGTGAAGCCGTCCGCGACCAGCGTCTCCGCGGCTTCGAGGGTTTCGAAGGGTTCGGGCAGCAACGTGCGGTCGTCGGCGTGCACCTCGAGCTTGATCCAGTCCGTCTCGAGCGCCTCGCGCGCGAGCTGCGCTGTCAGCACCGCCTCGGCGGCGCTCCGGCATCCCGCGGTGTTGGGCAGCAGCCGGATACCGAGCCGCCGCAGCAGCTCCAGCACCCCCGAGCCGCCCTCGGTGTCCGCCCGGCGCATCGCGACCGTCGTCAGCTCGGTGCCCGACTCCACGAGCGCCCGTTCCAGCACGGCGAGGTTGCTCGCGCCCCCGGTGCCGATGATCAACCGGGACTGCAGCTTGTGCCCGGCGATAACGAGTGGATCGGCCATGTTCACCTGGTCAGCCACGTTCATCCTCCTTGCACCGCGGTGAGAATCTGGACCTTGGCGCCGTCGGCGATCACGACCTCCGGCCACGCCCCACGGGCGACGACCTGGCCGTCCACGGCGACGGCGACGCCACGCTGCGTCGTTCCCAGCTGATCGAGCAGCTCGGCGAGGGTGATCCCGTCGGCGAACTCGCGCTCGTCGCCGTTGACTTCGACCTCGATCACGCTGGTCCTCACTCTCTGCTCATCGCTTCGCGACCAGCCATCCTGCCTGGGTTCGCCTCACGGGCATACCCCGGCAAGCCGTCACCGGCGACGACGGCCAGCACGGCGTCCGCGGTGATGGGCGCCAGCAGCAGTCCGTTCCGGTAGTGCCCCGACGCCACGATCACCCCGTCGCCCAGCGGCCCGATCAGCGGCAGGTTGTCGCTACTGGCCGACCGTAGTCCAGCTTGCACCTCGACGAGCTCGTATTCGGCGACACTGGGGAAGACCTGCTCGGCGTAGTCCAGCAACTCGCGGACGCCACCCGCCTTGACCGACTCGTCGAAGCCGCCCTCGTACTGGGTCGCCCCGATGACCAGTTCACCGCTGTCGCGGGGCACGAGGTAGATCGGCCTGCCCTCGGCGCTGGCACGCACGGTGACCCGCGGCGGCGGGAGGCTGCCGCGGCGCGCCCGCAGCCGAACTATCTCGCCCTTGAGCGGGCGGATGGCGTCACTGAGCTCCGGATGCAGGAGCGCGCTGCGGGCACCTGCCGCCAGCACCACGGCGTCGAAGCTCAGCCTCGCGGTATCGGTGCTCACCGAGCTCCCGCTGAGCTGCCGCGCGGCTTCGGGGCGGAAGTCGACGTGGTGCCGCTCGCAGGCCATACGCAGCGCGTCAAGCAGCTTGCGGTTGTCGACAGCGAGATCGCCAGGGACCACCAAGCCCGAGCGCAGCGAGGACGACAACCCCGGCACCCGTGCGCGTAGCTGCCTGCCGATCACGGTCTCGACCTCGCGGCCGAGAGAACGCAGGTAGTCGGCGAGCAGACCGAGCTGGGTCGCGTCGGCGCTGTCCGCCGCCGCCACCACGGTGCCCGCCATCGACAACCCGGGATCGAACGCATCGGACGTGAGTTGCCGCGCGAAAGACGGCCACCGGCGCAGCGAATCCGAACCGAGTTCGAGCGAAGCTTCCTCCCCCGGCCACGCTTCGGTGACCGGCGCGAGCATGCCGCCGGCGACCCACGACGCGCCCCGGCCGGGCTCAGGATCGAACAGCGTCACCGGATGCCCGGCCGCGGCCGCACGCCAGGCGATGGACAGGCCGATCACGCCGCCGCCAACGACGGCGATGCTGGTGCCGGAACTCACATGAATCACGCTCCCTGCGCCGGCATGATCCGGATCAGGTTCCACGGTCGGAGCTTTCAGCTCCCTCTCAGCCACTGCCAGGCTCCCGTGCGGACACCTTCACCGTAGCCGGTATGCGCCATCCATTTCCACCCGCCCGTGCTTCGGGCTGCCGCCCGGCAGGTAGCGTCGGGCACATGCCACGCCTCTCAGGGGATGACATCAGACGGCGGCTCGCCGATGCCCGGCTGTATCTGTGCACCGGCGCCAGGTCGGACCGCGGTGACCTCGCCGAGTTCGCCGACGCCGCGCTGGCAGGCGGCGTCGACATCATTCAGCTACGCGACAAGCCCGGCGGCGCGACACTGGAGGCGGCCGAGGAGATCGCCGCGCTGGAAGTGCTCGCGGAAGCATGCGAGCGGCACGGCGCGCTGCTCGCGGTCAACGACCGGGCGGACATCGCGCTTGCCGTCGACGCCGATGTCTTTCACCTAGGTCAGGACGACATCCCGGTCACGCTCGCCCGGCGGATTCTGGGCGACAACGTTGCCATCGGTCGCTCCACCCACTCACTGACGCAGGCCAGGGCGGCGGCGGCCGAGCCGGGTGCCGACTACTTCTGTACCGGCCCGTGCTGGCCGACGCCGACGAAGCCGGGCCGGACGGCGCCCGGGCTGGACCTGGTGCGGGCCACGGCAGCGGCAGGGCCAACGCGGCCATGGTTCGCGATCGGCGGCATCGACCGGGCACGCTTGCCCGAAGTGCTCGAGGCGGGGGCCGACCGGGTGGTGGTCGTCCGGGCCATCACCGAGGCGGAGGACCCGCGCGCCGCTGCAGCGGAACTCGCCGGGATGCTGCGGGCCTGAGCGCAGGGGGAGCCCAGGGTGGCATTGGGCTCCTATATGGCTCCCAATGCCACCTTGGGCTCCGCCCGTGCGGCCGCTGTCGGCGCGGTTCGGGCATGCTGGCGGCCATGGACATGGTCACCCTCGATGACATCCGGGCCGCCGCGATCCGCATCGCCCCGGTAGCCCTGCGTACTCCGCTGCTGAGCCAGCCATGGTTCACCGAGCGCGAACTGTGGCT
Organism: Actinophytocola sp.; assembly: GCA_009379975.1. Lineage (GTDB taxonomy): Bacteria > Actinomycetota > Actinomycetes > Mycobacteriales > Pseudonocardiaceae > WHSS01. Next base: position 6,719 of record WHSS01000149.1, read on the forward strand.
CAAGCCGGAAAACCTGCAGCACATCGGGGCCTTCAAGATCCGTGGCGCGTATAACGCGATAGCCGCCCTTGACGACGGCGCCCGTGCTCGTGGAGTTGTCGCGTATTCGAGCGGTAACCATGCCAACGCCGTCGCGCGGGCGGCGAAGGAGTTCGGCATCCCCGCCACGATCGTGATGCAGGAGTCGACGCCTAGAGTCAAGGTCGAGGCGACCGCCGCGCACGGTGCCGAGATCATCGAGGTGCCGATGGCCGAGCGCGAAGCCGTCGCGCACGAGATCGCCGAGCGTCGCGGGCTCGCGCTGGTGCCGCCCTTCGATCATCCCGACGTGATAGCCGGTCAGGGCACGATCGGGCTCGAGATCGCCACCGACATGCCGGAGGTCGGCGTGGTGCTGGTGCCCGTCGCGGGCGGCGGCCTCGCCTCCGGGATCGGCGTCGCCATGAAGGCGCTGTGTCCCGATGCGCGAGTCTTCGCGGTCGAGCCCGAGCTGGCGGCGGACACCGCGGCGGGCTTGCTCGCCGGGCATCGGGTGCACTGGCCCGCCGAGCAGCGGGCGCGGACCATCGCTGACGGCCTGCGCACCGAGCCGTCAGAGCTGACCTTCGCTCACCTGCGCGAGGTGATCGACGGGGTCATCACGGTCAGCGAGGAGGAGATCCGCGCCTCGATGCGGCTGCTGGCCACCCGGGCGCGTCTGGTCGCCGAGCCCAGCGGTGCGGTCAGCGCCGCCGCGGCCTTCTTTCACGGCGGCGAACTCCCCGCCGGCCGGACCGTTGCCGTCATCAGCGGCGGCAACGTCGACCCCGCGCTGCTCGCCGAGGTGCTGGTGAGCACGCCTCGTGCGGGAGTTGCGGGTGCCTGATTCCCGGGTGTGACGGCGGCAGCCCGCGGTGCAGCACCCATCCGCTGACGGCGATGGTAAGCGCGACCAGAGGCCAGGTCAGCACCGTGCGTGCGATGCCGAGCGCCACCACTTGGCCGCTGGACCACAGCGCGCCGAACACCACAACGCGAACGGTGTACTGGCCGAACACCCAGACCCAACTGGCCAGCGAATACGCCCTGAGCAGCGCCGGATCACGCCGCCACCGGGTCCGCTGCCCGAGCAACGCGCCGACCACAACGCCGAGCAACGGCCAGCGCAGCAGGATGCTCACCGCCCACGCCAGCGCGCTCAGGCCGTTGCTCAGCAACTGCACCAGGAAGAAGTCCTCGGCGCGCCCGGTGGACAGGGCCACGTAGGCCGCGAGCACCACCGCGGCGAGACTGACCAGGACGGCTCCGATGCGCTGGCCCCGCGCCAGACGCACCACACCGACCAGCGCGGCCACGGCGACCGCGGCGCCGGCACCCCAGCCGATCGAGCGATCCGCGACGAGCCAGCCGAGCACGAACGCCACCGGCGGCACGCTCGCGTCCAGCGCCCCTCGCCTGCCGCCGAGCAGGACGGCGAGCGACTCCCGCTCCGGCGCGCGGGTACTGCTGTCGTCGGCTCGCTCGGTCACGCCACCAGAATCCCATCCGCGGTTGGCCAGCCGCCAGCAGGCAGATGGGACCGCCCGAAGGGTGGTCGCGGCTTTCTGCTCATCGCTGGTCGTGGAGATCCGAATGGTAGGTAATTGTGGTGAGTGGTTGGCGGCTGGACCAGAGCTCGGAATGTATCTGCGGGCAACGGAGGTCGCGCCGGTCGCCGGGAGTTCCTCATGTGGTCAAATGTGACGGAACCGAACCCGGCATCCGGTGCGTCCCATTCGCACAGGTCAGGGGGTCCTCCGGTGCTGCGTTGACAACGATGCGATGACGTTGCGGTCAACCAACGGTGGCGTAGGTCGTGTCTGACCAGGCATTCTCGGATCATTGAACGCTCGCCGATGTAACCCTGGGCCGGGATCGGCGAGATACCTGGCGGGGCTGGAGGCCGACAAGGCCAACACTGCACACCTGTGACATGGGGTGGATCAGAAGGGAGACACGGGTATGCACGAGTACAGCAGCTACATCGCCCTCGGCGACAGTTTCACCGAAGGAATGAACGATGAGCTCCCAGATGGCTCCTTTCTGGGGTGGGCGGACCGGCTGGCGATCATGCTCGCGGAGGGCAAGCAGAACTTTTCCTACGCCAACACCGCGCTCCGCGGCAAGATGCTGCAGGAGATCATCGACGAGCAGCTGCCGATCGCGCTGGACGTGCGTCCCGATCTGGTCTCCGTCTGCGCGGGCGGCAACGACCTCGTCATCCCCGGCACCAACGTCGACCTGCTCGCGGAAAAGTTCGACGAGATGGTGCGACGCCTCACCGAGGCCGGTATCAAGGTGCTGCTGTTCACCGGGCCGGACACCCGGCAGGTCTCGGTGCTCAACCGGCTGCGCCGGAAAGTGGCGATGTACAACGCACATGTGCATGCCACGGCCAGGCGGTACGGCGCACAGATGGTCGACCTCTGGGCGATGGACGCGCTGCACGATCCCCGCGCGTTCAGCGACGACCGTCTCCACTTCACCGCCGAGGCGCACCGCCGGATCGCGCTGCGCACCGCCGAGGTCCTCGGCGTGCCCACCAATGCCGACTGGCGTGAGCCATGGCCGGAGTTCGAGCGGCCGACGTGGCTGACCATGCGGAGGTCGGACGTGGAATGGACCAGGGCGCATCTGCTGCCCTGGATCGGCAGGCTGCTGCGTGGCGAGTCGATGGGCGACGGCCGCGAGCCGAAACGCCCCCGGCTCGAGCCGTTCGTGCCCAGCCAGCACATCCGCTCGCGAGACGGTCACTCCAACGGTGCAGGTGCGATGGCGACCGCGAGCGAATAGCCCGGCACGCCGTTGAGCGAATGTCACATACGACCAGACCTACCGTCTCAACGCCACACTCACACAACCCGCGCGCGCCTTGCCGTGAACAGAAAAGGTCGGTCGGCACGTCCCCCATTCGTGCCGACCGACCTCACCGCCTAGCCACCATGGACGCCCGCCGCCGCGTGATCCCCCGATCCGCGTCGGCACGGCACCTGATCTCGAACGCCTGTGGCCCACTCCTCCCGAGTGGCTCGATCAGTCCTCGTGGCCGGTGCGATGTCCGTACACAAGTAAGAGTCGCCTGGAGGGCATTTGGTTCCCCGCAGCGCGATATTCAACAAATTTTTCCGTGGCGGCCGGTTCGCGACGAAGAACAAGCCGGCATTCCGCCCCAGCCGATCGGGGGCGACATGCCGGCCTTGAGCTGTCAGATGCTGCGCTCGTGAGCCACTACTACCTGGTCAGCGGGCTGAAGTCCCGGTTGGCGATGAAGCCGGGACGTCGCTTGTCGGCCGCGTAGGGCTCGACGAGGGTGTTCTCGACGCTGTTGAACACCAGGAAGATGTTCGAGCGTGGATACGGCGTGATGTTGTTGCCGGAGCCGTGCATGATGTTGCAGTCGAACCACAGGGCCGATCCGGCCTGCCCGGTGAACTGCTCGATGCCGTGCTCGGCGGCCAGCTTCGTGATGTCGTCGTGGCTCGGCACGCCGATTTCCTGCTCCTGCAGCGAAGCCCTGTAGTGGTTCTCCGGGGTGCTGCCGACACACTGCACGAACTCGCCCTGCGAACCGGGCATGATCATCAGGCCGCCGTTGAAGGGGTAGTTGTCGGTCAACGCGATCGAGCAGCTCACCGCACGGGGGATCGGCATGCCGTCCTCGGCGTGCCAGGTCTCGAAGTCGGAATGCCAGTAGAAGCCCCTGCCCTTGTACCCAGGCATGTAGTTGACCCGGCTCTGGTGCAGGTAGACGTCGGAACCGAGGATCTGCCGGGCCCGATCGAGCACTCTCGGATCGACGACCAGACCGGCGATCATGTCACTGAGCCGTTGGACCTCGAAGATCGATCGAACCTCCCCCGATGCCTTCTCGGTGATGACCCGCTCGTCCCGTTTCAGCTCCTCGTCACCGGACAACCGCACGAGTTCCTGCCAGTACCCCTGGACCTCGGCTGGGGACAGCAGCCCCTCGACCATCGAATAGCCCTTGTCCCGATGCGAGCGGAGTGCGGCCGCGTCGATCGGCCCATCCTTCTCCGATCCCCACACCGTGGGGTGCGTCCGCTCGATCAGTCGTGGCTCTGCCGCGATTCGGGTCGGATAGCTGTCCTCGATTCGGATATCCGTGAGCGTCATGCTCGCCTCCTCGGTTTAGTTATCTGTGTCGAATTGCATGCCCAATTCGTGGCGGGAACGCGCGTAACCGCCCTTCCGAATTGGATGGGCGGTTAGCGTTATTCAGATATGTTATTTATTCGGACAAAAGCTTTCAGATCAAGCGTCGTCCTCGACGACGAGCGGGTAGACACCGTTCTCGTCGTGTACTTCCTTACCGGTCACCGGCGGGTTGAAGACGCAGACGGTCCGAACATCGGTCTTCGGCCGGAGCTGGTGCTTGTCGTGCTGATCGAGCAAGTACAGGCTACCTGGCTTCAACTCGAAGGTTTCCCCGGTCTCGGTATTGGTAATCTCCCCCTCGCCCGACACCACGAAAACAGCTTCGATGTGGTTCGCGTACCAGAAGTCGTTGACGGTCCCCGCATACAGCGTGGTCTCGTGCATCGAGAAGCCGGCCTTGTCCTTGGCAAGCACAATCCGCTTGCTCCGCCAGTTCGGCGTCTTGATATCGGCTTCGGTATCGGTGATCTCATCGAGCGTGCGGACGATCAATCTACTCTCCTCGGTTGACTTCGCCGTTGTGACTACAGTCTGCGTCAGCGCAGTACGGCCGCGACGGACTCCCTGATGATGCCCAGCCCCTGATCGATTTCCGCATCGGTGACGGTCAGCGCCGGCAGCAGCTTGACCACCTCGCCGTCCGGGCCGGAAGTTTCCATCAACAGGCCCCGTTCGAACGCGGCCGCGCATACCTTGCCCGCCAGATCACCATCGGGGAATTCGATACCCCTGGCA
>WHSS01000055.1 GCA_009379975.1 Actinophytocola sp.
CCGGCGGCTGATGTTGAGCACATCGGCCTGCAACGCATCCAACGAGCCGTAGCCGAACTCGGCCTGCGGGCACCGCGACTGCATCTCCGCCAAAATCTCATACGTCTCAGCCCGCAGCCGACGCATCCCGCTCTCGCGTTCCCGCAGCGCGGCGACCAGCTCGGTCTTGTCCTGGCGCCACCACTCGGCACCGGACACAGAAGGACTGATCGGATCGCTCACATGTTCGATACTACCAACCCGCACCGACACTTTTATGTCAACACCCCGCGTGTCGGCGAAAACCCTCGAACCTTCCATGATCAACGGAAGATTCGGTGCATTGTGTGACCGAAAGCGCGAGGCCAATCAGCGCCCTGACCTGAAACGCGGCTGACGCACACCGGCGCGGGGGCGGCGCTCGTCTGGTCGAGGTTCACCCACTGCCCGACATGACCTCCGTTCTGGCCGCAACGCCGAGCCTCCCTATTTCAGCGTCGCTCGTTCGGCACCATTTGTTCACTCATTGCTCACCACTTCACGTTTCCGTCATCTGATCGACTTTATCTGTGCGGAAATATTCATTCGTTAGTGGTGGGTATTAATCGCGCTGCGTGACCTGATGGGAGCAGTCCGCCCGGAGTCGCCGAGCGGGCAGCTCGTTGCTTCAGGAGGGCAGCGCATGTCTGATCTCGACAAGTCACTCTGGTCGCCTGCGACCTCTCGTCGTCGATTCCTGGCCGGGTCCGCCGCACTGGGCGCGTCAGTGCTCGGCGCCGCTACCGGGTTGCCAAGCTCGGCTCGTGCTCAGGGAGCGGCTGCCGCGCCGTTCACACTCGGAGTCGCATCAGGCGATCCGCTGCCGGACGGCGTGGTGTTGTGGACCCGGCTCGCATCGGATCCACTCGCTCTGGACGGCCGAGGCGGGATGCCAGATCGTCCGATAACCGTCCACTGGCAGGTCGCCTCCGACGAATCCTTCCGCAAGATCGCCGCGGCGGGCTCAACGCTCGCCCGGCCGGAGAGTGCTCACTCCGTGCATGTCGAAGTTTCCGGTCTACGGCCCGGCGCCGACTACTTCTACCGTTTCCGCGCCGAGAAGGTCATCAGCCCGATCGGGCGGACCAAGACCGCACCCAACGTCGGCGCATCACTCGACCGCTTCGCGTTCGCGTTCGCCAGCTGCCAAAACTATCCGTCCGGCTATTTCAACGCCTATGCGCATATGGCTGAGGAAGACCTGGATCTGGTCACCTTCCTCGGCGACTACATCTACGAAGGCGACGCCCAAGGTGCACTCGGACGCGGGCACCTGCCTGCCGCGGAGATCTTCTCGCTCGCCGACTACCGCGTCCGGAACGCGCAGTACCGCTCCGACCCTGACCTGCAGGCCGCTCACGCGGCCTTTCCCTGGGCAGTCGTCTTCGACGATCACGAAGTGGAAAACAACTGGGCCGGCGACATCTCGCAGGAGGACGGCGAGCCCGACGCCGATCCCCGGGTGTTCCGGCAGCGCAGGGCACGGGCCTTCCAGGCCTACTACGAGCACATGCCGTTGCGTCGAGGCCAGCGGCCCAACGGCCCGGACGTGCAGATCTACCGGCGGCTCAGCTTCGGGGATCTGATGGACTTCTACCTCCTCGACACCCGCCAGTATCGCAGCGACCAGGTCGGAGACAGCGAACGTGGCGATCCGAACCGGACCATCCTCGGCGCCAAGCAGAAGGACTGGCTGTTCAGCGCGACCGCCGGCCAGACGGCACGGTGGAACGTGCTCGCCCAGCAGGTGTTCTTCTCTCAGCGCGACTTCGTTGCCGGTCCGGACACCAACTTCAGCAACGACGCCTGGGACGGATACCTCGTCGAGCGCGACGCCGTCCGCGATCACCTTGCCTCGGCGGGCACGACCAACCCCGTCGTGCTCACCGGAGACGTGCACGCCAGCTACGTCTGCGACGTGAAGGCCGACTTCAACAATCCCGACTCGGCCACCGTCGCCACCGAATTGGTGGGGACGTCGATCGCCAGCGGCGGTGACGGTGTGGACCAGCGGGAAAGCGATCTCGTGCAGCTGGCGGAAAACCCGCACGTCAAGTTCATCAACCGCAAACGCGGATATGTCCGCAATACCATCACCCCCACCGAGTGGACCGCCGACTACCGCATCGTCGACTACGTGACCAGCCGAGGCGCGCCTATCAGCAACCGAGCGAGCTTCGTCATCGAGAACGGCCGACCGGGCGCCACGCCGGCCTGACCGGACAGCATCGACGAAGCGATCCGAGCGCCATGGATTCTGCCGGCGCGAGCCCCGCATCAGATATCCGGGGCTCGCGCCGCATCTTCGTGGTGCGCGCGCGGCCATCGTGGGAGAGTCGATGGGTGAGCGATCCGATGCACCAGGTCCGCGAGCGCAGCGGCGAACAGCGGCGAGCCGAGATCGTCGACGTGTTGGTGGACGCGTTCGACGATCTCATACGCGCCGATGTGTCCGCGTTCCGCAAGAAGTTCCGCAAGATGGCGGCTGACCCCTTCCGCTTCTACCGCGGAGCCGCGTGCCTGTTCTACTACGACATGGCGCGGGCCGACGATCCCTGGTCGGACGAGCGCACCGGTCGCGTTTGGATTCAGGGTGACCTGCACGCCGGGAACTTCGGCACATACATGGACTCCGCGGGAACATTGGTATTCGACGTCAATGACTTCGACGAGGCGTACCTCGGTAGTTTCATCTGGGACCTCAAGCGCCTGGTGGCCAGCGTCGCGCTGATCGCGTGGACCAAGGCGATCTCCGACGACGACATCGAGCGGCTGATCAAGGCCTACGTGCGCGCCTACGTCCGCCAGGTTCGCCATTTCGCCGATCATCCCGGCGACGACAAGTTCAAGTTGCAGCTCGACACCACTGACGGCCTGATCCGCGACGTGCTGCTGCGCGCCAGGATGAACACCAGGGTGGAGCTGCTCGACTCGTTCACCGTCATCCAGGACTACGAGCGACGGTTCCGGCTCGGACCGGGCGTGCGGGAGCTCGACGAGGAGGAGGACGCCGCCGTGTGTGCCGCGTTCGATCGCTACTTGGACACCATCTCGGAGAACAAGCGCTTCGGCAGCATCACCTATGGCGTGAAGAGCATCGTCGGACGCAAAGGGTTCGGCATCGGATCGGCCGGGTTGCCCGCGTACAACATCCTCGTGGAAGGTCGCACGCAGGCGCTGGAGATGTGGTGCTGTCGATGAAGCAGGGCAATGTCGCGGCGCCGAGCCGGATCGTGCCTGACCAGCGGATCCACCGGTACTTCCGGCACCACGGCCACCGCACCGCGGTGTCGCAACGCGCCCTGCAGGCGCATGCGGACCCGTGGCTCGGCTACACCGAATTGAACGGCACCGGTTTCGTGGTGTCCGAACTTTCGCCCTACGTGAGTGACCTGGACTGGTCGGATCTGACCGAACCCGCGGAGATGGTGCCCGTGCTGGAGTACCTCGGCCGGGCAACGGCGAAGATGCACTGCGTCGCGGACGCCGATTCCGAGCAGACGCTGGTGCAGTTCCAGAGCGAGGAGGCGATCGCATCCGTGATCGGGCAGAACGAGACCGAGCTCGTGCGCTCGCTGGTGGAGTTCGGGATGCGCTACGCCGTGCAGACCAGGGAGGACCACCGGCTCTTCGTCAACGCCTTCCGTAACGGCGAGATCCCCGGAGTCCGGTCCTCTGCGCCACGATGAGATGTTGACCTTGCGACAAATTGGTAGCCAGGGCAACCAAACAGCCTCATGATCGACTCGTGTCGAGCAGGTCGCGGAGCACGGCGAGCCCGTCGTGCACCTCGGTGAACGACGTGGACAGCGGTGCGGGCCCGATCCGGATCGCGTCGGGTTCACGGTAGTCGGGGAGCACGCCGCGATCCCAGAGGGCGTCGACGACCTGCCGGAAGCCCGCGCGGCGGATCGTGACGTGCCCGCCGCGGCGTGACGCGTCCCGTGGGGAGATGACTTCGACGTCGTGCGGGGCCAGCCAGGCGTCGACGAGTTCGAGGACGAACTCGGTGAGTGCCACCGACTTCGCGCGGACCGCGCTGATCCCGGCCTCGTCGAGCAGGTCCAGCGCGGCCAGCAGGGGGACGGCCGCGAGCACGGGCGGGGTGCCGCTGACGACCTGCCGGATGCCGGGGGCGGGGATGTAGCCGGGTCCCATGGTGAACGGGTCGAGCCGGCCCATCCAGCCTTGGATCGGCTGGCGCATGACGTCATGGAGGCCTCGGCGGACGTACCCGAACGCGGGAGAGCCGGGGCCGCCGTTGAGGAACTTGTAGGTGCATCCGACGGCCAGGTCGACGTCCCAGTCGTCCAGCGCGAGTTCGACCGAGCCTGCGGAGTGGCACAGGTCGAGCAGGACGAACGCGCCGGCGTCGTGTGCGGCGGCGGTTACCGCCGGGGCATCGGCAAGCCACCCGGAGCGGTAGGCGACGTGGGACAGCAGCACCAGCGCGGTGTCCGGGCCGGCGGCGTCCGCGACCTGGGCGGGGGTGACGCCGTCGGCGAGACCGGTCTCGATCCAGCGCACCTCGCCGCCGCGCTCGGCCGCGATACCCTCGATGACGTAGCGGTCGGTGGGGAAGTCGTCGGCGTGCGCGATGATCACCCGGCGTGCGGAGCCGGCGGTGGCTGCGGCGTCGAAGGCCGCGCGGGCGAGCTTGTAGAGCAGCACGGTGGTGGAGTCGGCGAGCACGGTTTGCCCGGGTGCGGCGCCGAGCGCGGCGGCGGCGATGCGGTCCCCGACTCGTTCCGGCCAGTTCATCCAAGGCCCGTCCGGACCCGGCTCGGTCCAGCCGCGGATCAGCCGCTGTCCCCAGGAGTCGCGGACGAACTCCTCCAACCGGGCCGCGGTCGTCGCGACCGGCCGGCCGAGTGAGTTGCCGTCGAGGTAGGCCACGACGCCCGGGGCGGGCAGGAACCGGTCGCGCAGCGGCGCGAGCGGGTCCGCGGCGTCGAGGGCGGCGGCGCGCTCGGCGGCCCAGAAGTGGGTGTCGGTCTCGGCGGTCATGCCTCGATCTCCGTGCGACAGGCGAACGGTGCTGAGAACATCGGCACAAGCTTAGGAGGCGACCGCCATAACGAAGCTGATCAACATCCCGGGCCCAAGCTCAGATCAGCTGCCGAAGTGGGCGGACTGGGCGCGGTGCAGTGCGGTCTCGGTCGCGAGTTCGTAGCGGGCTTGGCTGCTTTTGCCATAGAACACGAGGATGGCGAGGACCAGGGCGGGGTCGGCGGCGAGGTATTTACCAGGGATGTGGATGGCGGGTTTGAGGCTGTGGCCGTCATCGCTGGGGATCGCGGCGGGCTTGTCGGCGCGCCAGAGCCGGGTGATCTGCTTGGGTTCCCACGCGGTGTCGTCGGTGGCGGTAATGAGTATGTCGGGGCCGTCGGTCTGCAGCGGGTGGATCATCTTGATGCCTTGCCACGGCAAGTACGACTGGAACGTCCAGCCACGGTGGTGGATGCCTTCCGGGGACACCAGCAGGTACCCGAGGGCGTATTTCCTCCTGAGCAGGAGCAGGGGGAACGACGCGAACAGGGCGGCCAGCGCCGCCCACAGGTAGGCGCCGGCGCGCTCGCCCGGTGGGTTGACGGCGATGGTGTGCACGGTGGCCGCGCTGAACAGGACGGCGAACGCGGCCATGAGCAGGGTGACCCCGACATGGATGCCCAGCGAGTAGGGGATCTTGAGGGCGCCGGAGCCGTTGTCGAGTCGCACGGTGGTGATGGGGTCTGCGCCCGCGCGGCGGCGGCGAAACCTCGACTCGTAGCCGATCCACAGAATCAGGGCGCAGATCGCGGCAAAGGCCGTCGCGTATCCGGCCTGCGCCTTGTTATCCGCCGCGAAGAGGTAGACGGCTATCGCGATCGGAGCCGCCACCAGGAACAATGCGATTCCCGCCAGGCTGAGGACGGAGCGAGGCTGGACCTCTTGACTCCAGGAATCGGGCCAGAGGTCGGCGTCAGAAGATGGCATCCCAGGCATCCTTGACACCTCCCGCGACCGCCGATCCCGCATCGGCGATCGCGCCGCCGACCTCGTCGATTCCGTTTTCCCACAATGAGTCCACCATGCCGGAAGTGAACACGCCAACGCCGACGCCCACAATCGCGCCTGCGACCGTGCCGACCACGGGCACGGGGATGGCACTGCCCACGATCGCGCCCGCCGCCACCGACGCGCCAAAGCCGGCCGCGCCGGACACGGTCGCCTGCACCGGATCCTTACCCTGCGAGATCTCGTAGGCGACGCCCGCGACCGCCCGCGACCGCCAGCGCACCGCCCGCCTTCAGCCCGAACGACTTACCAGCTCGCTGAGCCTTCGTTGCGTCGTCGACCGCCGCCGTCGCGGCACGGGTACTCGCATTCGCCCGGTCGAGGTTCTGATACATCCCCTTCCGATCCGTCACGACGCCGGTGTAGCCGTCGTGCATCGCGCCGACGTGACGCAGCGCTGCGTTGGCATCGTTGAGGTAGAACCGCGAGTGCTTCAACAGGATTGAACTGTGCGCGTGCGCGACGCTGGCGGCGGCGGTCGAGTTGGCGATGTCGCCCACCGAGAACCAGCCCTGGGCTGCGGCGGCGTTCGACTTCTTGTTCATCGCCTCCACCGAACCATGCCACTTCCTGCGGACATCCTCGGCGTCTGCCTTGGCCTTCTTGTAGGCCTTCACCTTCTCCGCATGGGCGTTCTGGACCTGGACGGCCTCGCCATGCGCTGCAGTGACCGCCGGTGTCGCCGCCTCACCGGTCGGAGCCTCGCCGGCGTCAGGCGGTGCCGGACCGGGATCCTGGATGGCGTGCCCGTCCACCCGCAGCCCAGCGGAGGCAGCATCGCCTCGGATCCGCTCCATCTCGCGTTGCGCGCCCTGCAGGTCGGCGGCGACATCATCGAACGACTGCGCCATCGACTTGGCGTCCTTGGCGAACGTGTCACCCTTTGCGCGCCCCGGCGGTCACCTCCGCGCGAAACGCCTCAGCTGCCTCGCCTCGCCATCCTGCATCCGCACTGTTGCGTGCGGCATAGATCTGGCTGACCGCGTCCGTGATTCCGGACGCGAGGGAATCCCGCACCCAGTTCGCCGCGGACCGGATGCTTTCCACGTTTCCTTTGATCTCGGTGTCGATCGGCATGCCTCGCTCTGCCTTCGCACCGGTGAACTCTTCACGGGCTGCGGCGTCGTCCTCGGCGTACCGCGAACTTGCCGTGGCAACCGAGTCTCCCGCCGCCACCAGCCCAAGCACCATCTGCCCTGCGTTGTCGCTCAGCTGTGCGAGAACGGCTGCTAGCGCCGGTGTGGCGTCGCCCGCATCGGGGGTATCGGGAGTCGACTTTCCGGCGCGATCCAGCTGCGTGCTCGCGTTGCGCAGGGTGCGGGCGATGCCGTCGATCACCCCGGAGTCGGCTTCGTGACCGTTCATGCGGACACACCCCCGTGCCGGAACTCCTCGGGAATGATCACATCCAGCAGCAGCATCTGGAACGGCTGAGCCTCGTGCAGGCTGTCCAGCACATGTGTGGGCATGACGATCCACGGTTGCTGCTCGCCGCAGCAGTACTTGAGCCGGTCCAGCGCCGAGTAGGCCATCAGGGCCATGCGCCCGTCCCGCGTCTGGCGAAGCTCCACCTCGGCGTCAGCAGGATCGGACGTGTGCTTGGTGCACGGAAGATAGACAATCGGTGGAAATTCACGAGGAACGGGTGTCTTCGTTGTCTGGCCATCGGCGTCATTCGCCATGGTCTCACCCCTTGGACGGTGGCTTCTTTCCCAGCATGCGGTGGTCGGGCCCCAGTGCAGTACGCCTGTACGCAGGCTCGCAACAGAGGGTCACATTCCCACTACGACGCGAACGCGCCTCCTCCGGTTCCGTCAACATCGACCGGCCGCTGCTCGGAGCACGAGATCACTCCGGGCGATGTCGACTGCGCCCCACCCCGGATGCAGGCGGTTCTAGGTCCTCGTCGGGCGGACTGCCTCGCCGGGCGGGTCATTCGGCGCATCGTGGATCGCAGCGAAGCTGATCAACCTCCCGAGGCTGGTGACGACATTTTCCGGACAGAACGGGCAATATTCGGTCACACGGGTCGGGAGGCTGATCAACTTCGGATAATCGCCAGTCGCGAGTATGTCCACACCTGCGCTAAATTCGCGGCGACCGCACGAACAAGAAGCGCCCTCGGCAGGATTCGAACCTGCGACACCCGCCTCCGGAGGGCGGTGCTCTATCCACTGAGCTACGAGGGCTCATCGCTGGTGGGCGATGCCGCCGAAAGCCTATCGCATGCGCTGCCGGCGGTTGTCTCCGGAGGGCGCTCCCTCGGCCTGTGCGCTGCTCGCGTGGGCAGTAGCGTGCGAGGTAGCGCACATCGACCCCTTGTCTCTTGCAGTTATGCGCACTTGACAATATGTTGAGAGATCGAGCCATGGGAGGTCGCGTGGGGCACCAGCACGGGCCGGCGGTCGAGCCGGCGAGCGCATCCGGTCGCTACGTCAAGCGGCTTGCGGCGGCCTTCGCGATCGGCGCGGTTTTCATGCTGCTGGAGTTCACCGTCGGCGCGCTGACCGGGTCGTTGGCCTTGCTCTCCGACGCCGCGCACATGCTGACCGACGTCTTCGGGGTCGGTATGGCGCTGCTGGCGATCGTGCTCGCGCAACGTAGTGCCCCCACCTCGACCCGCACATTCGGCATGTACCGGGGCGAGGTGTTCGCCGCGCTGGTCAACGCGTTACTGCTGTTCGGCGTCGCCGGTCTCGTGCTCGTCGAGGCGGTGCGCCGGATCAGTGACCCGCCCGCGGTGCCCGGCTTGCCGGTGGTGCTGACCGCGGTCGCCGGGCTGATCGCGAACGTCGTCGCCTTCCTGCTGCTGCGCTCGGGGGCGCGGGAGAGTCTCAACCTGCGCGGCGCCTACCTCGAGGTGCTGGCCGACCTCGTTGGTTCCATCGGGGTTCTGATCAGCGGGGCGATCATCCTGCTTACCGGCTGGCGCTACGCGGACCCGATCGTCGGTGTCGCGATCGCGGTCTTCGTGCTGCCGCGGGTCGTCTCGCTCGCCCGCCGGTCGCTGCGGATCCTGCTGCAACACGCACCCGAGCGCATCGACCTCGACGATGTCGCGGCGAAGCTCGCGGGCATCGCCGGTGTCGCCGACGTGCATGACCTGCACATCTGGACGTTGACCTCCGGGATGGAGGTGGCTTCGGCCCATCTCGCGGTCGAGGCGGACGCAGACGGTCCCACCGTGCTGTATGCCGCCCAGCGCTTGCTCGCGGATGGCTATCACATCGAGCACGCCACGCTGCAGGTCGAGCCCTGCGATGCGACCCATCGGTGCGACCAGCTCGCCTGGTAACGGTCACAACCCCCTCCGTGTGAGCGCCGCCGTCTCGACGAGCGCGGCTCCGCTGACCGCCCTAGGTTGTCACCAAGTGTGAACAAAATGTGCTGGGAAGCTTGTCTACTCGCCTAGGTTTCCGTAACTTGCTTCACAAAACATGCGTTATGGTCCACGGGTTCATCGCGCCGGGTCATCGTGTGTAGCAGCAACCGGAGGATTGGATGACCGCTACCGCTGAGCGCGGCCGCCGCACTGCGCCGCGTCGACAGCGGGCGCGGCCGAAGTACCGCAAGGTTTCACCCAGCGTCAAGGAAATCGGCGAGCTCGTCGGCTTCGCGGCGGACACGGTGGTCGCGGTCGGCACCACGATCAGGCGCCGCAAGTTCTCCTGGAACGAGTTCTTCGTCCAGTTGCAGTTCCTCGCGGCGGTCTGCTCGGTCCCCGCGATCCTGGTGATGATCCCGTTCGGCGTCGTGGTCGGCGTCATCGTCGGCTCGCTCGCGGCCAACGTCGGCGCGGAGAACTACAGCGGCGCCGTCGTCGCCTTCCTCATCGTCGGCCAGGCCGCGCCCCTGGTCTCCGCGCTGATGATCGCCGGGGTCGGGGGATCGGCGATGACGGCCGATCTCGGCTCCCGCAAGATCCGCGATGAGGTCGACGCGCTCGAGGTCATGGGCATCTCCGTGCTCGAACGGCTCGTCGTGCCGCGCATCTTCGCCGCGATCATCGTCACGATGCTGCTGACCAGCCTGGTGATGACGCTCGGCATCGGCGCCAGCTTCTTGTTCCAGGTCACGGCGATGGACGTGACCGCGGGCAGCTTCCTGTCCACCATGACCGACTTCGCGGGCATCAACGACTTCATCGTCGCGCAGATCAAGGCGATCCTGTTCGGCATCGTTTCCTCGATCGCCTGCTGTGCCAAAGGATTGACCGCCAAGGGCGGGCCGGGAGGCGTCGGCACCGCCGTTAATGAAGCGGTCGTCATGGCGTTCATGTTCGTGTTCTTCGTCAACGTCGGCGTCGGCGAGGTTTACGCGCTCGTCTCCCCACCGGGAGGTGGCTACTGATGGCCGTTCCCGGCGTGCGCCGCATCGGCGGAATGGTTTCGGGCCCCGCCGACCGGGTCTCCTCGGCCTTCGCCGAGGTCGGCAACCACCTGGTGTTCTACGCGAAGGTGATCGCCTACATCCCGTCCAGCATCCTCAAGTACTTCAACCATATCGTCCGGCTCATCGCGGAGATCAGCTTCGGCAGCGCGACGATCCTGGCCGCGGGCGGCACCGTCGGCGTGGTGTTCGCCATGTCGTTCGTCAGCGGTGCGCAGGTCGGGCTCGAGGGCTTCCGCGGGCTCGACCTCGTCGGACTGGCCCCGCTGTCGGGAGCGGTCTCCGGGCTGGTGAACACGCGCGAGCTGGCGCCGGTCGTCGCGGGCATCGCGCTCGCCGCGAAGGTCGGTACCGGCTTCACCGCCCAGCTCGGCGCCATGCGGATCTCCGAGGAGATCGACGCCCTGGAAGTCATGTCGGTGAACTCGCTGCCGTTCCTGGTGACGACCAGGATGATCGCCGCGTTCATCACCGTCATCCCGCTCTACCTGGTCGGCCTGTTCGCGGCATACGTCTCGACGAGGTTCGTCGTCGTGCAGCTCAACGGGCAATCGGGCGGGAACTACGACTACTGGTTCAACATGATGCTGCCGACCCAGGACGTCTTCTTATCCCTGGCCAAAGCCGTGATCCTGGCGATGGTCGTCACGATGATCCACTGCTACTACGGCTACAACGCCTCGGGCGGGCCGGAGGGCGTCGGCCGGGCGGCCGGCCGGGCGCTCCGCACCAGCATCGTGATGATCATGATCGTGGACATCCTGCTGACCTTCGCGTTCTGGGGCGTGTTCATGGAGCTCCCGGGGCTGGGAGGTGAGGTGTGATGGCGCGACGCACCGGCCGCAAGCAGCCGCCGACCCGGTTCGGGCTCGCCCTGCGCGGGGTCATCGGGTCGGCCATCGTGGTCGCGCTGATCGTGTACACCACGGTGGCCAGCACCGGCGCGCTGTCCGGCTATCCGCAGGTCACCGCGGCGATTCCGGCGAGCAATGCGGGGGTCACCGAGCAGTCTGCCGTCGAGTACAAGGGCGTCGTCGTCGGGAAGGTCATCAAGGTCGAGACCGCGCAATCGACCTCGACGATCACCATGCGGATCTATGACCGGCAGGCGGACGGCATCTCGTCGGCGGCTCAGGTCCGAGTGCTGCCCCGCACGCTCTTCGGTGATCAGTTCGTGCAGCTGGTGCCGCCGCCGGGCAACGCGGGCAAGCCGATCGAAACCGGTGACACGCTGCGGGCCGACACCTCCGAAGGAACCGTGCAGCTGTATGAGGCCTACGTTCGCCTGACGGACCTGCTGCAGCGGATCGAACCCGCGAAGATCGCGACCGCGCTGAGTGCGGTGTCGCAGTTGCTAGACGGCAGGGGCGAGAAGTTCGGCAGGATGATCGACCAGCTTTACGAGCTGACCGACGATGTGCCGAAGCTACTCGCGCTCGTCGACGACGGGATGGAGGCCGCATCGACGCTGAGCTCGCAACTCGCGGCGGCGACGCTGGACGGCATCAAAGCCATGCGTGACGCCATCGCGATCTCCGAGACGGTGGTGGCCGAACGGCGCACGCTGGAGCAACTCCTGACCAGCGGCATCACCCTGACCGGGGAAGGCAAGCGGTTCCTCGGCGACAACACCGATCGGTTCATCGAGCTCATGCACGCCTCCGGCCCGGTGATCGACACGCTCGCCCGCAACCCGCAGGGCACGCCGGAGGCGATCCGGTCGGCGCGCAGGCTGCTGGAGAAGGGGATCCCTACGTTCCAGACCGGGCCGTGGTTCCGGATCAGGGCGAACCTCACCACGGAGGAGCCCCGGCTCTACACCACCGCCGACTGCCCCCGGTATGGCGCGCAGGCCGGACCCAACTGCGGCTCGGGCACGCAAAATGGCAGCGCGCGGACGAGCTACGGCGGTGACGCGGGCCCGGTGGGCAGTGAGCAGGAGAAGGACACGCTGTCGCGGCTGATGCGGGCGGCGCCGAACGACCTGGGTTCGGCTGCGGCGAACGAGGAGGCGTCGGGCGCGGTCGGCGTGCTGCTCGGGCCGCTGTTCCGCGGAACGCGGGTGACGACGCGATGACCCCACACACGATGCTGCCGACGCTGATCAAACTGGGTGTCTTCCTGGTGGTGACCCTGCTCTGCACGGTGCTGGTCGGCAACACGCTGTACCGGCCGCTGGGCGCCTCGACCACCAGCTACCGGGCGGCCTTCACCGACGTCGTCGGCCTCAAACAAGGCAGCGACGTGCGGATCGCCGGGGTGCGGGTGGGCAGGGTCAACCAGCTGGAGCTCACCGGCGAACACGCGACGGTCACCTTCGAGGTCACCGACGACCAGCGCATCCCCGCCGACGTCGAGGCGCATGTCCGCTACGCCGACCTGCTCGGCGCCCGCTACATCGCGCTCAAACCCGGCGCGGGTGGCGCGGCGGAGCTGGCCGAGGACGCCGTCATCCCGCTGGAAAGGACCAAGCCAGCGGTCGACCTGACCGACTTGTTCAACGGCTTCGCCCCGGTGTTCAACACGCTGGAGCCCGCGGACATCAACCAGCTGGCGCGTGAGCTGGTCGCGGTGTTCCAGGGCGAGGGCGACACCATCAACAGCCTGCTCAGCCACGTAGTCGCGTTGACGACCAACGTGGCCGATCAGGATGAGCTGATCGGCGAGGTGCTCACCAACCTGAAGAAGGCGACCGACTTCGCGCTCAAGAACGAGCCGAACTTCACCCGGCTGATCGACAGCCTCGCCGGCCTGGCCTCGGGCATGGCCAAGAGCAGGGGACAGCTCGGCGAGGCCATCGACGCCTCGAGCGAGCTTGCCCGGTCACTCTCAGGACTGCTGACCGACGTGCGACCCGCGCTGGATCGGGACATACGCTCGCTGGATCGCCTGATGGGCGTGTTCGTCAAGCATTCCGACTCGTTCGCCGGGACGCTCAAGTCCGCGCCGGAGCTGTTCAAGGCGGTCAATCGCGCCTCGGAGTACGGCGCGTGGGTCAACGTCTACCTCTGCAGCCTGGTGCTGGAGACCGAACTGCCGCTCGCCGGTGATATCGACCTGGATGCCGGCCCGCATTCGGAGGTGTGCCAGCCATGACGGCAGCTCGGCTCGGCCAAGGGAGGGTGGGACGGAGTCCTGCCCGAGTGGTCGAAGTGGTGACGTTACTGCGCATTGTGACGAACGAGCGCCGAGATGGCGTCATTGGGGGTCAGCGATGAAGGTGCCCTTCCGGGAACGCGATCCCCGTACGCTCGCGATCGTCGGCTCGATCACCATCGCCGTGGTCATCGCGGCATCGCTACTGCTGCCGCAGGCCATCTTCTACGCGAAGACCACGACCTTCGCCGCGGAGTTCGAGAACGCCGCCGGGCTGCAGACCGGCGACCCGGTCTACATCGCGGGCGTGCCGTCCGGCCGGGTCACCACCATCGAGCTGGCGGGGGACCGGGCGCTCGTGGGCTTCCGCATGGACACCCAGCGTGAGCTGGGCGCCGGCACCACGGCGGGGGTGAAGATCCAGACGGTGCTGGGCAAGCGGTATCTCGACCTCGTCTCGCGCGGCGGCGGCGAACTGGACCCGGAGCAGCCGATCCCGCTCGACCGCACCTCCGTGCCGTTCTCGCTCGACGACCTGTCCCGTTCGGCCGCCGAAGCCACCGAGGAGATCGACCTCGATGCGTTGCGCGCGCTGATGGACACCCTCGAAAACGACGCGCCGGATCCGCGGCTGGCCGGTGAGGCACTCGAAGGCATCGCCAGGGCGACGAAGGTGTTCAACAACCACAGCGCCAAGTTCAAGGAGACCATCAGGGGCGCGCAGCAGGTCACCAAGAGCCTGCTCGAGCAGTCGGACACCCTGGTCCTGCTCCTCGGCGACGCCGACTTGATCGCGACGACGCTGGCCAAGCGCCGCGACGCGATCGGCCAGATGATCACCGACGTCACCAACCTGAGCAAGCAGCTGGCGTCCTTCCTCGACGAAAACCGGCCGGTGATCGAGTCGATGCTCGGCAGGCTGGATTCGATCACGGCGACGCTGAAGAAGACGCAGAAGGACTTCAACGCGACGCTGAAGCAATTCGCGCCCGCCTCGCGCTACATCGCGAACAACTTCGGTCATGGGCCGTGGGGTGACGTCGTCGGACCGGCGGCGATCGTGCCCGACAACGTGCTCTGCGTCGCCGGATTGGTGAATGGTTGCTCATGACATCGATCCACACGAGAGGCTTCGCCGCGTTCATCATCGCCGTCCTCCTTACCGCGTCGGCGCTGTTCCTGGTGATGCGCCCGGCGAGCTCGATCACGGTGTACGCCGACTTCACACAGGCGGACGGCATGTTCGTCGGCAGCAACGTGGCGGTGCTCGGCGTGAACCTCGGCAAGGTCGAGAAGCTCGAGACCCGCGGCGATCACGTCCGGCTCGAGCTGTCGATGCCGGCGGACACCCAGATCCCGGCGGCCGCTGAGGCCTGGGTCATGTCGCCGAACGTGGTCTCCGACCAGTACATCGAGCTGACCCCGCCCTACCGGGGCGGCGCCACGCTGGCCGACGGCGCGGTGATTCCGGTCGAGCGCACCCATTCGCCGATCAAGTGGGACAAGCTGGTGAAGTCGGTGAACGAGCTGCTGGTCACCTTCGGCCCGGAGGGCGCGAACTCCGACGGCTCACTCGGCAGGGTCATCGGCAACGCCGCGAAGATGCTCGACGGCCGCGGCAAGGACGTGCGCGATGCGATCCGCGACATCTCGCAGGCCAGCGACGTAGTCAACGGTGAGATGCCCAACGTCGAGTCGTTGCTCAAGAGCCTCGACCTCCTCGTCAAGGTGCTCGCCGACAACAAGTCCACCGTGGACTCGCTGACCACCTCGGTCGACGACGTCGCGGGGGAGTTCGCCGAGCAGGAAGGCAACATCGCCGATGCCATCGCGTCCCTGTCCTCGGTGATGGACGAGGTCGGCAGGCTCGTGAAGAAACACGGCAAGTCGATGACCGCCAACGTCAAGGGACTGGCCGACGTGTCGGTGGAGCTGGCCCGGCACCAGCGGCAGCTGGTCGAGATCATGGACACCTTCCCGCTCGGCGCGGAGAACATCACCCGGGCGATCAGCGACGACGACAAGCTGCGGGTCCGGCTCGACTTCTCGACGAACCTCTCGCAGAGCGACCGCGGCAAGCAACTCTGCCAGGGTCTGCCGATTCCGCAACTGTGCGGCGGGCCCGGGCTCACCAACCCGGTCCCGCTGCCGCCCGATCAGCCGCTCGGCCTGCTGGGAGGCGGTAACTGATGGCGCTGCTGACACGGGCGTGCGCGCTGGCCGCCGCCTCGGCCTTGCTGGGTGGCTGCGGCTTCAGCCTGCAGAACGCCCCGACGGGCAGAACGGTCGACGGCCCGTCGTATCAGATCACCGCGGAGTTCACCGACGTGTCCGGGCTGCCCATCGGCGGCAAGGTCCGGATCGGCCCGGCCACCGTCGGTCGCGTTGAGTCCAAGACGGCCAAGGAGTTCACCGCCCACGTGGTGATCAACGTGCGGGAAGACGTCCAGCTGCCCAAGGGCACCAAGGCGGGACTCGAGCTGAGCACGGCGCTGGGCGACGAATTCGTCGCACTCAAGCTGCCCGCCGAACCCGGCGGCGAGCTGATCGGGCCGGGCGGGCGTATCCCGCTGTCGGACACCATCAAAGGCCCCGACATCGAAGACACCATGGCGCTGTTCGGCAACGTCCTCAACAACAGCGGTATCGAACACACCCGCACCATCATCACCGAGCTCAACACCATGCTCGGCGGGCGGGAGCACAAGGCCCGGCAGTTGCTCAACCGTGCCGACTCGGTGCTCGACTCGATCGAGCGGCGCACCGGTCAGTTCAACAGCACGCTGGCCTCGGTCAACAAGCTCGGCAAAACCGTGGCGGACAACCGCGAACTGCTGGCCAACGCGCTGGTCAAGATCCGGCCCGCGATCGACGTGCTTCGCGAGCAGCAAGAGAACTTCGACGGCCTGATGGCCGGCGTCACCGAACTGTCGACCGACGTCAATACAGCGCTGGACAAGACGCAGTCGACGCTCAAGGACCAGCTGATCAAACTGGGTCCCATCGTGGACGCGCTAGCGGGTGCCGACGCCGATCTCGGCGCGACGCTGAAGCGGTTCCAGACCTTCCAGCAACTCTTCAGCCGGGCAGCGCCAGGCGACTATCTCAACCTCGACGGCATCGCCAACGTGCCGGACAGCGTGCTCGGCGTGCTGGGTGGCTTGCCCGACTACATCGGCGGCGGCTCGCTCCCGGCCGGTTCGGGAGCCGCCGCCGTGGAACAGCTCATGGTGGGAGGGACGCGCTGATGGCGGCCAAGCAGCGGCTCAAGCAGAAACTGCCGATGGGGCAGATCGCGCTGTTCCTGGCGATCGCTCTGGTTTGCACGACATACGTCGCCATCAACGCGGTCGGCACCGACGCGGTCGCGGCCAAGAACCACTTCGCGGTGCTGATGGACGACGCGGGCGGGATCACGCCGCACTCACCGGTCTCCTACCGCGGCGTCATCGTCGGCAACGTCGACGACGTCCTCGCGCTGCCCGGCGACCAAGGGGTCAAGGTCGAAATGTCGGTGCTCGAGCGGGTCAAGGTGCCCGTCAGCAGCGAGATTGTGGTCGCGCAGGACACGCCGGTGGCGCTCAAACACATCGATCTCCGGCCCGCGAACGAACAGGGCCCCTACCTGGCGGACGGCGACACCATCGGCCCGAAGCGCACCAGCAGGCCGCTCGCGCTCGAGGAAGTGCTCGTCAACCTGATGAAACTCACCGACGACATCGACGTCGACGACATCACCGTCATCGCCGACGAGCTTTCGGTCGGGCTCGCGGATACCGCGCCGCACCTGGAACGGCTCGCGGACAACAGCTTCGAGATGGTCGACAAGTTCGTCGAACTCGAGCCAACCGCGCGCCGCCTGATCACCAACGGGATGGACTTCATGGCAGCCACCGGCGGCTCGTCGGGCAGGCTGCCACGGATCACCAATTCGCTGGCCGACATCACATCCCAGATGCGCAAGCTCACCCCGGAGGGCGTGAACCTCGCCAAGAAGGTTCCCGACCTGACTGATCGGATCGTGCCGCTGTTGCACGAGAACCAGCCCGCGATGTCGGTGTTGCTCGCCAACCTGGTGACGCCCGCCCAGATCGTCTCGGCTCGGATTCCCGCGCTGGAGCACGGGCTGATCTTCATCCCGCGGGCGTTCTCCCGGCTCTCGAGCATCGGCGAGGGGGACACCGCGAACTTCGAGTTCGTGGTGACGCAGGGCCCGGTGTGCTACTACGACTCGCCGCGGCGGACTCCGCAAGAGGTCGAGCCGAAGGAGCCCGCGCTGACCTACCATTGCCCGAGCGAGTTGCCGGTGCGCGGCGCGGCCAACGCGCCACGGCCGGCGGCCAAGGACCGCCCGGTGGTCACCGCGGCTGATCCCGCGACCGGCAGGGCCGAGGTGCCCGGCTCCGAGCCGGTCCGGCTCGGCGGCAACGGTGGCCAGTCTTCGGTGCTCGGTGCGGACTCGTGGCAAGCGATTTATCTACAGGGAGTGCAGCCGTGACGGGCAACAAGGAACGGTCCCGTCGGACGGTGATCGCGCTGGGGGTGATCGCGGCGATCATGGCCGCGGCCGCCGTGACGTTCGGTGTGCTGTGGTGGATGGCCGAGGACACCGCGGGGCCCACCGAGGCCGAGACGCGGGAAGTGCTCGACACCGCGGAGAAGTTCGCCGTCGACTTCTCGACCTTCGACTACCGGTCGATCGAAGAGCATCGCGCGCACGTGATGTCGTTCTCCACGCCGCGGTGGGCCAAGATCGTCAAGGACTCGGTTTCCTCGTTCGACGACATGCTCGTCGAAGGCAAGGCCGAGTCCAAGGCCAAGGTCCATCGGAGGGGTATCGCCATGCTGGCCGACGACAAGGCCGAGGTGCTGCTCTTCCTCGACCAGGAGATCACCAACAGCAACGTGCCCAAGCCGAGGATCGACCGCAGCAGGATGGTGATGACGCTGGCGAAGGTCGACGGCCGGTGGCGGCTCGACCGGGTCGACCTGGACTAGTTTGCTGTGGTGTCGTGAGTGAAAGTTCTTGCATGGGCACGTCTGGCCACTCACGACCCAACCTGCCGGTGTCGTGAGTGCTGAGGCGTGCGGGGGCAAGGACTTTCACGCACGATGATGGTGGCTTGCGCGTTGACGTGGGTTGGTTCAGGCGTAGACGTGGGGGTCTTTCCCGGTCACCGCGAGTGCGGCGTCGGTGAGCTTCAGGTTGTTGGCGCGACAGTAGGTGCGCAGTAGCCGGAATGCGTCCTCTACGTCGAGGTTGTATCGCTCCGCGAGCACGCCCTTGGCCTGCTCGATCGCGATGCGGCTCTCAAGTGCGCGCTGCAACTGTTCGCTGAGGCTTTTGTAATGTTCCATCGACACGCGCAGCTCATTCTCGATCTCGGCTCGCATTTGATCGCCTCCATGACCTACTAGCCGGTTCGCGGTTGGAGTTGGCTGCCCCCCGAATGGCGGCCATCGGGGAAAAGCTTCGCAGGAGAAATGGCTCGGATGGAAGGGTCAAAGGTCCCAATGTCACGGAATCGGAACCGACCAGACCAGTCTGGTACCTCCGGCAGTCGGTGCTTCGACACGGAGGGCTCCGCCTGCTGACTGTGCGCGTTCGGACAGGTTGTGCAAACCGCTCCGGGCCACCACGTCGGGTATGCCGATGCCGTCATCGGTGACGGCGATGGTGAGGTCGTCGCCGACCGAAACGGTGAGGGCGACGGAATCGGCCACGGCGTGGCGCACCACATTGCTGACCGCCTCTCGCACCACGGCTTCGGCATGATCGGACAACTCGGTGTCGACGATGCCGAGCGGGCCCGACATGCGCACCGTGGTGTGGAGCTCGGTGTCGGCGGTGAGCTCGGTGACGGCGTGACTCAGCCGCTCGCGGAGGCTGGCGGCGCCCTCCGCGCCGCTGTGCAGATCGAAGATCGTGGTGCGAATGTCCCGCACGATGTCCTGCAGATCGTCGACGGTGCGCATCAGCCTGCTGCGGACCTCGGGAACCCTGACCCTGGGGAGCGTGCTCTGCAGTGCCAGCCCGACGGCGAAGAGCCGCTGAATGACGTGATCGTGCAGGTCACGGGCGATGCGATCGCGGTCGGCGAGTACGTCGAGCTCGTGCCGTTGCTGCTGGCTCTGCGCGAGCTGTACCGCGAGCGCCGCCTGGTCGGCGAAGGACGCGGCCACCGATAGTTGCTGGTCGGTGAACGGGGCCGCCCCCGGTCGGCGGGAGGTGACGAGGACGCCGGAGACCGAGTCCGCCGCCCGCAGCGGCAGTACCAGCGCGGGCCCGAACCGGGTGTCGTCGTACTGGTAGGCCAACTTGTCGACACGGTCGGGCGTGCTGGTCTGGAAGGCCTTACCCGCGGTCGACTCGTGCACCGGGATGGTCCGGCCGTTGATGCGCTCCGCCGTCGGCCCGACGGTCACCATGATGTTGAGGTCCTGCACTTCCACGGCGGGTGCTTCGGGATCATCCGGCACCGCGAGGAACGTGTCGTCGGACTGAGTCAGCTCCCGGGCACGTCGCGCGATCAGCCACAGCACCTGAGCCGGTTCGGTGCCGGCCAGCAGCTCGGTGCTGATCTTGCCGTTGGCCTCGAGCCAGCCTTGCTGGATGCGTGCTTCCTCGTAGAGCCGTGCGTTTTCGATGGCGATGCCCGCCGCCGCCGCGAGCGCCTTGACCACCACCTCGTCGTCTTCGGTGAACGACTTGCCGTCCGCCTTTTCGGTGAGGTACAGGTTGCCGAACACTTCGCCGCGGACAAGGACCGGCACGCCGAGGAAGCTATGCATCGGTGGGTGGTTCGCCGGGAAGCCCACCGACTCGGGGTGGGTCGAGATGTCATCGAGACGCAGCGTCTCAGGCTGTTCGAACAGCAGGCCAAGGAGACCCTTACCCTCCGGCAGATTGCCGATGAGTTCGCGTTGCTCGTCGTTGATGCCGTCGTAAACGAACTCGGTCAGTATCCCGTCGTGGCCACGCACACCGAGGGCCCCGTAGCGCGCGTCCACCAAGGTGATTGCGGCGTGCACGATGCGCCGCAGGGTCGCGTCGAGCTCTAGGCCCGACGACACCGCCAGCACCGCCTCGAGCAGGCCGTCCATCTGATCGCGGGTGCCGATCATCCGCTCGATACGTTCCTGCACCCCGGCAAGGAGCTCGCGCAGCCGCAGCTGTGAAAGCGTGTCGCGTAGCTGTGGCTCCGGACGGCTGCGATCTGGTACCTCACGAGTCATCGGTCCCACTGTTGCACCTTTGGGGCAATGTCGCCAGCGTCCGATTGGTCAGTTTTGCTCGAGCGTCAATTCCCGGTTCGGTGGTCGCTGAGCTTGGTGGCCAGTACGGCGACCTGAGTCCGGCGCGCCATGCCCAGCTTGGTCAGCAGTCGTGACACGTAGTTCTTCACGGTTTTCTCCGCGAGGAACATGCGTTCGGCGATCTGCCGGTTCGTGAGTCCTTCGCCGATGAGCTCGAGCAACGTGCGTTCCCGATCGGTCAGGCTGGCGAGCGGCCCACGGTCGCTGGCATCGGTGCGGACCTTGGTCATCAGGGCGGCGGCGGCACGGTTGTCGAGCAGTGAGCGGCCGCTGGCCACCTCCCGCACCGCTTCGATCAGGTCCATGCCCTTGATGTCTTTGATGACGTAGCCGCTCGCTCCGGCGAGAATCGCGTCGAGCATGGCTTGTTCGTCGGTGAAGGAGGTGAGCATCAGACAGTTCAACTCGGGCATCGCGGAACGCAGATCGCGGCAGAGCTCAACGCCGTTGCCGTCGGGCAGCCGGACGTCCAGCACCGCGACCTGCGGTTGCAGCGTGGGGATCCTCGCCATCGCCTGCGAGACCGAGGCGGCCTCCCCGATCACCGTAAGCTCTGGGTCCGCCTCGAGTAGGTCAGCCACTCCCCGGCGCACGACCTCATGGTCGTCGACCAGAAACACCTCGATCATGCCTGTCCTCCGAATACACGCATTACGGTACTCGGGCTGGCGATGCCTGGCTGAGGTACAAAGTCCCCGATCCCGGGTGACTATGGGCCGCTCTTCGCCCAGATCGGGCAACGGCCCAGGGCACAAGGTCATGGTGAACGTGCCCCAAGTCCCTCGCCACCGGCCGATGGCACCGGCACGATGGAGCGTGAGCGGCGCAGCGGGCGTTTCGCCGAGGGAGAGGATGATGCCATGAAGGCGATCGTGGTCGGGATCGACGGTTCTTCGTCCGCACTGGACGCCACCAGGTGGGCCGCACGCGACGCGGCCCGGCGCAAGACCGGGTTGCGGCTGGTCCATGCGTGCCATCTGCCCGCGACGAACCCGCGCAGTCCGATCTCGCTTCCCACGGGCTATGCCGATGCGCTCGTGGAGTACGGCGATAACTGGCTGCAGGACGCCCGAAGCGCGGCGACCGAGGTTGTACCGGGGTTGGCAGTCGACACCGTCACGAGTACGGGTAACCCGGTTGTCGAACTGCTGTCCGCGTCAGAGTCGGCCCAGCTCGTCGTGCTCGGCTCGCGGGGGCTCGGCGGGTTTTCGAGTTTGCTGGTCGGCTCCGTCGCGGTTGCCGTCGCAGCGCGGGCGCACTGCCCGGTGATCGTCGTGCGGGGCGATGCGGATTCACCTGCCCGTGATACCGCGCCAGTCGTCGTCGGCGTCGACCGCTCGGAGGCAGGCGGTGACGCGATCGGCTTCGCGTTCGAGGCCGCTGAACTGCGCGGCGTTCCGCTGATCGCGGTGAACGCGTGGACATACGCGACGATCGAGACGGCGTGGCCCGAGGTGCCGCTCAAGGTTTCCGAGGCCGATATCGAGGCCGGTCAGCGGCGGGTTCTCGCCGAGCGGCTCGCGGACTGGCAGCAGAAGTATCCGGAAGTCGTCACCGAGCAGCGGGTCGTGCGGGGACGGCCCGCGCGCACCCTCCTGGCCCAAGCGGCCGACGCGCAGGTGATCGTGGTCGGCACGCACGGCAAGACGGCGCTCATCGGCCTCGGTCTCGGGTCGGTGAGCCAGGCCGCGCTGCACCACGCGAGGTGCGCGGTCGCGGTCGTGGGGCCCACCTCGCGCTGAAAGACGCTTTCAGTCCGTTCAACGGACTGAAAGCGTCTTTCGCTCCGCTCAGAGCCTGTTGCAAAATTGCCCCGATCGCGGACAGTGGTCGCCCGAACACGGCTGAGTTGGACGCTGGGCGCCGAACGGTCAAGCCTGAGACTGATTTGGTGCCCCGATTTCGCCATGTTTCGCTAAATCGCA
>WHSS01000295.1 GCA_009379975.1 Actinophytocola sp.
CGCGGCATGAGTTGACCAGGGGCCCTGCCGTTAGGCCCCAATTGATCGGGCAAATCGGGCAAATTTTGGGATTACCGGCAGGGTCCCTGGGATAGCGTCATGATCTGCCCGCGCTCGCCAGCAAAAGATGCCGCGCCCCATGAAATGGCGCTCCGGTAATCTTCGATGATGGTCTCCCCGAACCAGGTGGCAGCGTTCGCCGCGTTCACCTTCGTCATGGTGATCGTGCCCGGCCCGAGTGTGCTGTTCACGATCAGCCGCGCGCTGACGCCCTGCTGACCGTGGTCGGCAACGCCGCGGGGGTGTATCTGCAGGTGGTCGGCATCGCGTTCGGACTGGGCGTGATCGTCGAACGGTCGAGCGTGGCGTTCTCCGCGGTGAAGCTGGCGGGCGCGGGTTACCTCGTGTACCTCGGAGTGCAGGTCATCAGGCGGCGTCGCGCACTGTCCGGCGCCGTGCACTCGGAAGTGCGCAGCGCCCGGGGGAGGGCGCTCGCCGTGCTCCGGGACGGGTTCGTGGTCGGATTCTGCAACCCGAAGTCCATCGTGTTCCTCGCCGCCGTGCTGCCGCAGTTCGTCAACACCGGCGCGGGCGCGGTACCGGCGCAGATCATGCTGCTCGGGATCGTGCTTCCGGTGATCGCCCTGATCTGCGACAGTGCGTGGGCGCTCGCAGCCGGGATCGCCAGGGCGTGGTTCGCACGCTCACCGCGGCGGTTGGCGCTGATCGGGGGCACCGGCGGCGCCATGATGATCGGCCTCGGCGCCGGCCTTGCCTTCACCGGGGCCAAGGACTGACCCGGAACCGCGCAACGGCCGACGACACCGTGGCCGAGCACTCACGCTCACTCCCGGTTCTCACCACGCGTGCTCTTGGACGCTATGTCGCTCGGCCGCCCGGATGAGTTTCGGTTTCCCGGTTTTCTTCAGGGTTCAGCGGGCTATGCTCAGACACGGCGACACTATTAGAGACATTTCGCCACCGATGTTCTATATTGTCGAGCGTGGTGGAGGCAGCGGAATTCAGCAGGCCGGTCGGCCGCCCGGCCAACGCGAGTCAAGCTGAGGTGCTCGCGGCGGCGAGCCGGGAGTTGCTGGCCGGGCGCCGGATCGAAGTGCGGGCGATCGCCGCCGAGTTCGGGGTGTCGCGAGCGACGATCTATCGCTGGTTCGGTTCGCGGGAGGGGTTGCTGGCCGAGGTTTCGACGCGCAACTTGGTGGCGATGCTCGAGCAGGCGGACGCCGAAGCTCGCGGCCGGGGAGCTGAGCGGATCCTCAACACTCTGCGCCTGATCAACAAGCGGCTGGCGGCGAGCGAGGCGTTGCGTAGCTTCATCAAACTGGAGCCGGCCGGGCTGCAGATTCTGACCTCGAGCTCCGGCCAGGTACAGCCCAGGATCGTGGCGAACCTGCGCGCCTATCTGGAGCGGGTCGCCGCGGAGGACGGCTACCGGTCGCCGGTCGATACCGCGACACTGGCGTACGCGATGGTCCGGCTCAGTGAGGCGTTCCTGTATGACGACTCGGTGGTCGGTATGCAGCACGAGATCGACCGGCTGCACGATGTGCACGCCGCCCTGCTCGGTGTCGCCCTCAGCGATTCCGGTTCCCGCTAGCCGCTACAGCCCCATGTCCTTGGCGATGATCGTCTTCATCACCTCGCTGGTGCCGCCGAAGATGCGGTTGACCCGGTTGTCGGCGTAGAGCCGGGTGATCGGGTACTCGTTGATGTAGCCGTAGCCGCCGTGCAGTTGCAGGCAGCGATCGATGACCCGGCTCGCGGCCTCGGTGGCGAACAGCTTGACGGAGGCGGCGTCGGCGGCGGTGAGTTCCCCGTCGTCGTGTGCTGCCAACGCGCGGTCGACGACCGCTTCCACGGCGTCCACCTCGGCCTGGCACGCGGCCAGTTCGAACTTGGTGTTCTGGAACGACGCGACCGGCTTACCGAACACGTCGCGCTCACCGACGTACTGCTGCGCGAATCGCACCGCGGCCTTGGCCTGGGCGTAGGCGCCGAACGCGATGCCTAGGCGTTCCTGCGGGAGGTTCTGGCCAAGGTAGGAGAAGCCGAGGTGTTGTTCGCCGAGCAGGTCGTCGACCGGGACCTTGACGTCGGTGAAGGAGAGTTCGGCGGTGTCGGAGACCCGCAGGCCGAGCTTGTCGAGCTTGCGGCCGACGGCGTAACCCTCGGACTTGGTGTCCACCACCAGCAGCGAGATGCCGTGGCGCCGGTCCTGTTCGGACGGCGGGGCGGTGCGGGCGCAGACGATGACCCGGTCGGCGTGCACGCCGCCGGTGATGAACGTCTTGGCGCCGTTGAGCACGTAATGGGTGCCGTCGGCGGACAGTTTGGCGGTGGTCTTCATGCCCGCGAGATCCGAGCCGGTACCGGGCTCGGTCATGGCGATCGCGAACATCGTCTTGCCGGTGATGAAGTCGGGCAGCCAGCGCTTCTTCTGCTCGTCGGTGGCGTAAGCCTTGAGGTAGGGCAGGCAGAGCCCCACGTGTACGCCGCTGCCGCCGAAGGACACCGCGGCGCGGGCGATCTCCTCGGCCATCACCGCTTCGTACTTGAACGTCTCTTCGCCGGCGCCGCCGTACTCCTCGGGCACCTCGATGCCGAAGATGCCCAGCTCGCCGAGCTTGTAGTAGAACTCGCGCGGCACTTGGCCCGCCGCGTACCACTCGTCGTAGTGAGGCACGACTTCGGCCTCGATGAAGCTGCGGACCGTGTCCCGGAACGCTTCGTGATCGTCATTGAAGATGGTGCGGCGCACGTGCGGGCTCCTTTTCTAGCGTGGTCTCAGGTGTGATTCTCAGGTGGCCAATCGCAGCACGAGCTTGCCGGTGTTCTCGCCGTCGAACAGCTTGCGCAGGGTGGCGGGGAAAGCGTCGATGCCGCCGTCGACGATGTCTTCGCGGGCGACGATCTTGCCCTCGTCCAGCCAGCAGGCGAGCTCCTTGGCCGCTTGGCCGTAGCGGTCGGCGTAGTCGAAGACCACGAATCCCTCCATCCGGGCGCGGGCGACGAGTAGTTGCAGGTAGTTCGCCGGGCCTTGCACTGTTTCGGTGGCGTTGTACTGCGAGATCGCCCCGCAGATGACCACCCGGGCGCCGCGAGCCAGGCGCGCGAGCACGGCGTCGAGCACCTCGCCGCCGACGTTGTCGAAGAACACGTCGACCCGCTTGGGCGCGTGCTCGCGCAGCGCCGCCTTCGCCTCGCCTGCCTTGTAGTCGATCGCCGCGTCGAAGCCGAGCTCCTCGGTCAGCCAGCGGCACTTCTCCTCGCCGCCCGCGATGCCGATGACCCGGCAGCCCTTCAGTTTGGCGATCTGCCCGGCCAGCGAGCCGGTGGCGCCCGCGGCACCGGAGACCACGACCGTGTCGCCTGCCTTCGGTTCACCGACGTCGAGCAGGCCGAAGTAGGCGGTCATGCCGGACATGCCCAGCGCGCCGAGCCAACGTGCGGGCGGCGCGATATCCAGATCAACCGGCAACAGGTCGCTGCCCTTGAGCACCGCGTACTCCTGGACCCCCACGGCACCCGAGACGTAGCCGCCTTCGGTGAACCGTGGATCACTCGAGGCGGAAACCCGGCCGATCCCGACCGCGCGCATCACCTCGCCGATCCCGACCGGCGGGATGTAGGAACGGACGTCGTTCATCCACCCCCGCATCGCCGGGTCCAGCGACAGGCACAGGGTCTCGACGAGCACTTCACCTTCGCCCGGACCGGCTACCGGCTCTTCGGTGAGCTGCCACGAACTCGCGTCGGGCAGCCCGACCGGCCGCGCGGCGAGCCGGATCTGGCGATTGATCAGCGGCA
>WHSS01000026.1 GCA_009379975.1 Actinophytocola sp.
CGTCAACCCACTACCCGCACCCCGCGGCACGATCGACACACCCGCATCAGCACACGCCCGCACCACCGCCTGCACACCCTCGACATCGGCGGGCAACACCACCGCCAACGGGACCCCATGCTCGGCCAGCGGCATCATGTCCCGCGAATAGCTACCCATCACATCCGGATCGGTCAGCACAGCCCCGGCGCCCAACTCCGCGCGCAGCCGCTGTAGCAACGTTGCGGTCATACCTCCACGGTAGTCCGCTGCCGCGCGTTCGCCGAGTGCCGTTCCACGAGCAATACACCGATCACGATCGCCATGCCGAGCAGCAGCATCGCGGTCGGAAGTAGCACGTCACCGCTGGGGGCGAGCAACGTGCGTCGCTCCTCTTCCCAGGGCTGCCACGGCCACAACGCCCGCAGCGAACCCGCCAGCAGGCCGGTCATCACGACCAGGGTCAGGTGGTGGTGATGCTCGAGGAGCCACTGCAGCAGCTTGACGAAGAACGCGAGCCCGAGCACGGCCCCGAGCGCGAACAACCCGAGGTAGCCGAAGTCGCGCTCGTTCACCGCGCTGATCGTGACGGTGTAGAGCCCGAACGCGAGCAACATGAACGAGCCGGAGACGCCGGGGAGCGCCAGCGCGGTGATTGCCACCGCGGCGGCGCCGATGATGATGAGCGGGTGCGGGTCGGTGATCTCGGTCGGCGGCAACCCGGTGAGGACGAACGCGCCGGCCGCGACGGCGAGCGCGAGCAGATAGTTCGCCGGGGTCCAGTGCTGCCCCGAGCCCCGGTACGGCACATACAGCGAGGCCAGCACCAGGCCGAAGAACAGGCCGAAGGCGCGATGCGGGTGGCTCTCCACCAGCGGCGCGACCAGCTTGGCCGCGACGATCACCGCGGCGAACATCCCGGCGAGCACGGCCAGCACCAGCCGCCAGTGCACGTTGCGGAACTCCTCGGCCGCCCGCCTGCCGCCCTTGCCTCGCGGCAGGTCGGTCGCGGCGAGCCTGATCCCGCTGACGGCGTGTCCCGCGGAGATGATCAGCCGGTCGTAGATGCCGACGACCAGCGCGACCGTGCCGCCGCTGACGCCGGGGATGACCTCGGCGGTGCCCATGAGCGCACCCCGGAACACGTTGAACAGGTCGCTACCGACCGCCTTTGAGGACTCACCAGACGCAGTCACCTACCCAGCTTAGGGGGCGGCGTCCGCGGCGCTTCGGCCCCTAGCTTCGCTCGTGCGTGAAAACCGTTGCTCTGGCACTGCTGATCACTCACGACGGCTCAGCAGCTCAACCGGCACGCGCCCACCCACCCGGTGTCCTCGACCACCGCGAACTTAATTGACTTGCGCAACCAATTGCGCTTGCGTCATAGTTGTTGGCGGTAATTAGTTGCCCGCAGCAAATATCTTGAGGATGCCATGACCGAAGACACTCCTACGCCGCGCGCTGAGCTGACCGCGGCCGAGTTGAACACCGCCGACGCGCTCGGCACCCAACTCTTCGGCTTCATGCGTCTCGCGGCCAAGGTGAAGGCGCGAATGTCGACGTTGACCCCGGGCAGCGTCGAGTACGCCGCCTTCCCCATCATCGCCATGCTGATGAGGGAAGGGCCTCGTCGGACCTCCGCACTCGCCGAGGCCCTGCACACCGAGATCTCCACGATCAGCAGGCAGACCAGCGCGCTGGTGCATCAGGGTCTGCTCGAACGCCAGGCGGACCCTTACGACGGAAGGGCTTGCCTGCTCGCGCCGACCGACGCCGGGCGCGCGCTGTTCGAGCGTGCCCGCACCGAGCGCAACCAGTGGCTGGCGGGGACGCTGCGGGACTGGGATCCGGCGGATGTCGACACGCTCATCACGCTGCTGACCCGGCTCAACATCGATCTCGCTGAGGACTTGACGCCACAACTCGCGACTCAGCACTCCGAGGGGGAAACCGTATGACCAGCACCATCGAATCCGCGGCCGGGCCGCCCGGCGATTCGGAGATGCCGTACCTGCCGCACCGGCAGATCATCACCATCCTGTCCGGCCTGATGATGGGGATGTTCCTCGGCGCACTGGACATGACCATCGTGACCACTTCGATCAGGACCATCGCCGACGACCTCAACGGCCTCAGCATCCAGGCATGGGTCACCACGTCGTACCTGATCACCGCGACGATCATGACCCCGATCTACGGCAAGCTGTCCGACATCTACGGCCGCAAGCCGCTCTACCTCACCGCGATCACGCTGTTCCTGATCGGCTCGCTCGCCTGCAGTTGGGCGACGTCGATGTATCAGCTCGCCGCGTTCCGCGCGGTGCAGGGCCTCGGCGCCGGTGGCCTGATGTCGCTGGCGATCACCATCATCGGCGACATCGTGCCGCCTCGGGAACGGGCGCGCTACCAGGGCTACATCGTCGCGGTGTTCGGCACCTCGAGCGTGCTGGGCCCGGTCATCGGCGGGCTGTTCGCCGGCATGGACTCGTTCGCGGGCGTCGCGGGTTGGCGCTGGGTGTTCCTGGTCAACGTGCCGATCGGCATCGCGGCGCTGTTTGTCGTTGCGCGCCGGCTCAACGTGCCCCACCAGCGGCAGAATCACCGCATCGACTGGTGGGGAGCCGCCTCGCTCGCCACCGCGCTGGTGCCGTTGCTGCTGGTCGTCGAGCAGGGACGGGAGTGGGGCTGGACCTCCAATGCCGCGCTGATCTGCTACCTGGTGGGAGCCGTTGGCGCCGACGCGTTCATCCGGATCGAAGCCGGTATGGGCGACGCGGCCCTGTTGCCGCTGCGGCTGTTCCGGAACTCGACGTTCAGCGTGGCGATCGTCTCCGGGTTCCTGGTCGGTGTCGCGATGTTCGGCGCGATCACGCTGATCCCGCAGTACCTGCAGATCGTGCAGGGCTACACCCCGACGCAGGCCGGGCTGCTCTCGCTGCCGATGATGCTGGGCATCATGGTCGGCACCACGATCACCGGCAGGGGCACTTCGGCGACCGGGCGCTACAAGATCTTCCCGGTCATCGGCACCGCGCTGATCTCGCTCGGCGCCCTGCTGTTCGCGCAGGTCGAGTGGAACAGCGCACTGTGGCAGCCGATGGTTTACATGGCCATCATCGGCCTCGGGCTCGGCGGCTGCATGCAGACCCTGGTGATCGCGGTGCAGAACGCAGGCCCGCGCCGGGACATGGGCGTCTCCACCGCGTCGGCGACGTTCTTCCGGCAGATCGGCGGCACGCTGGGTGTCGCGGTGTTCTTGTCGATCCTGTTCAGCACGCTCACCGGCAACATCCGGCAGTCGTTCGCCGAACTCGGCGTGCGCCCGGGCGAGGTGAACACCGGCGGCGACATCATGCAGGACTCGTCATTCCTGCAGCAGCTTCCGGTCGAGCAGGCGAAGCCGTTCCTCATCGGCTTCACCGACTCCATCAACACGGTGTTCTACCTCGCCGCGGGGGTGGCCCTGCTGGCCAGCATCGTCACGATGTTCATGCGGGAGATTCCGCTGCCGGACAAGGTTCCCACCACTGATATGTCTTGAGCTCTGGGCCGGCCGCCAGAAACGCCCTGCGGCACGCGACGCTCGGAACCGTAGGACCCGGCAGTCAACCGACCGCCGCGACCACCCTTCGGGCGGCCCCGCCTACCGGTTGGCGGCTGGCCCCACCACGAGTTAACCGGTGGGACAGACAGTTCCCGATCCCGGCACGTAGGCTCGTACAGCGTGAGCATGCTTCTTGCCGGCACGACCGAGGTGGGCATCGGCTGGCTGCAGAACGCCGGACCGGCGGTGGTGTGGGCGGTCGTGCTCAGCTTCGTGTTTCTCGAGTGCGCGGTGATCGTCGGCCTCTTCCTGCCGGGAGATTCGCTGCTGTTCTTCGCGGGCGTGATCCTGGCCAACCACGGGGCCGAGGCCAGCGCGTGGTGGTTGTCCCTTGCCGCGCTGATCGTGGCCGTGGTCGGTAATCAGGTCGGATACACCATCGGGCACAAGACCGGCACGAAGTTCATCGCCCGCCGGGGCGGCAAGATCCTCAGCCAGCAGAACCTCGACAAGGCGCGTGACTTCCTCGACCGCAGGGGCTTCATGGCGATTATCGCGGCTCGCTGGATTCCGTGGGTACGTACGTTCGCGCCGCTCATCGCCGGGGCCGCCGGGATGAACTCGCGCCGGTTCATGGTGGCCACCACGGTGGGCGCCATCCTGTGGGTGCCGACCCTGGTGTTGCTCGGCTACTACGCGGCGGGGCTGCTCAGCGCGATGCCGTGGGTGCAGACCGCCACGGTGTGGATCGGCGTCGCCTTCCTCATCGCTGGCACGGTGTACGGGATCTGGCGCTACCGGCAGGAGATCAGGAACCCGCTGGAAGCCGAAGTGGTCGCCGCCGAGGACAGCACGCGCGCCTGACGTGCCAGGCGGGTCGTGAGTGCTGAAGCGTGCCCATGCAAGGTGTTTCACTCACGACACGGCGGCGGCGGCTTCGAGCAGCATCCAGCCGCCCGCCTGCACGGAGAGGTGTTGCTCGGGCGTGTTCTCCCCTGGCGACGGCACGTCGACCGGCTTCGAGAAGTCCGGCCCGAACAGCGGACCCGAGGTGGCCAGCGCCGAGTTGGCCCAGCACGCTTCCGCCGAGGTGAGGACGATGTCGCGGGCGGTGTCGGCCGCCGTGCCCGCAGGCAGTTCGGTGGCGGCCAGCGCGAGGTAGCGGGCCAGGATGCCGGAGAACAGGCCACCGTCGCCGCCGCCGTGGCCCCGCAACACCCCGGCAGGCGCGAGGGTGCCCGCCACCGCCGCGATGGTGCGTTCCGCCCTTGCCTGCCACTGCCCGGCAGGGTCCGACTTCGCCAGCTCGAGGCAAGCGCCCAGGTAGACGCCCTGGCAGTAGGTGTAGATCCGCTTCACGATCTCGTAGACCTCGCCGGTCTCCCGGTTGACCCGCAGCCCGTCCCAGAGCAGCCCGGTATCGGGGTCGACCAGCCGCTCGGTGAGCCAGTCGGTGATCTCGGCGGCCCGCTCGGTTTCGCCGACCCTGGCGTGCAGGATGGCCGCGGGCCCGTTCGCGGGGGTGTTCTTGTAGCCGTCGCCTCGCCGCCACCAGATGCCGCCGCCCGCGTCGCGGGTCCACGCGATCTGCAACTGCCCGGTGAGATCGGCCAGCGGCCTGTCGACTCGAAGCCCGGTCGCGGCGTTGGCGCGATGGAGGGCGAGGCCGAGCCAGGCCATGTCGTCGTAATAGTTGTTGGTCCAGCTCAGCCGGTTGCGCAGCCAGATGGTGCGGGCCAGGCGCCGGATCGACCGGACCCGGCGGGGCGACGGCGCCCGCAGTTGGGCGTCGATGAGGCAGTCGAGCACGTGCGCCTGCCACCAGTAGTTCCACTTGCGATGCAGTCGCTGGGCTACGGTCGGCGGCCACCCGTTGCGGCCAAGCGTGGTGGCGGGCAAGCACCACAGCCTGCGCAGATGCCTGCCGACGACGGCGTCCTCGGCCGCCGCGGCCCGCTCCGCCCGATGATCCACATCGCAACTGTGTCACATTCACGCCGCAGAAAGTTCTTGGCACTATGTCAGTGGTTCGGAATACGGTGAGAGTGCTGCCGTCCCACCACCGACCGAGGTGTCCGATGTCCCGAACCGCGCACATCACCTGCCCCCTCTGCGAAGCGACCTGCGGGTTGGAGGTCAGCATCGGCGACGACAACTCGGTCACCCGGGTTCGTGGCGACG
The DNA here is from genome assembly GCA_009379975.1 of Actinophytocola sp. Classification (GTDB taxonomy): domain Bacteria; phylum Actinomycetota; class Actinomycetes; order Mycobacteriales; family Pseudonocardiaceae; genus WHSS01. Next base: position 5,705 of record WHSS01000026.1, read on the forward strand.
CGGAAGACGTGTTCTCCCACGGCTTCATCTGCCCGAAGGGCGCGTCGCTCGGCGCGTTGCATGCCGACCCGGACCGGTTGCGCGCGCCGCTGGTCAAAAGAGACGGCGAGTTCGTCGAGGTCAGCTGGGACGAGGCGTTCGCGGAGATCGACGCCCGGCTGCGGCCGATCATCGACGAGCACGGGCGGGACGCGGTCGCGGTCTATGCCGGCAACCCCTCGGTCCACAACGTCTCGTCGTCGCTGTACGGGCGGGTGTTCTTCCGCGCGCTTGGCACCAAGAACTTCTACACCGCGGGTACGGTCGACCAGATCCCGAAGCACTTCTCCAGCGGCTACCTCTTCGGCGGCGCGTTCACCATCCCGGTGCCCGACATCGACCGTACCCAGCACCTGCTGATGCTCGGTGCGAACCCGCTGGTATCCAACGGCAGCTTGATGACCGCGCCCGATGTGCGCGGCAAGCTCAAGGCGATCCGCGGCCGCGGCGGCAAGATCGTGGTTGTCGATCCCCGGCGCACCAGGACGACCGAGCTCGCCGACGAGCACCACGCGATCCGTCCCGGTACCGACGCGTTGCTGCTCTTCGCGCTGGTCAACGTGCTGTTCGCGCAGGATCTCGTCGCGCTGGGAGCCCTGGCCGAGCACACCGCGGGGGTCGACGAGGTCCGCGCGCTGGCCGAGCCGTTCAACCCGGAGGCCGTCGCGGCGGTGGTCGGCATCGACGCGGCCGAGATCCGGCGGATGGCCGTCGAACTGGCCAAGGCCGACCGGGCCGCGGTCTACGGCCGAATCGGCACCACCACGCAGTCGTTCGGCACGCTCGCGAGCTGGCTGGTCGACGTACTCAACGTGCTCACCGGCAACCTCGACCGGCCCGGCGGCGCGATGTTCCCGAAGCCCGCAGTACCGCTGAGCAGTAGCAGGGCGTTCGAGCACGGCCGGTGGCGCAGCCGGGTCCGCGACCTGCCGGAGGTCTTCGGCGAACTGCCGGTCGCGACCCTCGCCGACGAGATCATCACGCCGGGCGACGGCCAGGTGAAAGCGCTGATCACCGCGGCGGGCAACCCGTGCCTGAGCTCGCCGAACTCGGCGCGGCTGGCCGGCGCGCTCGGCGAGCTGGACTTCATGCTCTCGCTCGACGTGTACCTCAACGAGACGACCCGGCACGCGGACGTGATCCTGCCCGGCCCGACGCCGTTGGAACGGCCGCACTACGACGTCGCGCTATATCACCTCGCGGTGCGCAATGTGGCGAACTGGACGGCGCCGGCGGTCGAGTCCGATCTGCCGCAGGAATGGCAGACGTTGCTGCGGCTCACCGGGATCGTCACCGGACAGGGCCCCGACTCCGACCTCAGCGCGCTCGATACCTTCGTCGCGGGTGAGTTCGCCCGCCGCAACGGCGTAGATGTGGCCGTCGCGGGTGAGCGGGTCGGCCCGGAGCGGCTGATCGAGCTGATGCTGGCGTCCGGGCCGTACGACATCACGCTGGCCGATCTGGAGGCCGCGCCGCACGGCATCGACCTTGGCGCGCTGACCCCGCGGATACCCGAGGTACTGACGACCGCGAGCGGCAAGGTCGAGCTCGCGCCCGGCGCCATCACGCGGGACGTGCCGCGGCTGGCCGCCGAGCTGTCCACCGCGCCGAACGGGCACCTGGTGCTGATCGGCAGGCGGCATCTGTCCTCGAACAACTCCTGGATGCATAACCTCGAGCCGCTGGTTCGCGGCTCGAACCGGTGCACGGTGCAGATGCACCCGGACGACGCCGGCACGCTCGGGCTCACCGACGGCGGCCGGGCGAAGGTCAGCTCCCGCACCGGGACTATCGAGCTGCCGGTGGAGGTCACCGACGAATTGCGGCCCGGCGTGGTCAGCATTCCGCACGGCTGGGGTCACGACGTCGACGGCGTGCGCACGTCGGTGGCGACTGCCCACGCGGGCGCGAACTCGAACCTGCTCGCCGACGAGCACCTGCTCGACGCGCTGTCAGGCACCGCGGTGCTCAACGGCATCCCGGTGCAGGTGGTGCCCGCCTGAGGCCTTGGGATTACCAGGCGCGGCCGAGGTCGGCGTGTTGCCGGATCCAGGCGTGCATGACGATGCCCGCCGCCACGCCGGCGTTGATCGAGCGGGTGGAGCCGAACTGCGCGATGGAGACCCGCAACGTCGCGGCCTGCTGTGCCTCCGCCGAGAGGCCCGGCCCTTCCTGGCCGAAGAGCAGTACGCACTCGCGGGGTAGCTCTGCGGTCTCGACGGGCTGCGCGCCCGTGGTGTTGTCGACCGCGACCACGGCGAGCTCGTGCTCCGCCGCGAAGCCGATCAGCCCGGCGACGTCGGCGTGGTGCAGCAGGTGCTGGTAGCGATCGGTGACCATCGCGCCGCGGCGGTTCCAGCGGCGCCTGCCGACGATGTGCACCGCGGCGGCGGCGAAGGCGTTGGCCGTGCGCACCACGGTGCCGATGTTGTGGTCGTGCTGGAAGTTCTCGATCGCGACGTGGAAGGGATGCCTGCGCCGGTCGACGTCGGCCACGATCGCTTCGCGGCGCCAGTAGCGGTAGGCGTCGACCACGTTGCGCCGGTCGCCGTTGTCGAGCAGTTCCGGGTCGTAGCGTTCGTCGCTGGGCGGCTCGCCCTGCCACGGCCCGACGCCGACCTCCTCGCGTGAGGTCCACTCGGTGGGGCCTGCGCCTGCGTCGGCGTGCTGCTCAGGCGAGTCCAAGGTCGTCCAGGTCCAGCAGGTACCGGTAAGACAACCCACGGGCCTCGATGGCTTCGCGCGCGCCGGTGTTCCGGTCGACGATCGTCGCGACGCCCACCACGGAAGCTCCCGAGGCTTCGAGCGCGTCGACGGCCGTAAGGACGCTGCCGCCGGTGGTCGAGGTGTCCTCGACGGCGAGCACCCGCTGGCCCGAGACCTCGATGCCTTCGACGCGCCGCTGCATGCCGTGGGTCTTGGTGGCCTTACGCACCACGAACGCGTCGAGCACCATTTCCTCGGCGGCGGCGGAGTGCATCATCGCGCAGGCCACCGGGTCGGCGCCGAGGGTCAGCCCGCCGACCGCGACGTAGCTCCAGTCCGCGGTGAGCTGACGCATGAGCCTGCCGATCAGCGGGGCCGCGGCGTGGTGCAGGGTCGCGCGCCGCAGGTCGACGTAGTAATCGGCCACCAGGCCGGAGGCCAAGGTGATCTTGCCGTGCACGACCGCGAGCTCGGTGATCAGCCGGGCTAGCTCGGACTTGGTCGCAGGATCAACCACTGGGCCGTTACCGGATGCGTTCGCCACGACTGGGAAGCCTCTCACATCGGTTCACACCAGGGCGCGCGGTCAGAGTTCACCGTGTGGCTTCTCGTGCATGTGGTCGACGTGGCGCACGCCTTCGGGCGGGTCCTGCCACACGTGCTTCCCGCCTTCCGGGTCCTCTTCGGTCGGGTCGATGATGTCCGCGATCTCACCGACGTCGCGCAGCAGCCGCTCGAGCCGGGACGGGCCCGCATTGGGTGCGACGGCGGCCAGCACCCAGTCCTGCTCCATCCACACCACGCTGACGTCCCCGCCGAGCTCGTTCGCCGCGTCGACCAGTGCCTGCGAGATCACCCCTTGGGCCTCTTCGACCTTGTCGGTGAACGCATAGCGCTGGCCAGCCGGCCCGAGCAGATCCGGCATGTCGGCCCGCTGGAACGGCACACTGGCCAGCCACAACTCGAGCAGCACCGGGAACTGTTTGCCGCAGCGCACCGCGACGACGGCGGCCGGAATCTGCCGGTTGGCCTCGATGTCGAACACGTACACCGAGCGTCGGCCTTCACTGGTGAAGGTCGACCCGGCGACGACGTTCACGGCGGCCTGCGCGCCGAAGTAGCCCATGGCGCCCTCGGTCCAGTGGCTGACCATCCGAGGGTCTTCCTCGGCGAACTGCCACCCGCGCAGGTCGGCCCAGCGCAACCGCTCACGGTTACGCGAGCCTTCGCGCGCACGGTCGACGGCGAGCAGTGCCAGGCCGGCCACCAGGGCGATGAAGGCGATGAGAAACCAAATCCACGCCGGAATACCCACGGCGTCACCCTATCGCCCAAACCCGCGCCTGCTAGATCACCGCGCCGTGTCGTCGCCCCAACGTACGAGCCGCAGGCGCTGAAGGACGCCTTCAGTCCATTGGGTGGAGTGAATGGCCCTTTCAGTCCGTTGAACGGACTGAAGGGGTCTTTCAGCGCGCTTGGGTTGGCACCACGGACAGCGCGTCGGCGCCAGCACCGTCGGCGGGAACGTCGACGCGCACCGTGTCGCCGTCCCGGATCTCCCCCGCGAGCAGCGACTTGGCGAGCTGATCGCCGATCGCCGACTGCACTAGCCGCCGCAACGGCCGCGCGCCGTAGATCGGGTCGAACCCGCCGACCGCGAGCCATTCCCGCGCCGCCGGCGTCACCTCGAGCGTCAGCCTGCGCTGCGCGAGCCGTGCCGCGAGCCGCTTCACCTGGATGTCCACAATGGCCGCCAGCTGCTCGGTGTCGAGCGAGCCGAACACCACGATGTCATCGAGCCGGTTGAGGAACTCCGGCTTGAAGTGCCGCTGCACGACCGAGAGCACCGCGTCGGAGCGCTGCTGCTCGTCGAGCGAAGCGTCGGTGAGCGCCTGCGAACCGAGGTTGGACGTGAGCACCAGGATGGTGTTGCGGAAGTCCACCGTGCGGCCCTGGCCGTCGGTGAGCCTGCCGTCGTCGAGGACCTGCAGCAGCACGTCGAACACGTCCGGATGCGCCTTCTCCACCTCGTCGAGCAGCACCACGCTGTACGGCCTGCGCCGCACCGACTCGGTGAGCTGGCCACCCTGGTCGTAGCCGACGTACCCGGGCGGGGCGCCGACGAGCCGGGCGACCGAGTGCTTTTCCGAGTACTCGCTCATGTCGATGCGGGTCATGGCCCGCTCGTCGTCGAACAGGAACTCCGCGAGCGCCTTGGCGAGCTCGGTCTTGCCCACCCCGGTCGGCCCGAGGAACAGGAACGATCCGGTCGGCCGGTCCGGGTCGGCGACGCCCGCACGGGCCCGGCGCACCGCATCGGACACCGCCGTCACGGCTTTGAGCTGCCCGATGACGCGGTCGGCCAACTCCGACTCCATCCGCAACAGCTTGCCGGTCTCGCCTTCCAGCAACCTGCCGGCGGGGATGCCGGTCCACGCGCTGACGACGTCGGCCACATCGTCGGCCCCGACCTCCTCCTTCAACAGTGGGGGCCGAGCCCCCACACCCCCGCCGGGGGAGACCCCCCGAAGCATGACGTCGTGGTCCGGAGTGGTCGCCGAAGTCGCCGCGGTCGCTGAGTCGAGCTCCTTCTCCAGCGCGGGGATCTTGCCGTACCGCAGCTCGGCAGCGCGGCCAAGATCGCCGTCGCGCTCCGCCCGATCCGCCTCACCGCGCAGTTGTTCGAGCTCTTCCTTGAGGGTCCGGATCCGGTCGATGGAGGCCTTCTCGTTCTGCCACCGCGCGGTCAGCACGGCGAGCTGCTCCCGTTTCTCGGCGAGCTCGGCGCGCAATGCCGCCAGCCGCTCCTTGGACGCGGCATCGTCCTCCGTGGACAGTGCCATCTCCTCGATCTCCAGGCGGCGCACGGCGCGTTCCACTTCGTCGACCTCGACCGGGCGTGAGTCGATCTCCATGCGAAGCCGGGACGCCGCCTCGTCGACCAGGTCGATCGCCTTGTCCGGCAGGAACCGCGCGGTGATGTAGCGATCCGACAGCGTCGCGGCCGCGACCAGTGCGGCGTCGGTAATCCGAACACCGTGGTGGACCTCGTAGCGCTCCTTGAGGCCGCGCAGAATGCCGATGGTGTCTTCCGCGGACGGCTCGCCGACAAGTACCTGCTGGAACCGGCGTTCGAGCGCGGCGTCCTTTTCGATGTGGCCGCGGTACTCGTCGAGCGTGGTCGCGCCGACCATGCGCAGCTCGCCACGGGCCAGCATGGGCTTGATCATGTTGCCCGCGTCCATGGCGCCTTCACCGGTGGCGCCCGCGCCGACGATGGTGTGCAGCTCGTCGATGAAAGTGATGACCTGCCCCGCGGACTCGGTGATCTCCTTGAGCACCGCCTTGAGGCGTTCCTCGAACTCGCCGCGGTACTTCGCTCCCGCCACCATCGACCCCAGGTCGAGCGCGACGACCCGCTTCCCCCGCAGCGACTCCGGCACGTCACCGGCGATGATCCGCTGGGCGAGGCCCTCGACGATCGCGGTCTTGCCGACGCCGGGCTCGCCGATCAGCACCGGGTTGTTCTTGGTGCGCCGGGAGAGCACCTGCACCACACGGCGAATCTCGGCATCGCGCCCGATCACCGGGTCGAGCTCGCCGTTGCGCGCGCGGTCGGTCAGGTCGACCCCGTACTTCTCCAGCGCCTGATACGTGCCTTCCGGGTCCGGGCTGGTGACCCGGGCGGAACCGCGCACCGCGGTGAAGGCCTCCTGCAGCGCTTCCGGTGTCGCGTTGTGCCGCTTGAGCAGGTCGGCGACCCGGCGGCCCTCGGCAGCGAGCCCCACCAGCAGGTGCTCGGTCGAGACGTACTCGTCGCCCAGTTCGGTCGCCAGCTGCTGGGCACGCGTGAGCGCCGTGAGCGCCTGCGCGTCGAACTGCGGTGTCGACACCGTGGCGCCGGTCGCGGCAGGCAGCGACCGGGTGATCGGCTCCAGTTCGGCGTGTACCTGGGCCGGATCCGCTCCGACGGCCGTCAGCAACGGACCGGCGAGCCCGTCGCGCTGCGCGAGCAACGCGCCGAGCAGGTGTGCCGAGGTCACATCGGGGTTACCCGCGACCGTGGCCGCCTGCGCCGCGGACGAGATCACCTGCTGGGTCTTGGTTGTCGGGTTGAAAGCGTCCATCCCCTACCTGTTCTGTGAGTGCCTGACCTAAGCCTGCAACATGGTTGTCTTAATTGCACAACGTCAGGAAACTTGAGCTTGTTCCGCTCAACTCTTTGGAGATGATCACCCGACGCATCGGTTACAGGATCAATTGACGATCTGTTATGCATCAAGTCTCGTGTAGGACTTGTGTTAGCGCGGATCTTGCGGTCAACTACCGCACCATGTCGCCTACAAGCATGAGTTCATTGATCACGAGTCAATCGGACGGCGCCCCCCTCGCATTGGCTCAGGACGGTGCGGAGATCGGCGTGTTCGCCGAGATAGAAGCAGCCATCAACAACGCGTTCGACCCGATCGCCGAGTGGCTCGGTGGTGTGATCTTCTACGAGGTCCCGTTCCTAGCAGACTTTCCGTGGATCGTCGGCTGGCTGGTCCTCGCCGGGGTGATCTTCACGATCTACTTCGGTTTCGTCCAGTTCCGCGGCTTCAAACTCGCGACGCAGATCGTCCGGGGCCGCTACACGAAGGACGACGAGCCGGGCGAGATCTCGCATTTCCAAGCGCTCAGTTCCGCGGTATCGGGAACGGTCGGGCTCGGCAATATCGCCGGTGTCGGTGTCGCCGTCACCATTGGTGGCGCCGGGGCCACGTTCTGGATGATCCTCGTCGGCCTCCTCGGCATGTGTACGAAGTTCGTCGAGTGCACGCTGGGTGTGAAGTACCGGACATTCCACGAGGACGGCACAGTCTCCGGCGGCCCGATGCAGTACTTGCGCAAGGGCATCCAGGAGAAGCTCCCCGGTAGCGCCGGGAAGATCGTCGGGATGGTCCTCGCCGGTGGCGCCGCGGTCTGCATCCTGCTGTTCGGCATCGGTGGCGGGAACATGTTCCAGGCCAACCAGTCGCGTGCGCAGCTGCAGTCCGTCACCGGTGGCGAGGACAGCTTCCTCGCCAACGACGGTGCGGCGCTGGTGTTCGGGATCGTGCTCGCGGTGCTTGTCGCCGCGATCATCTGGGGCGGCATCAAGTCCATCGGCGCGGTCACCAGCAGGCTGGTGCCGTCGATGGCGCTGCTCTACATCGTGGCCTGCCTCATCGTCATCCTGACGAACGTGCCCGCGATCCCGGACGCGATAGGTCAGATCTTCTCCGGCGCCTTCACCGGCGAAGGTGTCGTAGGTGGCATCATCGGTGCGATCATCCAGGGCCTCCGGCGCGCGACGTTCTCCAACGAGGCCGGCCTCGGCTCGGCTCCGATCGCGCACGCGGCGGTCAAGACGAAGCACCCGGTGACCGAGGGCCTGGTCGCCCTGCTCGAGCCGTTCGTCGACACCGTGATCATCTGCACCATGACGGCGCTGACGATCATCATCGCCAACCCGGCGTACTGGGTTGACTCCAAGCGCGAGCTGCTGGCTACGGACGGCGCTCACGACTTTGACGGCGTTTCGGTCACCTCGGGTGCGTTCGAGGAGTCGCTGCCCGGCTTCGAGTACGTGCTGGCCTTCGCGGTCCTGCTGTTCGCCGTGTCGACGATGATCACGTGGGCGTACTACGGGCAGAAGGCATGGACCTACCTGTTCGGCAAGAGCAAGACGGCCGAGCGCGTGTACCAGTTCGTGTACTGCTTCTTCATCGTCGTCGGCTCGGTGCTCACCCTCGGGAGCGTCATCGACTTCACCGACGCGGTGATGTTCTTACTAGCGATCTTCAACGTGATCGGGCTTTACATGCTGGCGCCCGTCGTCAAGCGTGAGCTCCAGTCCTACATGGGCATGCTCAGGTCGGGCGAGGTCCACAAGATCGAGAAGGTCAAGTAACCCACCCAGGTCGGCAGACACGGCCTGACTACCCGTAAGAGGAGATCCCGCCCGATGCTACCGGGCGGGATCTCTTCGTATGAGCGGCTATCGTTACCGCTACGCTGCCCCAACCCGGTGCACTCCCGCATCTTTCCCGTCAACTCCGAGTATGAGACCCATGAGCCCCGACGCCGTAAGCCCCGTGCCGCGCGGAGGAGCCGCTAGAACAGCTCCCCCTGCCGTCACGGCCATGGTGCGCCTGATTTCCGAGACCTGGGCGCAGGCCGAGGCGTACCTGCCCGAGATGTCGCAGACGTTCTACGGCCTGCTCTTCACGCTCGCACCGGACACCCGCGAGCTGTTCCCGATCAACGTCGAAGTGCGCCGGGGCAAGCTGATGCGCGCGATCGCGCACGTCGTGCAGATGGTCGACCGCCCGGACGACCTGGTGCCGTTCTTGAACCAGCTCGGGCGGGATTACCGCAAGTACGCCGTCGAGACCCGGCATTACGAAGCGGTCGGCACCGCGATGCTGGCGGCGCTGCGTGAGCGGCTCGGGTCGTCGTGGACCCCGGAGGTCGAGCGCGCGTGGGCGGAGGGTTACACCATCGTGGCCCGTTCGATGCAACAGGCGGCGGCCGCCGACCCCAGCCCGGCGCGGTTGACCGCGACCGTGGCCGAGCATCGCAGGCTCAGCTGGGACCTCGCGCTGCTCCGGGTGGAGCCGGATGCGCCGGTGGCCTACCGGGCGGGCCAGTACATGAGCGTCGAAGTGCCGCAGCGCCCCCGGCTGTGGCGGTACCTTTCGCCCGCCAATGCCCCCCGGCAGGACGGCTCACTCGAGTTTCACGTGCGCGCGGTTGACGGCGGTTGGGTCAGCCGGGCGATCGTCAGCCACTCGCAACGCGGCGACGTCTGGCGGCTCGGGCCACCGCTGGGCAGGCTCAGCGTCGACCGGGAGTCCGGCCGCGATGTGGTGATGGTCGCCGGCGGTACCGGTCTCGCGCCGCTGCGCGCGCTGGTCGACGACCTCGCGCGATGGGGTAAGAACCCGAAGGTCCACCTGTTCTTCGGTGGCCGGACCCGCGATGACCTCTACGACATGGACGAACTGCGCGGGCTGGCCGCGGTCAACCCTTGGCTCAACGTGATCCCGGTGATCGAGAGCGGTGGCGGCTTGGCAGGCGCCGAGCATGGCACGCTGGCGGAAGCGGTGACCAGGCGCGGCGCCTGGCCGAAGCACGACGTGCTGGTGTCCGGGTCGCCACACATGATCAAGGCGACGGTTTCGCGGATGCTCGTGGCGGGTACCGCGCTGGACCAGATCGCCTACGACCCGTTCACGCTGGACTGACCCGCCGTCACGCTGGGTCTTATTCCTAAGTCGGCTATTCACTTCTTCCATGTCACCCGATCTTGCCGCCTCACCTGCAGTCAGTCGGCGCGAACCACCCTTCGGGCGGCCCCGCCGACTGACTTGTGATAGCCCTCCTGGGCAGTTCGGCCGCTGCCTGCTTGCGCGCCTTCTTCACACCGAAGTAGTCGCCGCCCTTGCGCTTGACATCGTCGGTGCCCCAGGCCTGGTCCGCGTCCGCGTACTGCATGCGGGGGATGTGCTTGCGGCAGTGGATGTAGGCCTCTTCGATCTCAACGACCACCCAGCGCTCCGGCATGCGGCCACGCACGGTCTCTTCCGGCAGGTAGTCGTGCTCGGCGCGCAGGTCGTCGTCCTCGACGATCCGCGCCTTGCCGTTGATGTGCAGCCCGATCCGGTCTCGCACGAAGTCGAGCAGCATGATGCCGACGTGCGGGTTCTCGCTGATGTTGCCGAGGCTGGCCATGACGCCGTTGCCCCGGTACTCGGGGTAGGCGACGTGGTTGGCGTCGAGCACCTGGATGAAGCCCGGCGGTCCCGCACGGAGACTGCAGTCGGCCTCGCCGTGCGCGTCGGCGGTCGCGATGAAGGCCATCTCCATCCGGCCAACGAAGTCGATCATCTCGTCGTTGAGCTTGCCGGAGAGCTGATCCTGGTAGAACCGCTCGGCCCTGGTCCGGCTGCCGTAGGCGAGTTGCAGCAGGTGCTCGCCCGCGGAGCCGGGTAGCGCGTCACCGGCAGGGGGTTCGGGGGCGGGCGGCACCGAACGCCAGCTCACCGGTGGCGCGTGCCAGGTGTCCGCGGGGGCAAGCGGCGGCTCGGGTTGCCCATTCGGCACAGGCGGCTCGGCCGGCACAATCGGCAGGGTTCGCGCGGTCGATGTCGGCTCCCGCCACACGGTGTCCGCATGCGTGGCCGCCTCGTCTTCGGCGGGGTTCGGCGTCAGATCCATCCGGGACATGCGTGCGAGCCGGAGCGAATGTTTCACCAAAGAGTCCAAGCGTTGGTAGCAATGGGCGGGGATATGTCGGGGTCGGCGCTCCACTGTGACACGCCGGGTGGGCGAATCTCACGCCAACGGAACCTAATTAAGCCATTGATCGCAATCCTTGACTACTGAGTGCAGCGATGACACGACCGTGGGGAGTTGCACCAGTTGGCCCAACCACATCTGTGCCACTTTTGGGAAAATCGGGCTACGCTCGGCAACGGCACTGCTGTCGGGGACGTCGCGGTCTACACAGTCTGACGACTGTCCGCGCCTCATCGCCATACCTGGAGAAACATCCCGCAGATGACTGTGAACGCCGCGCTCGACGGAGCGGACGAGCCGCAAGACGGCGTCGCGCAACCGCGCGACGCCGAGCGAATCGTCCGTATTATCCGGGAGAGCTTCGCCAAGATCGAGCCGCAAGCAGAGGCGGTTGCACAGCACTTCTACGCGGTGTTGTTCACCATCGCGCCGGAGACCAGGAACCTGTTCCCGGCTAACATGCAGGTGCAGCGCAGCAGGCTGCTCCGCGCCCTGGTGCACATCGTGCAGATGGTCGACCGGCCGCAGGAGCTGAAGCCGTTCCTGCATCAACTCGGCCGCGATCACCGGAAGTTCGATGTCGTCAACCGGCACTACGAATCGGTCGGCACCGCCTTGCTCGCCGCTATCAAACACTACTCGGGCGATGCCTGGACCGAGGAAGTCGAGTGGTCGTGGGCCGAGGCGTACGCCATCATCGCGGGCGCCATGCAGCAGGGCTCCGACGCCGATGACGGCCCCGCGTGGTGGCACGCTCGCGTCGTCGAGCACATCAAGCTCGACTGGGACACCGCGGTCATCCGGGTGCAGACCAGCGAGCCCGTGCCGTACTTCCCCGGCCAGTACCTCAGCATCGAGAGCCCGCAGCGGCCCCGGCTCTGGCGGTACCTGTCCCCGGCCAACGCGCCGCGCGAGGACAACACCATCGACTTCCACGTGCGCGCGGTCGACGGCGGCTGGGTGAGCCGGGCGCTAGTCAGCCACAGCAACGCGGAGGACGTTTGGCGGCTCGGCTCGCCACTGGGCAACCTGTGGGCGAACCGGGCGGCCGACCGGGATCTGCTGCTGGTTGCCGGAGGCACCGGCGTCGCACCGCTGCGTGCCGTGCTGGACGAACTCGCGCGCCGGGGCAGCAGGCCCAGCGTCCAGCTGTTCTTCGGCGGCCGCACCGACGAAGACCTGTACAACTTGGACGAGCTACGGTCCTTCGCCTCGCACAACCCGTGGTTGACCGTGACACCAGTGACCGAAGACGGCTCCGCCGCAGGCGGCGAGAAGGGCCTCCTCGCCGACGTGGTGACGGCTCATGGTGCGTGGCGGGATCACGACGTACTGGTGTCCGGCTCGCCGGGGATGATCCGCTCGACGGTGTCCCGGATGCTGGTGGCGGGTACCACCTTCGACCAGATCTCCTATGACTCTTTCTCTACCGACTGAGGCGACTGCCAGGATGGCCGCCTCCGTCGTGCGTGAAAGTCGGTGCCCCAGGATGTTTCAGCACTCACGACCCCAGCCGGGGGGCTCGTGAGTGCTGAAGGCTGCCCGGGCAAGGACTTTCACGCACGAGCGAAAGCTGGGGGCCGGAGCGCCGTGGAGGTCAGCGCTTGGGCCGCCACACCACCAGCGCGGTCTGCTGGCGCACCGGCACCAGGTCCTTGCGGTAGGAGCGATGCACCGCGGCGGCCGCCTGGTCCGCGGCGGCGTACGCGCGGGAAATCTCCTCGGTCAGCTCGGCGATCTGGCCGCGCAGCGCGTCGACCTCGCTCTCAAGCTCGATGATCCGCTTGATGCCAGCCAGGTTGACCCCGGCTTCCTGCGAGAGGCGCTGCACCTCGCGCAGCAGCGCGATGTCCCGCATCGAGTAGCGTCTGCCGCCACCCGCCGTCCTGCCAGGGGACACCAGACCCATGCGGTCGTAGGAGCGCAACGTCTGCGCGTGCAGGCCGGAGAGCTCCGCCGCGACCGAGATGACGAACACCGGGGTGTCCTCGTTCGAGCCACGCGGCATCGCGCCGAAGCCGTCGGGGAATCTGAAAGCCATCACCGCTCCTTCAGCATGCGGGTGATCTCGGGCCGTGGATCGTGCTGCTGGATGTTCTCGGCGTATTCGGTCAGGACGTCCTTGGCCTTGTCGTCGAGGCTCGCGGGCACCGTGACTTGCAGGGTAACCAGCAGATCGCCGGTCGTGCCATCCCGTTTGGCGATGCCCTTGCCACGGACCCGCAGCACCCGGCCGTTGCTGGTGCCCGGCTGGACCTTCAGCGAGACCTTGCCGTCGAGGGTCGGCACGGCGAGGGTGGTGCCCAGCGCGAGCTCGGTGAACTCCACCGGCATGGTCAGCGTCAGGTTGTTACCCGAGCGCCCGAAGACCGGATGCGGCGTGACGTGCACTCGCACGTACAGGTCGCCCGCCGACGCACCGCCCTTGCCCGGCTCGCCCTGGCCCGCCAGCCGGATCCGCTGGTCGTTGTCGACGCCAGGCGGGATGCGCACCGTCATGGTCCTGGTCCGGCTGCTGATGCCGTCGCCGCCGCACTCCGGGCACGGATCGTCGATCACCGCGCCGCGGCCACGGCAGTCACGGCACGGCTCGGAGAACGCGAACGCCCCTTGGCTGCTGTTGATCAGGCCGGCGCCGCCGCACGTGATGCAAGTGCGCGGCGAGGTTCCCGGGCGGGCGCCGGTGCCGCCGCAGGTGGTGCAGCTCGCCGGGCTGGACAGCCGCAACGGTAACGTCGCACCCTTGACAGCCTCGGTGAAGTCGATGCGGATCTCGGTCTCGACGTCGGAACCGCGTCGTGCGGCACTCGTGCCCGCCGTAGCGCCGCCGCGTCGGCCGAACAGGCCGCCCAGCATGTCGCCGAGCCCCCCGAGCCCGCCGCCCTGGGTGTTGGCCGCGCCGAAGAGGTCACCGAAGTCGAAACCACCGGCGCCGCCCGCACCACCGGGGCCGCCGCCGGGGAAGCCGTAGCTACCGCCGGCGCCGGCGCCGAACAGGGTGCGCGCTTCGTCGTACTCCTTGCGCTTGGATGCGTCGGAGAGCACGCCGTACGCCTCCGAGACCGCCTTGAACTTCGCCTCGGCCTTGGCGTCGCCGGGGTTGGCGTCGGGGTGGTTCTCCCGCGCCAGCTTCCGGTACGCCTTCTTGATTTCGTCTACCGGCGCGTCGGAGGAGACGCCCAGTTCGCGATAGAAGTCCTTACCGATCCACTCCCGTGCGCTCACGATGCACCCCCCGAGAGCTGAATCGCCGCGCCAGCGGCAAGACGCGATTGTGCCACCAGCACGACATCCCCTCCCTCACGTCAGTTGCTCTCGTTGTCATCCTGCTGTGGCCGTGCCGGCGGAGCCGCGGGCTCTGCCGGGTCGACCATGACCTCCGGTGCGGCTTCCGGCGTGGGCTCGTGGTCGGTCACCGCGACCATCGCCGGGCGCAGCACCCGCTCACCGAACTTGTAGCCGCGCCGCATCACCATGGTCACCGTCGGGCCCGCCACCTCGGGTGAGGTGCTGTGCTGCACCGCCTCGTGCACGCTCGGGTCGAAGGGCTCGCCCTCGGTGCCGAACGCCTCGAGGCCGGAGCGCTGCAACCCGGCGAGCAGCTTGTCGGCTACCGCCTTGAACGCCCCGTTGAGGTCGCCGTGCGCCTCGGCCCGCTCGATGTCGTCGAGCAACGGCAGGAGTTCGGCGGCCACCGACGCCTTCGCGCCGTTGACCACCACGACCCGGTCCCGCTCGACGCGCTTGCGGTAGTTGGCGTACTCCGCCTGCACGCGTTGCAGATCGGCGGTGCGCTCGGCGAGCTCCTTGTCGAGGCCGGAGGCCGGGGCGACCGCGTCGTCGACAAGGGTCTCCCCGGCGGGAGGGCCCGCCGCCGCTTCGGCAGCGGGCACCTCCTGCGCCTTGTCGGCGACCGGCCTGCGCAGCTCACCGGTCTCCGGGTCGATCTTGCGACGATCCCGCACGATCACCGGCTCGTCCGGCCGCACGTCCTGGTTTTCGTCGTAGTTTCCACTCACTTCTTGTCGTCCTCGGTCTTGTCTTCGTCCACGATCTCGGCGTCGACAACGTCCTCGGCGCCCGCGGCACCTGCGTCGGCCCCGGCCGCCCCGGCGTCACCGGTCGCACCCGCCTGCTGCGCGCCCGCCTCGGCGTAAAGCGCGGTGCCCATGGCCTGCGACTCCTGGGTGAGCTTCTCGATGGCCGACTTGATGGCCGTGTCGTCGGTGCCCTTGAGCGCCTCGTTCGCCTCGTCGATGGCGGCCTTGACCTTGGTCTTGACCTCGTCCGGGAGCTTCTCGTCGTTTTCGTTGACGAACTTCTCCGTCTGGTAGACGAGGGTCTCGGCGTTGTTGCGGGTCTCGACCTCTTCGCGGCGCTTGCGGTCCTCCTCGGCGTGGGCCTCGGCGTCCTTGACCATCCGGTCGATGTCCTCCTTCGGCAACGCGGAGCCACCGGTGATGGTCATCGACTGCTCCTTGTTGGTGCCGAGATCCTTCGCCGTGACGTGCACGATGCCGTTGGCGTCGATGTCGAAGGCGACCTCGACCTGCGGCACGCCCCGGGGTGCGGGCGGGATGCCGGTCAGCTCGAACATGCCGAGCTTCTTGTTCTGCGCGGCGATCTCGCGTTCACCCTGGAACACCTGGATCTGCACCGACGGCTGGTTGTCGTCCGCGGTGGAGAAGATCTCGCTGCGCTTGGTCGGGATCGTGGTGTTGCGCTCGATGAGCTTGGTGAACACCCCGCCCTTGGTCTCGATACCGAGCGAAAGGGGCGTCACGTCCAGCAGCAGGACGTCCTTGACCTCACCCTTGAGCACACCGGCCTGCAGCGCGGCGCCGATGGCCACGACCTCGTCCGGGTTAACGCCCTTGTTCGGCTCCTTGCCGCCGGTGAGCTCCTTGACCAGCTCGGACACCGCGGGCATCCGGGTCGAGCCGCCGACGAGCACCACGTGCTCGATCTCGGACAGCGAGATGCCCGCGTCCTTGATGACGCTGTGGAACGGCGCCTTGGTCCGGTCGAGCAGGTCGGAGGTGATCCGCTGGAACTCGGCGCGGGACAGCGTCTCGTCGAGGAACAGCGGGTTCTTGTCCGAGTCGACGGTGATGTAGGGCAGGTTGATGTTGGCGCTCGACGAGCTGGACAGCTCGATCTTGGCCTTCTCGGCCGCTTCCTTGATGCGCTGCAGTGCCATCCGGTCCTTGGTCAGGTCGATGCCCTGCGATGCCTTGAACTTGTCGACCAGCCAGGTCACGATCCGCTCGTCCCAGTCGTCACCACCGAGGTGGTTGTCACCGGAGGTCGCGCGGACCTCGACCACGCCTTCGCCGAGCTCGAGCAGCGAGACGTCGAAGGTGCCGCCACCGAGGTCGAAGACCAGGATGGTCTGCTCCTTCTCGCCCTTGTCCAGGCCGTAGGCCAGCGCGGCCGACGTCGGCTCGTTGACAATGCGCAGCACGTTCATGCCTGCGATCTGGCCCGCTTCTTTGGTGGCCTGACGCTGGGCGTCTTCGAAGTAGGCGGGGACGGTGATGACCGCGTCGGTGATCTCCTCGCCGAGGTAGGCTTCCGCGTCGCGCTTGAGCTTCATCAGCACGCGGGCGCTGATCTCCTGCGCGGTGTAGGTCTTGCCGTCGATCTCGGTCTTCCAGTCCTCGCCCATATGCCGCTTGATGGACCGGATGGTGCGGTCCACGTTGGTGACGGCCTGGTTCTTGGCTGGCTGACCGGTGAGGACCTCGCCGTTCTTGGCGAAGGCCACGATGGACGGGGTGGTACGGGAACCCTCGGAGTTGGCGATGACCGTCGGCTCGCCACCCTCCAGGACAGCGACGACCGAGTTGGTCGTGCCGAGGTCGATGCCGACCGCTCGCGCCATGGGAACTCCTCCTAGATGTCTATGGGACTCCGCTCCGTATTGAGCGGCTCTGACTCAACTCTTATCCCGGAGCCGCGCCCCGGGGCAACTCAGACTTGAGTGAATCACACTCAACCTTAACGGGTGCGCCTAGGTGCGAGTTCCCACCGTGCTGGCCCCGCGCGCTGAAAGACGCTTTCAGTCCGTTGAACGGACTGAAAGCGTCTTTCGCTCCACCCAGTGGACTGAAAGCGTCTTTCAGCGCTCACCAGAGTTCGATTCGCCGTCGACCCGGTAGGTCCCATCCGGCACGGTCAGGTCGATGTCACCGGAGTTCACCTGGCCCTGCACGGCGGTCCCCCGCGGTACGACCACCTCGTAGTCAACGTCGCATTGCCAGCCGCAGTCCGTCAGTACCAGGACGTCGTCCTCGAGCGAGAACACATCTTCCTCGTCCGGCTGACTCCAGTTGTAGTGGATGCGCTGGTGAACCGTAGTGGTCTCCCCCTCGCCCACCCGGATGCTGACGTCGCCCGAGTCGTCGTCGATCTTCACCGTCCGGACTTCTTCGCGCAACGTCGCCGTGGCAGACGCGGTGGAAGGCCACCACCATCCGGTCGCCATCGCGGCACCGGCTCCGATGAGTGCTACCCCCGGCGATCGCCCTGACTGTTCGTGCCACTGTCCACCGTCCCCTTCGAGTGTCCGTGCAAGAGAACGTTACGGAGATCGGAGTGAAGAGGACATCCGGGACAACCCTGGTTCCTACCCTGATGTTTGACATCGACCGGCTCGGGCAGTCGCCTCTTGCCGACGCTACTAACCTCACAATCCCACGCGCTCCACTTCCCTCGGAGGAGAAATGACGCAAGCACCGAACCCGTACGACTCCTTGCCCGCGGCGCCGGGCTTCACACTGCGCAGCAACGACATCGCGGAGGGCGAGACGCTCGCGACCCCGCACCTGTCCGGCATCTTCGGCGCGGGCGGCGAGGACCGCTCGCCGCAACTGGCGTGGGAGGACTTCCCCGCCTCGACCAAGAGCTTCGCGGTGACCTGCTTCGACCCGGACGCGCCGACCGGCAGCGGGTTCTGGCATTGGGCGGTGTTCAACATCCCGGCGTCGACCACCGAACTGCCCTCCGGTGCCGGCGACTCGAGCGGCTCCGGGCTGCCACCGGGCGCCGTCACGCTCAAGGGCGACGGCGGGGTCAGGCAGTTCCTCGGCGCGGCGCCGCCGCCGGGGCACGGCACGCACCGCTACATCTTCGCGGTGCACGCGCTGAACGTGGAGTCGCTCGACGTGGACGAGAACGCCACCCCGGCGTTCCTCGGCTTCAACATGTTCGGCGTCACCGTGGCGAGGGCGACGCTCACCCCGGTCTACGAGAACAAGGGCTGACCGCTTCACCGAGGCTTGAGCAGGTATTCGACGGCCGGCAGCAGTTCGGCCGCGCTCGGCGGCTCGTCGTCGATCAGCCCCTGGATCAGCAGGCCGTCGATGCCCGCGAGGAACACCCGGAACGCGACCTCGTCGTCGTGCCGGACCATGGACGTGAGCACGTCAAGCCACCTCCGGGCGGCGGGACGCAGCGCGGGCCTGCGGGAGGCGAGCAGGTACAACTCGTACTCGGCCATGGTCCGGCCGCGCCGGGGGCCGAGCGCCTCGGCGAGCAGCGCGGAGACCTCGTCGGCGGCGCTGGGGCCGCCCATCGTGGAGTCCGAAGACCGCCGCAAGCCCTCGCGCGAGCGGGCGCGATCGATCATCCAGTACACCTCGGTGGCCATGTCGCGCGCGCAGGAGATCAGCGTCGCGATGAGCAGGTCGTCGAGCGTGGCGTAGTGGTAGGTGATTGACGAGGTCGGCACGCCCGCCTCCCGCGCGACCGTCCGGTGCGTCACGCCTGCCACGCCGTCCCGCTCGATGACCCGCAGCGTGGCTTCGATGATCTCGGTACGCCGCCGCTCGCCGCGCACTTTCCTGCCGTCTGCCTGCGACCTCATGACAACATCACGACGTCGCCCGCCCCAGTTCGAGGACCACGACGCCTGCCACGATCAGCCCGAGTCCGCTCACCATGGTCATCGTCACGTGCTCGGAGAAGAACACCACGCCGACGGCCGCGACCAGCGCGATGCCGAACGCGGCCCAGATCGCGTAGGCCACCCCGACCGGCACGCCCAGCTTGAGCACCACCGCGAGGAGCCAGATCGCCAGGCCGTAGCCGAGGACGACCACGAGGGACGGCCATGGTTTGGTGAAGCCTTCGGCCAGCTTGAGCATGCTCGTGGCGACAACCTCGAACACGATCGCGAGGGCGAGCAGCAGGTATGGAATCATGCCGTCCAATCTACCTGCACGATGGTCCAGGTTCACAGCGAGTTGTAGAACACATCGGCGGGACACGGGTGCCGGGCATCAGCTACTCATCAGTAGGCAGCAGCCCGCTGCCAGCCATCACGTCCCACGGAAAGGCCCGGCCCATGGGTGCGCTTGAGCTCACGCTCGGCGGAATCGCCGTCCTGTTCAGCATCGTCGCGTGGAGCATGTTCGTCGCGACGGTCCTCCGGATGGTGCGCACCATCCGCCTCGGCCAGCCCGACAACACCCGCAATGGGCCGTTCGTGCCGCGCATGACCACCCTGATCAAGGAGTTCGCCGCCCACACCAGGATGAACAAGCTGCGGCACGTCGGGCCGTGGCACTGGCTCGTGATGTGGGGCTTCCTGATCGGTTCCGCGGTGCTGTTCGAGGCCTACGGCGAGGTGTTCGTGCCGAGCTTTCACTGGCCGATCATCGGCGGCTGGTCGCTGTGGAGTCTGGCCATCGAACTGCTCGGCCTCGGCACTGTGGCCGGCGGCGTCGCGCTCGCCGTCATCCGGCAGCTCAACCACCCGCGCCGGGCCGACCGCATGTCGCGCTTCGCGGGCTCCAACTTCGGCCAGGCCTACTTCGTCGAAGCTGTGGTGGTCATCGAGGGGCTGGGCATCCTCGGCGTGAAGGCGTTCAAGCTCGCCAGCGGCCTGGAGACGCAGCCGCTGTGGACCAGCTTCGTCACCGCCCCGCTCGCCGAAATCCTGCCGACCAGCACCAGCTGGGTCGTCGTGATGGCGTTCATCAAGCTGATGGGCGCGATGGTGTGGGTCGTCGTTGTCGGCCGCAACATGACGATGGGCGTGGCCTGGCACCGGTTCAGCGCGTTCTTCAACATCTACTTCAAGCGCGAGGACGACGGCGGCCAGGCGCTGGGCAGGCTCAAGCCGATGATGAGCGACGGCAAGCCGCTCGACTTCGACGAGGCCGACCCGGAGAAGGACGTCTTCGGCGTCGGCCAGGTCGAGGACTTCTCCTGGAAGGGCTGGCTCGACTTCACCACGTGCACCGAGTGCGGCCGCTGCCAGTCGCAATGCCCCGCGTGGAACACCGGCAAGCCGCTCTCGCCCAAGCTGCTCATCACCCAGCTGCGGGATCACGCCTACGCGAAGGCGCCTTACCTGCTCGCCGGCGGCAAGAAGGACATGATGGGCGCCGAGATCGGCTTGCAGGGTGAAGACACGCACGCCGGAGTCGACGTCCTCGCGCTCGCCGAGTCCGAGCGTCCGCTGATCGGCGGCCCGGAAGAGAACGGCGTCATCGACCCCGAGGTGCTGTGGTCCTGCACCTCCTGCGGGGCGTGTGTCGAGCAGTGCCCGGTCGACATCGAGCACGTCGACCACATCGTGGACATGCGCCGCTACCAGGTGATGATCGAGTCGAGCTTCCCCACCGAGCTGGGCGGGATGTTCAAGAACCTGGAGAACAAGGGCAACCCGTGGGGCCAGAACGCCAAGGACCGCCTGCAGTGGACCGAGGAGCTCGACTTCGACGTGCGGGTGTTCGAGGGTGACTGGGGCGACACGGAGTACCTGTTCTGGGTCGGCTGCGCCGGTGCCTTCGAGGACCGCGCGAAGAAGACCACCCGCGCCGTTGCCGAGCTGCTGCACATCGCAGGCGTGGACTACCAGGTGCTCGGTTCCGAAGAGGGCTGCACCGGTGACCCGGCGCGGCGCGCGGGCAACGAGTTCCTGTTCCAGATGCTGGCCCAGCAGAACGTCGAGGTGCTGAACTCGGTCTTCGAAGGCGTCGAGCCGCGCAAGCGCAAGATCGTGGTGACCTGTGCGCACTGCTTCAACACCATGGCCAACGAGTACCCGGAGCTCGGCGGGCAGTTCGACGTCGTGCACCACACCCAGCTGCTGAACCGCCTGGTGCGGGAGAAGCGGCTCGTGCCGGTCGTGCCGATCGCCGAGGGCGTCACGTATCACGACCCGTGCTACCTCGGCCGTCACAACCAGGTCTACGAGGCGCCGCGCGAGCTGATCGGCGCGTCCGGCGTCGAGCTGACCGAGATGCCGCGCCACGGCGACCGGTCGATGTGCTGCGGTGCGGGTGGCGCCCGGATGTGGATGGAAGAGCGGATCGGTAAGCGGATCAACGTCGACCGGGTGGACGAGGCGCTCGGCACCGCGGCGACGAAGATCGCGACCGGGTGCCCGTTCTGCCGCGTGATGCTCACCGACGGCGTGACGCAGCGCAAGAACGAGGAGCAGGCGAACGAGAACGTCGAGGTGGTCGACGTGGCGCAGTTGCTGCTCACCGCCGTCAAGCGGCCGCAGGCGCCGAAGCCTGCGCCCGAGCCTGCGCCAGAACCGGTGGTCGGCGAAGCCGTGCCGGTCGAGTAGGACTCTTGCTTCACCTATCCGGGGCAGTGGCGCTCGCCACTGCCCCGGTTCTCTTGCGTCTACCGGTACGTGATGTACCGTGTATGTACATGTGACGCGAAGTAACGCTAACTTGCGGTAATAGTTAGTGACTTGGCAGCACCCTCCCGGCAGCGACACCGATAGACGCCACGAGAGAGTGAGCCCGACCATGAACCCCACCCAGTTCACCACCGCTCAAGTGGCCCCGCCGGCAGGCGGCGCCGCCCTGGACGAGGTCATCATCGCCGTCGTCATGGCCTTCGCGGTCATCATCCCGTTGATGGTCTTCGTGATCCGGGAACGAGCGGGTAAACCGACCGTGCTCGGGCGGCTCGCGGACAAGGTCGCCGAGCTCGACGGGCTACCGCGCTGGGTGGGGCTGCCGATCTACCTGCTGCTGCTGGCATGTGTCACCGGCGGCATCGGGGTGTACTGGGACGTGCCGATCCACATGGAGATCGGCCGCGACGAGGGCCCGCTGGCGAACCCGTCGCACTACCCGATCTACTTCGCGCTGCTCGGCATCTTCGCCTCGGGCGTGATCAGCGCGACCCTCGCCCGCCGCCGGTTGCCGCTGCGCACCTTCCGGATCGGGCCCGCCTGGCGCGTGCCGCTCGGTGCGATCGTGATCATGACCTGTGGCATCGTCGGCGTCGCGGGCTTCCCGCTCGACGACATGTGGCACCGGCTCTTCGGCCAGGACGTCACCGAGTGGGGGCCGACGCACGTGCTGATGATCGGCGGTGCGGTGCTGTCACCGATCGGCATCATGCTGCTGCTGGCCGAGGCGCGGCAGGTCGGCGCGCCGGGTGCGGCCGGACGTGCCGGGCGACTCTGGGGCGCCTTCCTCGGTGGCATCTGGGTCACCACGATCACCGCGTTCCTGATGGAGTTCGAGCTCGGCGTGCCGCAGTTCCCGTTCCTCAACCAGGTCGTGCTGGTGTCGCTGGCGACGACCTGGGCGTTCGTCTACGCGCGGATGAAGTTCGGCGCGGGCGGCGCGCTGCTGGCCGTCGCCGTCTACCTGGCGCTACGTTCGCTGCTCTACGTCGTCGTGGTGCCGTTCGACCTGACGCCGTCGCCGTTCCTGCCCTACCTCGGCGCGGCCGTGCTCGTCGAACTGGTCGCCGCGGTGATCCCGCCCGCGCGCGGGTATCGCTTCGGCGCCGCGTCCGGGCTGGCCGTCGGCACGCTGGGTGTGCTGGCCGAGTGGCCGATGACGCAGTGGTTCATGCCGCAGAGCTGGCCCGCGGCGATGATCGGCAAGTTCATGGTGTTCGGCACCGTGGCCGCCGTCGCCGCCGGGCTGGCCGCGGTGTGGCAGGTGCACCGGCTGGACGAGATCGGCACGCGCACCGTGTCGACGCCGCGGCCGGGCTCCCGCTGGCGTAAGGCGCATGCGCTCGGGCTGGCGGGCGCGCTGGGCATGGTCGGCGTGATGTGGGTCGTCGTGCCGCCGGATGACCCGTCGGGGATCAGCGGTGAGCTGCAGGTGACTGAGACCAGCACAGCCCGTGAGCTGCATCGCGACCTCAACGCCGGTGAGCAGCCGCGCTGGGCGAAGCTCGCCGTGAAGCTGGAGCCCGCCGACGCCGATGCCGACCTGAACTGGTTGTCCGTGGTGTCGTGGCAGGGCGGGGACTTCTTCAACACGCCGATGGTCAAGGGCGCCGACGGCGTATACCGCTCGACCGCGTCGGTGCCGGTGTACGGGAGCTGGAAGACCGGAATCCGGCTGCACACCGGCAACAACATGATGGCGGCCATACCGGTGTACATGCCGCTGGACCCGGAGATCGACGCCCCCGCGGTCGCCGCGGAGTCCGGCACGCGGGCGTTCGGGCCGGAACACGAGTTGCTGCAGCGCGAGCGCAAGACCGATGTGCCGGAGTGGCTCTGGACCGCGGGCTACGTCACCGTCGGCGTGGTCTGGTTCGCCGCGTGGATCCTGTGGGCGTTCTTCTACGTGGTGGCCGCGGCGGGCAGGAGCACCGGCACAGCGTCGGCCGGTGTCCAGCAGCCGCGTAGTCAGCCCGCTGAGCCGACTCCCAGCGCCTGACGGCTCAGCGGCGGGTCTCCGTGCGGTGGAAGTTCTGGTACGCCCTGCTCGGGGTCGGCCCGCGCTGGCCCTGGTACTTCGATCCCGCCTGGGCTGAGCCGTAGGGGAACTCGGCGGGGCTGGAGAGCCGGAACAGGCACAGTTGGCCGATCTTCATGCCCGGCCACAGCGTGATGGGCAGGTTCGCCACGTTGGAGAGCTCGAGCGTGATGTGCCCGGAGAAGCCGGGGTCGATGAAGCCGGCCGTCGAGTGCGTCAGCAGCCCGAGGCGGCCGAGCGAGGACTTGCCTTCCAGCCTGCCCGCGAGGTCGTCGGGCAGCGTGACCTGCTCCAACGTCGAGCCGAGCACGAACTCCCCGGGATGCAGCACGAACGGGTCGTCGCCGTCCTGCTCCACCAGCGACGTCAGCTCGTCCTGCTGCTGCGACGGGTCGATGTGGGTGTATTTCGTGTTGACGAAGACCCGGAAGTACCGATCCAGCCGCACGTCGATGCTCGACGGCTGGAGCATCTCGACGTCGAACGGATCGAGGCCGAGGCGGCCTGCTTCGAGCTCTTTGCGGAGGTCGCGGTCACTGAGGAGCACGGGCTTACCCTAACCGTGCGAGCGCTGAAAGACGCCTTCAGTCCACTGAACGGAGCGAAAGACGCTTTCAGTCCATCCAACGGACTGAGGGCGTCTTTCAGCTCGCGGCCAGCGCGTCCGCGAGCCGTCGCACCGCTTCGTCGAACAACTCCGCTGGCGCTCCGCCGAAGCTCAAGCGCAGTCGCTGGCCAGGGGGCTCTGCCGCGAACCACGGGCGGCCGGGGAACACCGCGACGTCTCGAGCGGCCGCCGCGACGGTGACCTCGGCTTCGTCGACGCCGTCGGGTAACTGGAGCCAGACGTGCAGGCCGCCGCTGGGCACCGTCGCGGGCCGCAACTCGGGCAGATGCCGCTCCAGGGCGTCGAACAACGCGTCTCGCCGCACTCGCAACGCCGAGCGCAGGCCGGACAGGTGACGTCGCCACGCGGGCGACGTCAGGAAGTCGATGGCTGCGTCCTGAAGCGGACCGGCGACGAATAGGTCCGCGAGTCCCCGAGCCGTGCGCAGCCGCGCCCCGGCCACGCCGCGAGCGCCGATGGCCGCCACCCGGAGGCCGGGCGCGACCAGTTTCGTCAGGGAGCGCAGGTAGACGACGTGGCCGTCCTGGTCGTCGGCGGCGAGCGGTCGCTGCGCCTCGCCGTCGATCGTCAGCCCGCGCGACCAGTCGTCCTCGATGAGGAACGCCCCGGCGTCGGCCACCGCCTGCAGCACTTCGCCCCTGCGCTCGCGGGACAGCACGCCGCCGTGCGGATTGGCGTGCAGCGGCTGGCAGTAGAACAGCCGGGCCCCGGTGGACTCGAAGGCCGACGCCAGGAGATCGGGCCTGACACCGTCGGTATCGGCGGGAACGGGGACGACTCGAAGGCCGGCGTCGCGACCCACCGCGATCGCGCCGAGGTAGGTCGGCGCCTCGACGAGGAGGGTGTCCCCCGGCGCCGCGAGCCCACGAAACGCCGTGGCCAGCGCGGCCTGGCCGCCCGAGCACACCGTCATGTCCCCGGCGCGCAATCCGCCACCGGCTTCCCGCGCGAACCAGTCGCGCAGGTCGTAGCGTCCCTCGACCGGCCCGCGCTCCCAGGCGGTCGGCCGCCGGGCGGCGCGGGCCATTGCCGCACCGAGGGCGGAGGCCGGCTGCAGCGACGCGTCGAAGTACCCGCTGGACAGGGCGATCGTCTCCGGCTTATGCATCGCGAGCAGGGTCGACAGGGCTTCCTCGCCACGTCTGCCCGCGCCGAGCGCGACGGATTGCCAGGACAGGTCCGGTGGCCGCGACTCGGTCCGGGCTGCGATGAAGCTGCCGCGACCCGGCCGCACCTCCACGACTCCGTCGGCGGCCACGCGGCGGATCGCGGTCTGGACCGTCACGGGCGAGACGTGGTGCCGCGCCATCAGATCTCGCACCGAGGGCAGCCGGTCGCCCGCCCGTCCGGCAGTGGCGAGCTCACGGAGCTCTCGAATAACACGACCTAGTGCGTTATCCTCGATCATGAGAGTAGAGAGTAACGTTATCCTGTCGCCGAAGGTAACGGGCGGCGTCCTGCTCGGCGTGATCGGCGTAGTCGGGTTCAGCTTTTCGCTGCCGGCAACGAGGTTGGCGGTCGCCGGCCTCGACCCGTGGTTCGTGTCCTTCGGCCGGGCAGTGGGCGCCGGACTGCTGGCGATCGGCTACCTGCTGCTCATCGGCGCGGCTCGCCCCAGCCCGAGTCAGCTGCGGCGGCTCGGTGCGGTCGTCCTCGGCATCGTCATCGGGTTCCCGACGTTCACATCGCTCGCCCTCGTTACGGAGACCTCCGCCCACGGCGCGGTGGTGATCGCGTGCCTGCCGATGGCGACGGCCGTGTGGGCCGTCGTCCGTGCCGGCGAGCGGCCGCGCGCGGGGTTTTGGCTGGCCAGCAGCCTGGGCATGGTCACAGTGCTTGGCTTCATCGCGGCCACCGGTGGCCTCAGCGGTGGCCTGAACAATGCGGATCTGTTCCTGCTCGCCGCAGTGGTTCTCTGCGGTCTCGGGTACGCGGAAGGCGGTGCGCTGTCCCGTGAGATCGGTGGCCCGCAGACGGTTTGCTGGGCACTGGTTCTGGCGTTGCCGTTGACGGTTCCGGTCACGGCGCTGGTCGCCGCCCAAACCGGATTCAGCGGGGTTTCCGGGTCGGCGTGGCTCGGGTTTGCTTACGTCACGACGGTGTCGATGTTCCTCGGGTTCTTCGCCTGGTACGCGGGACTGGCGCGCGGCGGCGTCGCGAGGGTCGGACAGGTGCAGCTCATGCAGCCACTGTTGACGCTGGGGTGGTCGGTGCTGTTACTCGGCGAGCACGTCGGCCCGATGACACTGGTGGCCGCGGTGGCGGTCGTCGCGTGCGTGGTGTGGACCCAGCGGGCCCGGGTTCAGGCCGCGCCTTCGGTGCGAGAGGAGGTCCTCGTCAGCGGCCGGGAGTAGCCGCGGTCGACGTCGAGGAACTTGCTCACCTGCGCCAGGTAACGGCTACGGGCGAAGGCGCCAACCTTCTGCTGCACCAGGGTGGCGCCGGGCAGGCGCATGCGCGCGGTCTCGGCGGCGAAGTTGACCGCCGCGATGCCGAACACGGCCGCGGTGGTGAGCGGGTTGTTGGGCAGTTCGAGGAAGTCGGCATTGGACTTGCCGATGAGCAGGCGGCTGATCGCGGCGTGCAGGCTCACCGACGCACTTCCGACTACGCCGCTGAGCGGGCCGAGGCCACGGCCGATGTTGGCGTTCTGCGTGAGCAGCGCGCCGGCCAGGCGCTTGGAGTCCTCGTCGGGGATGAACTCGGTCGCCGCCAGCAGCCACAGCAGCCGCCAGGCGTCGGCTTCGTTGCCCGGCAGCAGCTCGTCGTCGACGCCCATCAACCAGCCGACGTAGCGCCACAGGTGCATGACGTCTTCGCGTTCCTGCTGGCTGTAGCGGATGCCGAGCGCTTGGGTGCCGAGCAGGAAGACGTGGGAGAACAGCAGTAGCGTGCCCGCGGTCTGCACCTGGTTGACCGGGCGGTCCCACGCGTCGTAGTCCCAGTCGTCGCGGTGGTTCATGGCGTCGCGTACGTACGCGTGCACCAGCCGGATCCGCAACGCGGACCGGACACCCTCGCCGCCGGGGCGCAGTGAGCCGGGCGTGGTGATGTCGATCCACCAGCTCGCGGTCTCCGCCAAGCGCCGCGCGGCCGCGTGCTCCAGGTCGCCGGTGCCGATCAGCGTCTTGACCGCCCTGGATGCCAGGTAGCCGCCCATCAGCGACATGTCGCCGAGCGGGAACATGCCGAGCAGACCGGTGCGGGTGATGCTGCGAGCGCCGCGGTCGA
This sequence comes from Actinophytocola sp., assembly GCA_009379975.1. GTDB lineage: Bacteria > Actinomycetota > Actinomycetes > Mycobacteriales > Pseudonocardiaceae > WHSS01. Next base: position 33,335 of record WHSS01000026.1, read on the forward strand.
TCCGGTCGAAGTCGACCCAGTACGGGGTGGTCTCGACGTCGCGGAAGAAGTCCGTGAGGGCTTCGGACGGGTCCTCGACGGACTCGATGCCGCCTTCGAGCGCCTGCTCGAACAGCGCACGCCCGGCACCGCGGGGCATTGACTTGATCATCTCGACCAGCCCGTCCGCCAGCGGATCATCGGCCTGCGCGAACCGGCGTAGCCGGTTGTGCTGCGCGGGATCCGCACGCAGGTCACCCGCCCGGAACAGCCGGGCGGCCAGCCGAAGCGGACCGTTGGTGAACAGCTCCGGGTCGGGCAGACGTTCGTGCTCGCTCATCAACCTCACCTACCGTCGTTGGCAGTGCGCAGCCTTAGACAACAAGTGTTGTCACTTGACGGGCCGACGTCAAGAACTCAAGGTGAGGTGAGGGTCTCCGAGACATCGCGACGACGCTCTGTGTATGCTGAACGGCGCCTTGCGGATGTAGTTCAATGGTAGAACATCAGCTTCCCAAGCTGAATACGCGGGTTCGATTCCCGTCATCCGCTC
>WHSS01000077.1 GCA_009379975.1 Actinophytocola sp.
ATCGGCCGATGTGACCCCGAACACCGCTCCACGGCGTCCGGCCGGGGTATTACCCATGCTGGTTTTCGGCACCGCGCTGTCGGTACTGGTCGCGGTACTGTTGGTCGCGCTGACCGGCGCCGCGGGGGAGGCGATCGAAGGGATCTCTGGCCCCGGCGTCGTGACCAGCTACGGCGTCACCGTCGCGCGCGTCCTCGCCGAGATCGCCGCCGTCGTCACCATCGGATCCCTGTTGCTCGCTGCCTTCCTCGTGCCGCCACAGCGCTCTGGCACGCTGGCCGCGGACGGCTACGCCGCGCTTTCCACGGCGGGCGTCGCGGCCTGGGCCTGGTTCATCGCGTGCGTGGCATCGGTCTTCTTCTCAGCTGCCGACGCGTCGGGCCGGCCCGTCGGGGATCTGCTCGAACCACAGGTGTTCGTCCAACTCATCGACGCCGTCGAGCAGCCGAAGGCGTGGCTGTTCACCGCCTTCGCCGCGCTGCTGCTGGCCTTGGGCTGCCGGCTGGTGCTGTCCTGGGGATGGACGGCTGTGCTGTTCTTCGTCTCGGTCGGCGGGCTGGTACCGGTCGCGGTCACCGGGCACTCGGCGACCGGCGGCTCGCACGACGTCGCCACCAACAGCTTGCTCATTCACCTTCTCGCGGCCGCGCTCTGGGTCGGCGGCTTGATCGCCCTGGTGGCGCTCGGGCGGCGGGCAGGGCCTGACCTGCCGCTGGCGGCCAGGCGCTTTTCCCGCCTCGCGCTGGGCTGCTGGATCGCGATGGCCGCCTCCGGCGTCGTGAACGCGCTGGTCCGCCTGCCACCGTCCGACGTGCTCACCACCGACTACGGGCTGCTGGTTGTCGCCAAGATCACCGCGCTCGGTGTGCTCGGGGTGTTCGGGCAGCAGCAACGCACCCGCGGCGTCCGCAGGCTCGCCGAGCGCGGCAGCAAAGGCACGCTCATGCAGCTTGCCGGTGTCGAGGTGCTCATCATGTTCGTCACCTTCGGCATCGCGGCGGCCCTGGCGCGCACACCCCCGCCGGGCGAGGCCGCAGCCGGACCGAGCCGCACCGAGTTACTCATCGGCTACGACCTCGACGGCGCGCCGAGCGTGGTGCGGCTGCTGTTCGACTGGCGGTTCGACCTGATCTACGGCACCGCCGCCATCGGCCTCGCGGTGCTCTACCTCGTCGGAGTGCGCAAACTGCGTCGCCGCGGTGACGCCTGGCCCGTCGGGCGGACCGTCGCCTGGCTCGCCGGCTGCGCCACCATCCTGATCGCGACGTCCTCGGGAGTCGGCGCTTACTCGCCCGCGATGTTCAGCGTGCACATGGGCGCGCACATGCTGCTGTCCATGGTCGCGCCGGTCCTGCTGGTGCTCGGAGGAGCGGTGACGCTCGCGTTGCGTGCGCTGCCGCCCGCGGGTAAAGCCTCGCCGCCGGGGATGCGTGAATGGCTGCTCGCGTTCGTGCGCTCACCGATATCGCGCGCGCTGACGCATCCGATCGTCGCGCTGGCGCTGTTCGTCGGCTCGTTCTACGCGCTGTACTTCTCGGGGTTGTTCGACGCCGCGCTGTATTACCACTGGGCGCACCTGGCGATGAACGCCCATTTCCTGCTCGTCGGCTACGTGTTCTTCTGGCCGCTCATCGGCGTCGATCCCGCGCCCCGCAGGTTGCCGCCGCTCGGCAGGCTCGGGCTGATGTTCGCCGCCATGCCCTTCCACGCGTTCTTCGGGGTGATCCTGATGAATTCGCAGACGGTGATCGCCGAGGACTTCTACCGTTCGCTGGACCTGCCCTGGGTCGGTGACCTGCTCACCGACCAGAACCTCGGCGGCGGCATCGCGTGGGCCTCCGGCGAACTGCCAGCGCTGCTCGTTCTGATCGCGCTGATGGTGCAGTGGGCGCAGGCCGACGAGCGAGCGGGACGCCGCATGGACCGCAAAGCCGCCGCGGGCGGCGAGGACGATTTGGCCGCATACAACGCGATGCTCAAGCAACTCGCCGACCAGGGTAGCGACCCGCGAAGCTGACCCCGCCGTGGCGAGCCGAGCTGCGACCGTGCTGGCCCGTGCGCTGAAAGACGCTTTCAGTCCACTGGATGGAGTGAGTGGCGCTTTCAGTCCGTCGAACGGACTGAAAGCGTCTTTCAGCGCGGCTGGAATCACTGGCGGCCAGTTATCCACGGCAGGGAAGTTGTCCACAGATTTGCCGCGAGGCCCGATCGGAGGCCGGTTGTGCCACACCCTGGAAGCAGTGATTTTCCGGCGACTAAGGGAGTGCGGCAGCCATGGCGATCGGCGAAACGTATGTCAACGTCAACGGCAGGATCGTGACCGAACCAGAGCGGCGCGAGCTCGCCGACGGCGGTGAGAGCCTGGGGTTCCTCGTCATCAGCACCGAGCGGCGGTTCGACAAATCGACGGGTGAATGGGTCGACGGCCGCCGGTTCTCGGTGTGGGTGACCTGCTGGCGCAAGCTCGCGCGCCACGTGTGGCAGTCCTTGCGCAAGGGCGATGACGTTATGATCTCCGGCAGGCTGCGCACCAGGGAGTACGAGGACGGCGGCAAGACGAGATACACCACCGAGCTCGACGCCTACGCCGTCGGGCCTAATCTGGCTCGCGCCATCGCGGACGTGCGGCGGGTTCGCGGCGGTGGCAACCCGGTTGGTGAGACGTCCGTCACCGCCGCATAACGGACCGCGACGACATCACGCGCGGCGGAAGTCGGCGACACCGCGCGTAGTGAACGCTGGTCACACGTTAGGGGTTGGTTCGGTTGGCCTAGCCCGGGAGTCGTACCACGGGTGGAGTTGCCGACCGGCGTCAGGGCCCTGATGGGACAGCTCTACCATCGTCAGCCATGGCCGAGTTCATTTACACCATGAAGAAGGTGCGCAAGACCGTCGGGGACAAAGTCATCCTCGACGACGTCAGCACCGCATTCTACCCCGGCGCGAAGATCGGCGTCGTCGGTCCGAACGGAGCGGGCAAGTCCACCGTCCTCAAGATCATGGCCGGGCTCGACCAGCCGAGTAACGGCGAGGCGTTCATCCAGCCGGGTGCGAGCGTCGGCATCCTGATGCAGGAGCCGCCGCTGACCGAGGACAAGACCGTGCGCGGCAACGTCGAGGAAGGTCTCGGCGAGATCAAGGTCAAGCTCGACCGGTTCAACGAGATCGCCGAGCTGCTCGCCACCGACTACAGCGATGCGCTCATGGAAGAGATGGGCAAGCTGCAGGAAGACCTCGACCATGCCGACGCCTGGGAGCTCGACTCCCAGCTCGAGCAGGCGATGGACGCGCTGCGCTGCCCCGACCCCGAAGAGGCGGTGACCCACCTTTCCGGTGGTGAGCGCAGGCGGGTGGCGCTGTGCAAGCTGCTGCTGTCCAAGCCCGACCTGCTGCTGCTCGACGAGCCGACCAACCACCTCGACGCCGAGAGTGTGCTGTGGCTCGAGCAGTTCCTCGCGTCCTACCCGGGCGCTGTCCTCGCCGTCACCCACGACCGGTACTTCCTGGACAACGTGGCCCAGTGGATCATGGAGCTCGACCGGGGCCGCGTGGTCGGCTACGAGGGCAACTATTCGACCTACCTCGAAAAGAAGCGTGAACGCCTCGAGGTGCAGGGCAAGAAGGACGCCAAGCTCGCCAGGCGGCTGAAGAACGAGCTCGAGTGGGTCCGGTCCAACGCCAAGGCGCGCCAGACCAAGTCCCGTTCCCGGCTCGATCGCTACGAGGAGATGGCCAACGAGGCCGAGCGGACCCGCAAGCTCGACTTCGAAGAGATCCAGATCCCGCCTGGTCCCCGGCTCGGCAATGTCGTCGTCGAGGTCGAGGATCTGGCTAAGGGATTCGATGAGCGCGGCCTGCTCATCGACGGGCTGTCGTTCAACCTGCCACGCAACGGCATCGTCGGCGTGATCGGTCCGAACGGTGTCGGTAAGACCACGCTGTTCAAGACCGTCGTCGGCCTCGAGGAGGCGGACTCCGGCAAGGTCAAGATCGGCGACACCGTCAAGCTGTCCTATGTGGATCAGACGCGCGCCGGGATCGACCCCGACAAGACGGTGTGGCAGGTCGTCTCCGACGGCCTCGACTACATCCACGTCGGCCAGACCGAGATGCCCTCCCGCGCCTATGTCGGCGCGTTCGGCTTCAAGGGTCCCGATCAGCAGAAGCCAGCCGGGGTGCTCTCCGGCGGCGAGCGCAACCGCCTCAATCTCGCGCTGACGCTGAAACAGGGCGGGAACCTGATCCTGCTCGACGAGCCGACCAACGACCTGGACGTCGAGACGCTCGGCTCGCTCGAAAACGCGCTGGAACAGTTCCCCGGCTGCGCCGTGGTCATCTCGCACGATCGCTGGTTCCTCGACCGGGTGGCCACCCACATTCTGTCGTGGGAAGGAACAGACGAGAATCCCGCGCAATGGTTCTGGTTCGAAGGGAACTTCGAGGGCTACGAGAGGAATAAGATCGACCGGCTTGGTGCCGAGGCCGCGAGGCCCCACCGGGTGACTCATCGGAAGCTGACCCGCGACTGAGACAAGTGCGATCGGTTCCGGACAAACCAGCGGAGGGTTCGTGGCAGCCAGCGCGCACAGCAAGCAGGGTCGCCGACACGGCCGTTCGGCCGCGACCGTGCCGGCGGGAGACCCCGCCGAAGCTTTGCTGGAGCATGGCAAGCGGCTGCTGCTAGCGGCACCCGAGCTGGCGATGGTGTTCGGCGAGCGAGCCGCGGCGCTCGCCGAAGCAGCCGGGTCCGACCAGTTGTGGGTCTACGCCGAAGGGCTGTCGGTTTCGGCACGCGTACGCCTGGGCCACCGGGCGAACATGGTGCACCGCGCGGTCGTCGTACTGCGCACCGCGGAAGCGGACGGCCATGCCGACCTCGCGGCGCGGATGCGTATCGAGCTGGCCCTCTGCGCGCGGGGCGTCGGAGTGCCGCTGACCGGGCTCGCCGCGTTACGGCCGGTGCTCACCGCCGAACAGGCCCCTGCGATGTCCCGGATCGCGGCGCTGCTGCAGTTCGTCGGCTGCATGGCATCGCTCGGGCGCCGGGGAATGCTCGATCGGGCGCTCGAAGAGGCCGATGCGCTCGCCACATCCGCGCCGTCGATAGCGGAGGACGATCGCCCGGCACTGCGTGCCCTGGTCCGGGCGAGGGCGGCCGCGCACCTGCGCCGTCACGGGGACATCGCCGCCTCGATCGACTCGGCCGAACGCGGGCTGGCGCTGCTCGACGCGGCGGACAACCCCGTCGCCGACGGCATGCAGTTGCGTGTGCGTCTCTCGCTCGAACTCGTGTGCGCGCTGCTGGATCGCGGGTCGCCCGAGGAAGCGGAGGTGATCGCGAAGCCCCTGCTCGCCGTGCCCGCTCGGGCGGCGGCCATCGCGCCGATGGCGTGGCTTCGCCTCGCGGTGGCCACCAGGATCTACCTGCCTGCCGGATCGGCCGATGCGGCGGGCAGGGTCATCCGGGACGCCCTGCACGCCACGCAGCGGCACGAGCTGCGCCCGTTGAGCGCGCGGCTGTGGCTCGACCTGGCGCACATCGAGGAAGACCTGCGCCGCCCGTCGGAGGCGATCAAGTGCCTGCAGGAAGCGCGGGCGGACGAGCATGCCTACGGCCGCACGCGCAGGCAAGCCCTGAGCTTGCTGACGGGCGAGTTCGGCAGGGGAGAGCAACCCGTCGTACAGCTTCGCCGGGCGCTCGCCGAGCATGACCACGGCGGTGGCGTCCCGTCCCAGACCGCCCTGGCCGAGACCATCGCTCCGGCCCCAGTCCCCGCCCCGTCGCCTGCGGAGGTGACGATGCCGTTCGCTCAACCCGAGCCGGTCAAGCACGAGCGCACCGGCCGGCACGGTGCGGCCGCGCACGCGGCCCCCGAGGCGGCGTATGCGCCCGTGGCTCAACCTGCCGAGGCTGAGACACCCGTCGAATCTGAGACACCTGCTGAGCCTGAGACACCTGACGAGCCCGCGGCATCCGCGACGCCGGAGTCCGACGAGGCGCCCGCCGGAAAGCGGCGTGCTGCCGATCCCGATACCGGTTCGCGGCACCGCTCGGAGGCCGCCCCGTCGGCGCGGTCGGTGCTGGAACGCCTTGGCGTCACCATCGGCGCCGGTGGCCGGCGGCGCGCTCCGGAGGAAGCCGAGCAGGCACACCAGCCCGAACCGGCCGAAGTGGTCGGGCCGCCCGAGTCCGCTCACGAGCCGCCGGCTGAGCCCGCTCACGAGGCGCAGGCGGTTGCCGCGCCCATCTCCGAGCCGCCCGCGTTCGAGTCGCCTGCCATGACGGAGGTAGCTGAGGCGCCGGCCGCCGAGCCGGTGGCGGAGGACGAGGAACCGGAAGCCCCGATGGCCGAGGTGCGCCCCATCAAGGAGATGGACAGCCTGCTCGCGGTGTTCAGCAACTGGACCGACGGCGATGACGACGAACCGGTGACACCCAGGCCCCGGATCCGCCGTCACGAGCGCGCCAACGCGGGCGGCACGGGCAGCGTGTCATCGACCGGGACCAATGGTCGCGTCATCAACGGCGACAATCCCATCAGCGGCAAGCATCGCGGCGAGGCCTGACTCGCCCGATCTCCCCTCGGGCTCGCGCCGGGCAGCCCCTGATCTTAACCACAGCATCGATCGTGGCCACCGCAGTTCCCGTACGACAGCGGAGGCCGTGCGAGCTAGGGTGAGTGATGGTCGGCGCAATGCGGCGCGAAGCGATTGGGGAAGTGGGACATGACCGCTGTGAACAGCTCGAACCGGGTGGTGAGCAGGCCCGCCGACGTGGATGCGCTGGAAGCTCAGCGGGACCACCTCGTCGAGCAGGCCGCCGGTCTCGCGCCGGAGATCGGCGACCTGGTCCGGGTCTATTTCCGCCACGTTCCGCCGGAAGACATCGTCGATGACGACCCGGTAGATCTCGTGGGCGCGGTGCGCTCCCACAAGGTGCTGGCGGAGCAGCGGACGCCGGGGCGTCCCGCGGTCTGGATCGGTGACCCGACCGAGGCCGAGAACGGCTGGTCCAGCGACGCCACCGTGGTGCAGATCGTCACCGACGACATGCCCTTTCTCGTCGACAGCGTCGCGGCCAAGTTCGCGCGCAGCGGAATCGACGTGCAGCGCATCGTGCATCCGATCTTCGTGGTCTCCCGCGACGTCACAGGTGCCCTGCAGGAGATCCACCCCACCGCCGACGCGGCCGAACCGCCGGAAGGCGCGGCGACCGAGTCCTGGATCTATGTCGAGCTGGACCGGCTGACCGATACCGAGCGCGCCGTCGAGATGGAGAACCGGCTGCACTCGGTGATCAACGACGTCCGTGAGGTCGTCGAGGACACCGAGAAGATGTCGGCCACCGCGCTCGCCATCGCCGAGGAACTGCAGGCGGATCCCCCCGGGCTGCCCGCCGAAGAACTCGAGGACGGCAAGGCCCTGCTGCGCTGGCTGGTCCGCGGCCACTTCACCTTCCTCGGCTACCGGCGTTACGAGGTCATCACCGAGGACTCCGAAGCGCCCGCGGCGGAAAGCGAGCCCGCGCTGCGTGCGGTCCTGGCTTCCGGGCTCGGCGTGCTCCGCCAGGACAGCCTTGCGGCGCGCAGCCTCACCAGGGGCCCCGACATGGCCGAGACCGCGCTCGCCCGCACCCTGCTGGTGCTCACACCTGCCAGCGCACCGTCCACAGTGCACCGTCCGGTGCACCCGTACTACATCGGTGTCAAGACCTTCGACGCGCAGGGTGAGGTCAACGGCGAACACCGCTTCCTCGGCATGTTCACCACCTCGGCGCTGCACGAGGACGTGCTCGACATCCCCGTCGTCGAGCGCATGGTGCGAGACGTCATCCACCGTGCGGGCTTCCCGCTCGAATCGCACTCCGGCCAGGAGATGCTCGAAGTGCTGCAGAGCTGGCCGCGCGCGGAGCTGTTCTCCACCGACGTCGACTCGCTGTACGCGACGGCCACCGGTGCCATCTCGCTGGCCGACCGCCGCAGGCTGCGCGCCTTCCTGCGCCGCGACCCGTACGGCCGTTTCTACTCCTGCGTGGTGTTCGTGCCGAGGGATCGCTACACCACGAAGTCGCGGCAGGCGATGCAAGAGGTGCTGCGCACCGAGCTCGACGCGAACAGCGTCGAGTTCGCGGTCCGGCTGGGGGAGACGATGTTCGCGCAGGTGCACTTCACCGTGCACACCGATCCGGAGCGGATGGTCGAGCCGGACGTCGCCCGCATCCAGGAACTCCTCAGCGACGCCGTGCGTGGCTGGGAGGACCGGCTCATCGAAGCGATCCACAGCGAGCGGGTCGCCACCGGGCAGCGCGACGGGCACCGCGACGAGACGGCGTATCAGCTCGGGGTGCGCTTCGCCGAGGCGCTGCCCGAGGCCTACAAGGAGCACTTCGACGCAGCGACCGGGCTGGAAGACTTCCGCAGGCTGGACGCCCTCACCGGCACCGACGACATCGCGATGTCGTTCTACGTACCCGCCGGGGCGGCCCCTGGCAGGCGCCGGTTCAAGCTGTTCCTGACCGGCGAGGGCGTGACGCTGTCCGAGCTGCTGCCCATGCTGCAGAAGATGGACGTCGAGGTCGTCGACCAGCGCCCGTACGAAGTCACGCGCACCGACGGATCGCGTGGCTGGATCTACGACTTCGGGCTGCGAGTCGACCCGGCGGTGCTCGAGAACTTCGCCGACGAGGCGGCCCTGCGCGAGATGCGCGACCGTTTCCAGGAGGCGTTCCGCGCGGCCTGGGAAGGCAACGCCGAGGTCGACGGCTTCAACGGTCTCGTGCTCCGCGGAGGGCTGACCTGGCGCCAGGCGGCGACGCTGCGCGCGTACTCGCGTTACCTCCGCCAAGTCGGGACGCCGTACTCGCAGGAGTACATCGAGAACACCGTGCTGTTCAACTCCCCGATCGCGGCCGCCCTGGTGCGGCTGTTCGAGGCCCGGTTCGACGTCGCGGTGCCGGAGGAGGGCCGGGCGGAACGGGTCGCCGCCATCGCGTCCGAAACCAGTGCGATGATCGACGATGTCGTCAGCCTGGACGAGGATCGCATCCTGCGCGGCATGCTGTCGGTGATCAACGCGACGCTGCGCACCAACTACTACGTCACCGACGCCAACGGGCAGCGGCGTCCTTACCTGTCGATCAAGCTCGACCCGCAGGGCGTGCCCGATCTGCCCGAGCCGCGGCCACGGTTCGAGATCTTCGTCTACTCGCCCCGGCTGGAGGGGGTGCACCTGCGGTTCGGCGCGGTGGCGCGCGGCGGGCTGCGCTGGTCCGACCGGCGCGAGGATTTCCGCACCGAGATCCTCGGGCTCGTCAAGGCACAGGCGGTGAAGAACGCCGTGATCGTGCCGGTCGGCGCGAAGGGCGGCTTCGTCGTGAAGAAGCCGCCGGTGCCCAGTGGCGACCCCGGTGCCGATCGCGAGGCGCACCTCGCCGAGGGCATCGCCTGCTACCGGATGTTCATCTCGGCGCTGCTGGAGGTCACCGATAACCGCCGCGACGGCGTGACGGTTCCCGCGCCGAACGTGGTGCGCTACGACGAGGACGACAGCTACCTCGTCGTCGCGGCCGACAAGGGCACGGCGGTCTTTTCCGATATCGCCAACGAGATGTCGGAGAACCACGGCTTCTGGCTCGGCGATGCCTTCGCCTCCGGCGGTTCGGTCGGCTACGACCACAAGGCCATGGGCATCACGGCGAAGGGCGCGTGGGAGTCGGTCAAGCGAAACTTCCGCGAGCTGGACCTGGACACCCAGTCACAAGAGTTCACCGCCGTCGGCATCGGCGACATGGCCGGTGACGTCTTCGGCAACGGCATGCTGCTGTCCGAGCACATCCGGCTGGTCGCGGCGTTCAACCACATCCACATCTTCATCGACCCGAACCCCGACGCGGCTTCCTCGTTCGAGGAGCGCAAGCGCCTCTTCGAGTTGCCCCGATCGAGCTGGGAGGACTACGACCGCACGCTGATCAGCGCGGGCGGTGGCGTGTTCCAGCGCAGCGCGAAGTCGATCGACATCACCCCGGAGATGCGCGAGGCGCTCGGTCTCGCCCCCGACATCCGGCAACTGGCGCCCAACGACCTGATCCGCGCGATCCTGCTGGCCCCCGTCGACCTGCTCTGGAACGGTGGCATCGGCACCTATGTCAAGGCCGCCGACGAGCGCCACGCCGACGCGGGCGACAAGGCGAACGACTCGCTGCGCGTCAACGGCAGGGACCTGCGCGTCAAGGTGGTCGGTGAAGGGGGCAACCTCGGCCTCACCCAGCGCGGCCGGGTCGAGTTCGGCCGGGCGGGCGGCAAGATCAACACTGACGCGCTGGACAACTCGGCGGGCGTGGACTGCTCGGACCACGAGGTCAACATCAAGATCCTGCTCGAGCTGCTCATCGCCGAAGGCAACCTGGACCAGGCCAACCGGGTGGCGCTGCTGGAGTCGATGACCGACGAGATCAGTGAGCTGGTGCTGGCCAACAACTACCGGCAGAACGCGGTGCTCGGCATCGCCCGCGCCCATGCCGCGCCGATGATGTCGGTGCACCAGCGGCAGGTCAGCTACCTCGAAGCGAAGGCGGGGCTGGACCGCGAGCTCGAGGCGTTGCCGAGCAACGACGAGTTCAAGGAGCTCGACAAGGCAGGCTACGGGCTCACCTCGCCGGAGCTGGCCGTGCTGCTGGCTCACGTCAAGCTCGACCTCAAGGACGAGTTGCTCGACAGCGACCTGCCCGACCAGGAGGTCTTCACCCGCGACCTGCCGGACTACTTCCCGTCGGCGTTACGGGAGCGCTTCGGTAAGGAGATCCTCGATCACCCGCTGAACCGGCAGATCGTGACCACCCAGGCGGCCAACGAGGTCGTCGACGGGGCAGGCGTGTCCTACGCCTACCGGCTCAACGAAGAACTCAACGCGACGGCGACCGATGCGGTGCGCGCGTTCACCGTGGTCACCAGGGTGTTCGACCTGCCTGCGATCTGGCGGCAGGTGGACGCGCTCGACAACGTGGTGCCGACGGCGGTCGCCGACGCGATCGTCCTGGAGACGCGCAGGCTGCTGGACCGGGCCTCGCGCTGGTGGCTGACTAATCGGCCGCAGCCGCTTGCCGTCGGTGCCGAGATCAACCGCTTCAGCCCGGTCGTCGCCGAACTGACGCCACTGGTGGGCAGCCTGCTTCGCGGTGAGCAAGCGGAGACCGTGCGGGTCAAGTACGACCAGCTGAAGGCCGACGGCGTGCCCAACGACCTGGCCAACCGTATGGCGGCGTTGCTGCACACCTACGGCTTGCTCGACGTGACCGAGGTCGCCGAACTGGCCGAGCAGGAGGTCGGCTTCGACCACGAGCGGAGCCCGTTCGAAACCGGTGAGCTGTACTACGCGCTGTCCGATCACCTCAACATCGACGCCATGCTCACCTCGGTGAGCGCGCTCGAGCGCGGCAACCGGTGGCACGCGCTGGCCCGGCTGGCGTTGCGTGACGACATGTACCTGTCGCTGCGGGCGATCACGCTCGACGCCCTGCGGCACAGCGACCCGGATGACTCGGTCGACGACAAGATCGCGGAGTGGGAAGCGGCGAACGCCTCCCGGCTGGCGCGGGCACGGGTCGCGCTCGATGAGATCCACCGCTCGGGCAGGCTCGATCTCGCCACGCTTTCGGTCGCTTCCCGGCAGCTGCGCAGCATGGCGAGGTGAGGCGACGACCACCCGTCGCGCGGTGCGCTTCGATGGCTTGCGTACCTTGGTGACTGTGACCGAACTACGAGTCCCGGACGCGGCCGAGCGGGAGAACCTGGCCGCTTTCGTCGCGCGTGTCGTCCGGTTGGACGCGCAGGCGCTGGTGCGCTTGCGTGTGCGCGGTGGCGGCGTGCTCGAAGCGTGGACGATGACGCCGTTCGACGTGCTCGCAACGCGCAGCGTGCACGGCGAGATCGAGCCCTCCGACGTGACCGTCTCCGGGAACGAGCTGCTGGCCGCCCTGACCGTCGCCGGTGGCGAGCGCATGGACCCGGGGCCGCCACGGGACCTGATGTGGCGTGCCGAGCTGCCTGCCTCGGGCGGCTGGCACGGCGTGGACGACCTGCCGAACAGTGTCGTCGCCGACGTGACCGACCGGGGGCTGGCCGTCGCCAGGGAGAGTGTCGGCCCGCAGGGAACGCCGCCCGCTTCGCTGCTCGACCAGCCGGTGCTGACCGTCAGCGATGGGAAGTTCGATCTCAAGGTGCAGCTGCGGTGCTTGTTCGCGCTGTCGGGGATGGGCTTCACCGGCCGGGAGAGCGACGACGACGTGGTCCGGGTCAGCGCCACCGACTCCTGGCTGCGGATGGACGCCCGCTACGGTGCCGTGCTCCGCCGCAGGCACGCACTGCTGCCGCTGCTTTTCTGACGCCCGGGCGTGTCCGCGCTCCAGTCGCGCGTGTCCGCGTCAAGCCAGCCAGGCGGCGGCGTCGGGCGGGAGTTGGCCGTCGACGAGGTCGGCACTGCTCAGCAGCAGCTCACCAGGCGGGAGGTCGACGGGCGACGCCGAGGTGTTGAGCACGCATACCAGCCCGCCGGCGCCCTCGTCATCCTCGCTGGGTGCCCGGCGAAACGCGAAGCATCCCGCGGGGGAGCCGTACCAGTCGATCTCGCTGCCGGAGAACGCCGAGTGTTCGCGGCGCAGTTCGAGCGCGGCGCGGTAGAGCGACAGCGTCGACGACGGGTCTTCGAGCTGCGACTCCACTGTCAAGGCGGCCCACTCGGCGGGCATGGGCAGCCAAGTATCGGCCGTGGTGGAGAAGCCGAACGGCGGTGTGTTGTCCTGCCACGGAATCGGTACCCGTGCCGCGTCCCTGCTCTGCCCGCGGGAGTCCGGCATGCTCGGATCGGTGACCGCCTCGGGCGGCAGATCGACATTGGGCAGGCCTAGCTCTTCGCCGTTGTACAAGTAGGCCACACCGGGCAGCGCGAGTTCGACCAGCGCCATCGAGCGCGCCCGCCGCACACCCACTTCGCCGTCACCGTATCGGCTGACTTGCCGCCAGATGTCATGGTTACCCAGCGCCCAGGTCGCGGGCACGCCGGCCCGCAGGGGCGCGGCGAGCGACTGATCGATCGCCGTGTGGAGGGCGTCGGCGTCGAAATGGGTGAGCACCAGCCGGAAGTTGAACCCGAGGTGTAACTGATCCGGACCGAGGTAGCGACCGAACCGTTCGTCGTCGAAGGTCCAGAGCTCACCGGTGGCCATCGTGCCGGGGTAGGCGTCGAGCACCGATCGGAAGAACTCGTGAATCCGGTGCACGCCGTCGTTGTTGAAGCGCGGATCGAAGTACTCGTCACCGCCGATTGACGTGGCCGCGCGCAGGTCCATATCCGGCAACTCGGCTGGCTTCGCCATACCGTGCGCGACATCGATCCGGAAGCCGTCGACGCCGCGGTCGAGCCAGAACCGCATGGTCCGCTCGAAGTCCTGCCGCACGTCGGTGTTTTCCCAGTTCAGATCGGGTTGCTCTGGGGCGAACAGATGCAGGTACCACTGCCCGTCCGGCTCGTCGACCTGCGTCCATGCCTGCCCGCCGAAGGCGCTGACCCAGTTGTTCGGCGGCTCCTCGCCGTGCTCGCCCTTGCCGTCGCGGAACAAGAACCGGTCCCGCTCCTGGCTGCCGGCCGCCGCGCCGAGCGCTTCGGTGAACCATGGATGCCGGTAGCTGACGTGGTTCGGGACCAGATCGATGGTGATCTTGATGCCGTGCGCGTGGGCTTCGGTGACCAGTGCGTCGAAGGCATCGAGGTCGCCGAAGCGGGGATCCACCCCACGTGGATTGGCGACGTCGTAGCCGTTGTCCACCATCGGTGACGGGTAGAACGGCGTGAGCCACAGCGCGTCGACCCCGAGCAGTTCGAGATAGCCGAGCCGGGAGCGGACGCCTTCAAGATCCCCGACGCCGTCGCCGTCCGAATCGGCGAACGACGGTACGTAGACCTGATAAAATGTCGCGCTCCGCCACCACGATTCCTCCGTTGCAGCCGATTCGAGGCTGCGGGCCCCTCGTCCCATAAGAGCAATCCTGCCATCCGGTCGCAGCGAGTGAGCAAGGCGGGCGCCTCGAAAGCGATCCGGCCTAGACCCAGCTGTTCATCATGCTGTTGGCCGCCATCTCAAGGTACTGCCACAGTTGCCCCCGGTAGGGCTCCTCGACACCTGCTTCGTCGACGGCGATTCGCATGCAGCGCAGCCAGGCGTCGCGCTCGATCGGCCCGATGGTGAAGGGCGCGTGCCGCATCCGTAGCCGCGGATGCCCCCGCTGGTCGGAGTAGGTGTGCGGGCCGCCCCAGTACTGCATCAGGAACAGCCGGAGCCGCTCCTCGGCCGGGCCGAGGTCTTCCTCCGGGTAGATCGGCCGGAGGACGTCGTCCTTGGCGACCTCTTCGTAGAACCTCCCGACGATCAGGCGGAAGGTCTCCTCGCCCCCTACGGCGTCGTAGAACGTGACTGGGCTCTGTTCAGTACTCACACCCTTCATCCTGCCTGCCCGGCTTCGCGGCTACCAACCCCGGTGGGCTTTTCTCATGCTGGCGGCGCCTGCGGGCCGAAGATCCGGGGCACCGGGCTTTCGAACCCGGCATCGGCGAGCGCCGAGGTGATCGCGCCGCGCAACGCCCGCTGTACCGTCCACTGTTTGCCGGGGCGGACCTTGACGGTGAGCCGCAGCTGGATCCCCTCCGCGGTCACGTTTTCCACGCCGAGCATGGTGGGCTGTTCCAGGGTGTCGCTCGACAGCGGAGCCTCCGAGGTCACCTCCGTCGCTACCTGCGAGACGAGTCTCGTCGCGTGCTCGACGTCCGACCCGTGTGCGAGTGGCACATCCACGACCGCGACCGCGAAGCCCTGGCTGGAGTTGCCGACGCGCAAGATCTCGCCGTTGCGCACGTACCAGACGGTGCCTCCCAGGTCGCGCAACGTGGTGATGCGCAAGCCGACCGCCTCAACGGTGCCCGCCGCCTCACCGACATCGACGAAGTCACCGACGCCGTACTGGTCCTCGACCATCATGAACATGCCGGACAGGAAGTCCTTGACGAGATTCTGCGCACCGAAACCGAGCGCGACGCCCACGATGCCCGCCGAGGCCAGGATCGGCCCCAGGTTGATGCCGAGTTCGGCGAGGATCTCCATCACCGCGATGCCGAGGATGAGCAGCGTCGCCACCGACTTGAGCACCGACCCGATCGTCTGGGCCCGTTGCGTGCGTCGCTCCAGGGTCGTCTCGTTCAGGATCGCGGGGGTCCGCTCGCGCAGCGGGCGCAGGATCGCGGGCGGCTTTCCGCCGCTGTCGCTCGGCAGCGTGGTCAGCTTGTCGATCAGCCGGCGGGCTAAGAACCGGAGCACCAGCGCGATGAGCAGGATGAGCAAGATCTTCGCCGGCTTGGCGATGAGCCAGTCGGCCGAAGCGGCGAGCCACTCGTTGCCGGTCACCCGCCAGACCTGGTTGCACCAGGTACCCGCCTCACTCGCGCACTCGGGCGGTTCGGTCAGCACTGAAATCACGGTCTTGGCTTCCCCAATTGTTCGTCGGAAGTTCTCGCCTGGGAGGCTGTATGTAACACGTCTCCAAACAAGCGTGCTTTTCGGGTGCGTTCGTGGTCGACTATGCCTG
This sequence comes from Actinophytocola sp., assembly GCA_009379975.1. Lineage (GTDB taxonomy): Bacteria > Actinomycetota > Actinomycetes > Mycobacteriales > Pseudonocardiaceae > WHSS01. The sequence goes on from WHSS01000077.1 coordinate 15,630, forward strand.
CAATACCTGCGGGTGGTCGAACACCACCCTGGCGGAGTCTCGCACTCGGTCGCCAGCCGGGTGCGGGGTAGCCCCGCGACCGACGGAGGTGTCGAGGTGCCGGACCGACAACCGATCCCGATAGGTGGCCCCGCCCAGCCGATGGGCGGGGCGAATACGGTGACGCCGCCGACGCGGCTGAGTTCACGAGTGCCTCGTGGCCATGGCCGCCACCGCTCGCGGGACCGCGGCGGCACCAGACCACCGCAGGGCAGGTCCCGGGTACTGCTGCTCAATGCCACCTTCGAGCCGTTGACCGCGCTGCCGCTGCGCCGGGCGATCGTGCTGGTGGTGTGCGGGAAGGCCGAGGTCGTGCACGGCGATCCGGCCGGGGTGCTGTTGCATTCGGCGACGGTGACCGTGCCGGTGCCTTCGGTGATCCGGCTCAGCCACTATGTGCGCGTGCCCTACCGGGCGAAGGTGCCGCTGACCAGGGCCGGGTTGATGCATCGCGACGGCTACCGCTGCGCCTACTGCGGGAGCAAGGCCGAAACCGTCGACCACGTGGTGCCGAGGAGCCGTGGCGGCCAGCACACCTGGCAAAACTGTGTCGCGTGCTGCGCCAGGTGCAATCACCGGAAGGCCGATCGGCTGCTCAGTGAGATCGGCTGGACGTTGCGCATCGAGCCGGAGACGCCGCACGGTCCGTACTGGCGGCTGCTCACGCAGCTCAACGAGGCCGACCCGGAGTGGCGGCTGTACCTGGACAGCGCCGTCGCCTAAACCGGGCAGGCGTGGCGTGCGGCAACTCGGCGGGCGAGCCCGCGGTGCCATCGGATACCGTATGCGCCGTGAGCGTGATCGAAACAGTCGTGGTCTTCGTGGTGATTCCGGCCGCCATCTACGGGCTGCTCGGCCTGTGGACGCTGCGGTCGAAGTTCTCCGGTCATTCCCGGTATCGACCTGGGCAGGACTGGCCGCATCCGCCGGTCTGGTGGACCGCGAACCCGGAAGGTGCCGCGCGGCAGCACGGCACGACCGCCGCCGACACCGACTCGGTGTCCGCGACGTCCCTAGGAGGTGCCCGTGGCAGCTGGTGAGCTGACGCGACGAGCCGGCGTGAGCCAGGCCGACCTGCCCGAGGGCGCCGTCGTCACGGTGTCGGGCCGGGTTTCCGCCGCGAAGATGTACGAGCCCGACGCGGCGGCGGGACCGTTCTCGGCCGCGCAACTGGCGCGCGTCGACGAGGCGTTGACCTTGGCGAGCCGCGAAGCCGGGCTGGACTTCAGCATCTATCTCGGCGCGCTCGGCGGCGACAGCCGTGCGGAAGCGGAGCGGCTGTTCCGGTCCATGGGCGCGCAGGCGAAGTCGGCGGTGCTGATCGCCGTTTCACCGGGCGAGCGGGTCGTGGAGGTGGTGACCGGCGAGCTGGCAGGTCACCGGCTGCCGCAGCGCAGCGCCAAGCTGGCCGTTATGAGCATGGTCGCCTCCTTCAAGGAGGGCGACCTCGTCGGCGGGCTCGTCGGCGGCCTCCGGATGCTCAGCGACCAGGCGGGTTCGACGCCGGGCTGAAAGACGCTTTCAGTCCGTTCAACGGACTGAAAGCGTCATACACTCCGCCCAGTGGACTGAAGGCGTCTTTCAGCGCGCTGGCCCGGGGTCAGCTCTGGTCGAACTCGCGCGCCGCCAGTGCCCGCACGATCCCGGCCCGGCCCTCGGACACCAGCCTGCGCAGCGCCGCGGGCCGATCGCCCTCCAACCAGCTGTCGGCGGCGTCGACAGCTACTTTGTCCACCGCCCACGACGGGTACAGCCCGATGGCGACCGGCTGCGCCCGCTCCGAGGAACGGCGCTGCCAGACCTCGCCGACCTCGGCGAAGTACCGCTCGACGTACTCGGTGAGCAGGTGCTTCTGCCCTGGGTGGCTGAACCCGGCGATGATCGCGTCGTTGATCGCGTTGGGCAGATCGTCGTCGCCGACTGCCCGCTGCCACGCCAGCGCCTTGGACTCGGCTGTCGGGCGAAGCGCCCGCGCCCGCTCGGCGTGGCGAAGCCCGGTCGAGGTGTTGTCTCGGGCGAGCTCAGCGTCGATTTCGGCGTCGCTCGCGCGCCCGTGGGCGACCAGCCCGTGCAGCAGCCGCCAGCGCAGGTCGGTGTCCACGGTGAGGCCGGCGAGCTCGGAAGAGCCGTCGAGCAGCCCAGCGAGCATGGTCAGCGCCTCATCGCCGAGGACCGATCCGGTCAGCGCGTTGACGAACGCGAGCTGGTGATCGGAGCCGGGCTCGGCGGCCTTGGCGAGTTCGTGCAGCCGCGCGGTGAAGGTCGGCCAGCCCTCCTCGGCCGCCCAGGTCTGCTCGGCGTAGGAGCTCAACGCCGCCTGCGCCTGCAGCAGCACCCGCTGCACCACACCGAGCTGCGCTTCGGCGTGGATGCCGCCGGCGACCAGGGCGACGAAGTCGCGGGCCTTGAGCTCGGCGTCGCGGGTCATCTCCCATGCCGCGGACCAGCACAGCGTCCGGGGAAGCGGTTCGCTGATGTCGGCGATCCGGTCGATCAGCGTGACCAGTGACTCCGGATCGAGTCGCATCCCGCAGTAGGTGAGGTCGTCGTCGTTGACCAGCACCAGCTTGCCGCGCGGCACGCCGACGAGCTCACCGATCTCGGTGCGTTCGCCGTCGATGTCGACCTCGACCCGGTGCGTGCGCACCAGCTTGCCGTCGACATCGTCGTAGACGCCGATCGCCACGCGGTGGGTGCGAAGCTCGCCCGCGCCGGGCTTCGCGCCGCCCTGAAGCACCGCGAACTCGGTGAACACGTCATCGGCATCGGTGGCGAAGGCGGCCCGCAGCGGGTTCAGCCCGGTCGTCTCCAGCCACTGCGCACTCCACCAGGACAGATCGCGGCCGGACGCCTCTTCCAGCGCGCCGAGCAGGTCGCTCAGCGTCGCGTTGCCCCACGCGTGCTTGTCGAAGTACACCTTGAGCCCGGAGAGGAAGTTCTCCAAGCCGACGTACGCAACGAGTTGCTTGAGCAGCGACGCGCCCTTGGCGTAGGTGATGCCGTCGAAGTTCACCTCGACGGCCTGCAGGTCGGGGATGTCCGCCGCGACCGGGTGCGTCGAGGGCAGCTGATCCTGGCGGTAGGCCCAGGACTTCTCGACGCTGGCGAAGGTCGTCCACGCATGCTCGTACTCGGTCGCGCCGGCCTGCGAGAGCACGCTGGCGAAGGTGGCGAACGACTCGTTGAGCCACAGGTCGTTCCACCAGCGCATGGTGACCAGGTCGCCGAACCACATGTGCGCCATCTCGTGCAGCACGGTCTCGCACCGGCGCTCGTAGGCGTAGTGGGTCACCCTGCTCCGGAAGACGTAGTCCTCGAGGAAGGTCACCGCGCCGGCGTTCTCCATCGCTCCCGCGTTGAACTCGGGCACGAACAGCTGGTCGTACTTGCCGAACGGGTAGGTCACGCCGAAGCTGCGGTGGTAGAAGCCGAAACCCTGCTTGGTCTCGGTGAACAACCGCTCGGCGTCCATGTGCTCGGCCAGCGACGCGCGGCAGTAGATGCCGAGAGGGATTCGGATGGCGTGCGCCGTGTCTTCCTCGATGTACTCATCGCGCCATTCCGCGTACGGCCCCGCGATCAGCGCCACCAGGTAGGTGGAGATCCGCGGCGACTCCTCGAACACGGTGAGCACCGCGCCCTCCGGCGTCTCCGACGTGCTGGCGACCGGGGCGTTGGAGATGACCTTCCAGTCCTTCGGGGCCGTGACGCGCAGCCGGTAGACCGACTTCAGGTCCGGCTGGTCGAAGCAGGCGAACATCCGCTTCGCGTCGGCCGTCTCGAACTGGGAGTACAGGTACACGCCGCCGTCGACCGGGTCGACGAACCGGTGCAGGCCCTCGCCGGTGTTCATGTACCGGCACCGGGCCTGGACGGTCAGCTCGTTGTCCGACGCGAGCCCGGGCAGCGTGAGGCCGTTGTCCTCGGCGTAGCCCGAGACGTCGAGCGCCGTGCCGTTGAGAGCCGCCGCTTCGACGCCCGCCGCGACGATGTCCACCCAGGAGGAGGCACCGGGGTTCGACGCCGCGAATCGGACGGTGGTGGTGGAGTCGAAGGTCTTCTCACCCGGGCCACCGTCGCCGTCGGTCAGGTCGAGTTCGATGTCGTAGGACGTGACGTCGAGCAGTTCGGCGCGCTGGCTGGCTTGGTCACGGGTGAGATTCGGAGCTGCCACATCTACCTCGGGTCATTGTGATGTACAGGATGTCTTCGCATCCAATCATGAACCACCGATGTCATGCCCGGTTGAAGGGAACATGTTCGCCACTGTCTTGGTTGGGCCAAGGAGATGGTGTACAACGCCAACGAACCAGAGGGAGAGTTCGCATGACGTCAACCAAACCGACCAGGGTCGACTTCTACTTCGATCCGGTATGCCCGTTCGCGTGGATCACGTCGCGCTGGATACTCGAAGTGGAGCGGCTTCGCGACATCGACCTGCGGTTCGGCGTGATGAGCCTGTCGGTGCTCAACGAGAACCGGGATGACCTCCCGGAGCAGTACCGGGAGC
>WHSS01000185.1 GCA_009379975.1 Actinophytocola sp.
CTCCCAGGCGTTTTCGGCGGCGATCTGCTCCAGTAGTTCGTCCAGCCCGACCGCCACCCTCCCGCCGCGCAGCCGCCGCCGACACTTCGAGCACCACACGACACGCAGGCCCAACGACGTCACCCCACCAGCGCAACGACGAAAGCGAGACTCAGCCATGCCCGAACGATACAAACCAGCACCGACACCCACCGACAGTCTGTGGCCGCGTGCCCCGATTCCCCTGACGACTGAAGCCACCAGACCCCTCGAGGCGCACTGATGGATTTCGCGCTCAGCGAGGATCAGCACCAGCTACGGACCGCGGTCCGGGAGATTGCCGCCACCTACTCCGACGACTACTGGGCCGAACGGGACGAGAAGCATGAGTTTCCGTGGGAGTTCTACAACACGTTCGCCGAGGGAGGCTGGCTGGGCATCGCCATCCCCGAGGAGTACGGCGGCGGTGGGCTCGGCATCCTCGAGGCGTCGCTGCTGCTGGAGGAGGTGGCTGCCTCCGGCGCCGGGATGAACGGGTGCAGCACCATGCACCTGACGATCTTCGGCCTCAATACCGTCGTCAAGCATGGCGGACCCGAGCTTCGCGCGGAGATCCTTCCCCAGGCCGCCGAGGGGACCCTGCACGTTTGCTTCGGGGTCACCGAACCCAACGCGGGAACCGACACCACGCGCATCGCCACGTTCGCGAAGCGGGACGGCAGCGACTACGTCATCAATGGGCGCAAGGTGTGGATCACCAAGGCCGGACAGTCGCAGAAGATGGTGCTGATCTGCCGGACGACACCCCGGGACGAGGTGGCCAAGCCGACCGATGGGATGTCGTTGTTCCTGGTCGACATCGACTCGGACGCCGTGCAGCTGCGGGCGATTCCCAAACTGGGCAGGAACGCGGTCCCCTCCTATGAGGTGTTCATCGACGATCTCCGGGTGCCCGAGTCGGCCCGCATAGGGGAGGAGGGCAGCGGGTTCAAGTATCTCCTCGACGGCCTCAACCCCGAGCGGATCCTGCTCGCCCACGAGGCGCTGGGACTCGGCAGGGCGGCCATGCGCCGGGCGACGCAGTATGCCGGCGAACGGATCGTGTTCGACCGGCCGATCGGCATGAACCAGGGCGTGGCCTTCCCGCTCGCGGAGGCCGTCACGCGGCTGGACGCGGCCGAGCTGATGGCGCGCAATGCGGCGTGGCGTTACGACCAGGGGCTTGGGTGTGCTCGCGAAGCGAACATGGCGAAGTATCTCTGTGCGGACGCCGGATTCCAGGCGGCGGACCGGGCCATCCAGACCCTCGGCGGCATGGGGTACGCGAAGGAGTATCACGTGGAACGCTACTTCCGTGAGGCGAGACTCCTGCGACTGGCGCCGGTGAGCCAGGAGATGGTGTTGAACCACGTGTCCCAGCATGTGCTGGGCCTCCCGAAGTCTTACTGAGAGGGAAGCATGTCGACTGAAGGTGGCGCGCTCGCAGGAGTGCGGGTCCTGGATCTGTCGCGGGTGCTGGCAGGCCCGCTGTGCACGCAGATGCTGGCCGACCACGGGGCCGAGGTGCTCAAGGTCGAGCCGCCGGGCGGGGACGAGACCCGTGGGTGGGGGCCGCCGTTCGTCGACCCGGACACGAGCGCGTACTTCACCGGGCTCAACCGCAACAAGCGCAACGTCGTGCTGGATCTGCACTCGGAGCTGGGCAGGGAAGCAATCCGGCGACTTCTGCGCGAGTCCGACGTGCTGGTCGAGAACTTCAAGGCAGGCACGCTGGCGAAGTGGGGATTCGACGACGAGTTCCTCGCCGAGCATTGCCCACGGCTGATCCACGCCCGGATGACCGGGTTCGGCGTCGACGGCCCGATGGGGGGCGCGCCCGGATACGACGCGGTGCTGCAGGCCTACGGCGGCCTGATGAGCATCAACGGGGAGCGCGACGGTGGCCCGTTACGGGTGGGTGTGCCGATCGTCGACATGGTCACCGGGATCTTCGCCTTCTCGGGGATCCTGCTGGCTCTCAACGAACGGCACTCCTCCGGCCGCGGGCAGTTGGTGGACTGCTCGCTGCTGGACACGGCCGTGGCGCTGCTCCACCCGCATACGGCGACCTGGTTCGCCGACGGCAAGGTGCCGTTCCGCAGCGGCTCGGCGCACCCCACGATCGCGCCGTACGACACCTTCGATTGCTCCGGCGGCCCGTTTTTCCTTGCGGTAGGTAACGATCGCCAGTTCCGGAACCTCATGGACGTCCTCGGTCAGCCCGACCTCGCCGACGACCCCCGGTTCGCGACCAACGCCGGGCGTGTCGTGCAGCGTGATGCGCTGCGAAGCATCCTCGAGCCGATCGTGCGGGCATGGGACCGTGAGGAGCTCGGGCGAGCCCTGCTCGCTCGCGGCGTGCCGGCGGGCCCGGTGCACGACATCGGCGAGACGCTGACCGACCCGCAGGTCCTTCACCGCGACATGGTCGTCAAGCTCGAGGGATATACCGGCGTCGGGATCCCGGTGAAGCTGCAACGCACGCCCGGGTCCGTGCGGACGCCGCCGCACGGGCCCGGTGCGGACACTGCCGAAGTGCTGCGAGAGCTGGGGTTCTCGGAGGAGCAGATCGGCCGGCTCGCCGACGGTTCGTAGCTGAACTTCGTCGTGCCGTGCGCATGCACCCGCATTGGTGGTATCCAACAGTGTCCTTGTCTGCCATGGGAGGAGCCATATGCCGAACGCAGAGGACCCGGGCGCTTTGGTGATGCAGGGCACGTTCAACGCAGGGGGCCCGGTAACCAAGCGCAGCGTGAACCGATTGCGCTCGGCGCCTAAAGCGGCATGTGTGAGAACGCTGAGCCCGGCGGTCCCCAGAAACTTCACGTTCGACAGGTCGAGTACCACGGTCTCCACCGTCGCGGACAAGTGCGGTTCGGCCACTCGGCTCAACTCGGGAGCGGTGGCAGCGTCTAGGTCTCCGGCGACGTGAATGACGACGGTGTCGTGGTCCGGCCGGGAAACAACGATCTTGATCAGAGAGCGGAGACGGGACTGGGCTCCGTGATTGCGGGCGGACGGTGAGAATGGCGCCTCACGACTATTGCGAGGAGAAGGCGACGCCAGACCGTTGGTAGGGGTGCGTGTAGACGCCGTTGCCAGGCGGAGCCCAAGGTGGCCTTGGGCGCCTATATGGAGCCCAATGCCACCTTCGGCTCCCCTGGTGCCAAGCGTGGTTCAGCGCATGGAGGGTTGCGCCTCCGGCGTCGCAGCCTGATCTGCCTGTTCCTCGGAGTACATCGCGAGGTCGCGTGTCCGGATTGCCCAGGTGCAAGCCGCGCTCACCAGACTGGCCAACGCGATGTAGGCGAAGACGAAGCCGATGCCGCCGCTGGCGAGCCCGAGGAGGTAGGTCAGCACCAGCGGAGTGAGGCCGGAAGCGAAGATTCCGGAGAACTGGTAGACGAACGAGATCCCGCTATAGCGGACGTGGGTGGGGAACAGTTCCGCGTACAAGGCGGCCTGCGGCCCGTACATCGCGGGATAGAAGACGCCGAGGACGATGACAATCGTGATGGTGACGACCACCGGATTCCCGGTACCCAAGAGCAGAAAGGCCGGATAGGCCAGCACCCCCGCCACGACGGCGCCGGCCGCGAAGACGCGCCTGCGTCCCGCGCTATCCGAAATGCGACCGAAGAGCGGGATGAACACGATCATCGTGCCTGCCGCGATCATCACCGCCATCAGCAAGGTCTGCTGATCCATCTCCAGGGTCCCGGTGCCGTAGGCGATGGCGAAGACGGCCCAGGTGTTGAAGGCGACACCTTCGACCCAGCGGCTGCCCATGCCCAGGAAGATGTTGCGGCGATTGCGGCGGTTCTTGAACAGTTCGACGGCGGGCACGCTCGCGTGTTTCTCGCGCTGCTTCAGCTTCCGGAAGGCTGGTGTTTCCATGACCTTGAGCCGGATGTACAGCCCGACGATCACGAGAACGGCGCTCAGCAGGAAGGCGATGCGCCAACCCCATGCCAAAAAGGCCTCATCGGTCATCACGGTGTTCAGCCCGGCGAAGATTCCGGTGCCCAGCATCAGGCCGAGCGCCAGGCCGAGCTGGGGGAGACTGCCGAACAGTCCTCGGCGCTTGACCGGTGAGTATTCCACGGCCATCAGGACCGCGCCGCCCCATTCTCCGCCTACCGCCACGCCCTGGGCGATGCGCAGCACGATCAAGGCAATGGGGGCGAGCACGCCGATCTGTTCGTAGGTGGGCAGGAGCCCGATGACACAGGTGGCGATACCCATGAGGAGCATCGTCGCCACCAGCGTCTTCTTACGGCCCACCCGATCGCCGATGTGGCCGAAGATCAGGCCGCCGACCGGTCTGGCCAGGAAACCCACCGCGAAGGTGGCGAACGCGAGCAAGGTCCCGATCAGGGGATCGTCGCTGGGAAAGTAGAGCTTGTTGAAGACGATGCTCGCGGCGATGCCGTAGAGGAAGAAGTCGTACCACTCGACGGTGGTTCCGACAACGCTCGACGCGAGGACGGTTCGCAGTTCTTTCTTGCTGACTTTCCAGGAGGGGTCGCCAGCACGGCTTTGTGCGGTCATGCTCGTACTCCTGTTGCTGTCAAAGGGAATCGCGGAAGATGTGGCGAAGCGCGCCCGGTGTGACGGGGCGTGGGACGACGGCGAGCTGACGGGTCTGCTTCATGGTTCCGTCGACCAGCATGTCGAGGTCTTGTTCGTCGTAGCCGAAGGTACGCAGGCCGTTCGGCATGCCGATGTCGGCCATCAGTTCACTGAGGACATGCGGCAGGGCGTCCGCGCCGTCTGTCGCCGTGAACGTCTGCCCGCTCAGCAGTTCGGCCGCCTTCAGGTGACGGCCCGGGTCGCCGGGATAGGTCCAGCGGAAGACCGCAGCCGCGGTGGCCGACACGGCTTGGCCGTGCGGCACCATCGGCATCGCCGGGTAGCCCTCGGCCTGGTAGCCCTCCGCCGCGCCCGCGATCGGGTAGGCGTTGGCGTGCGGCAGGTGGGTCCCGGCGTTTCCGAAGCCGGTTCCGGCGTAGGTAGACGCGAGCATCATCTGATAGCGGGCTTCCTGGTCACGCCCGTTCATCACCGCGCGCCGCAGGAAGCGCCCGACCAGTCCGAGTGCCATTTCGCACCACACATCGCTGATCGGGTTCGACCCGCAGAATGCCGGTCGGCGCATGGGCTCTTCCGGTGCTGGCTTGGCGTCGAAGCGGACGCTGGTGTAGCTCTCGAGCGCGTGTGAGAGGACGTCCATGCCGCTTGCCGCGGTGACCTGGGGAGGCATCGTCACCGTAGTCAGCGGATCGACGATCGCCAAGGACGGTCGTAGCCGTGCGTGGCTCATCCCGGCCTTGAGGTGCATGCCGAGGAAGTCGACGACGCAGATTGTCGTCGACTCCGAGCCGGTTCCCGCGGTCGTCGGAATCGCTATGAACGGCTTCAGGGGACCGGTTGGCGCACGTCCCGCGCCGATGGGCGGCGTTACGTAGTCGAGCAGCTCGCCGGGATGGGTGGTGAGGAGGTTGACCGCCTTGGCCGTGTCGATCGCCGACCCACCGCCCACGGCGATGAAGCAGTCCCATTCCTGTTCCCTGGCGAAGGAAACGGCGTCGTTGATGCTCTCGTCGGTCGGTTCCACGGCGACTCCGTCGAACACCTCGACCTTCGCTCCGGCGGCAAGCACGTGATCTCGCACTTCGTCTGCGATACCGGTCGCCCGCACGCCGTGGTCGGTGATGACCAGGCAACTGGCCGCTCCCGTCGCGGCGACCTCGAGGCCGACTTCGGCGATGGCTCCGGTACCGAACTTCAGGGGCGGTGCTGCCCAGGTGAACACGGACTCATTGTCATGGCGAAATCTCATCGAGCGGCTCCAACGTTGACACTATGTGGGGCACTAGCCCACTATGTGGGGTGTGACGTTAGACGTATCGCGGGGGTTTGAAAACCCCCCACAAGAAAAGAGTTCCGTCGACTCGCTCTCGGCGGCGGACATCGCCGCCGGGCTGCGGCCGTTGATCGAGGGGAGCGTGGACGCAGGCAAGGCCGCGCGCGTGCTGTACTCCACCGACGCCTCGAACTACCGGCACCTGCCGCTCGCGGTGGTCGTCCCGCGCTTCGTCGCCGACGTCGAGCAGACCCTCGGGTTCTGCTCCCGGCATCGGCTGCCGGTACTCCCGCGTGGTGCCGGTACCAGCGTCGGCGGTCAGGCGTCCAACACCGCGGTGGTCCTGGACTTCACCCGCTACCTCAACCGGATCACGTCGCTGGACGAGGTGGCGGGAACGGCGGTGGTCGAGCCCGGCCTCGTGCTCGACGACCTGCGGGATCGTGTTGCTGAGCACGGGCTGACCTTCGGGCCGGATCCGTCAACACATAACCGCTGCACGCTCGGCGGCATGATCGGCAACAACGCTTGTGGTTCTCATTCGGTGGCCTGGGGGAAGACCGACGACAACGTGCGAGCGCTCGACGTCGCGCTGGCCGATGGGACGCGGTTCACCGCGGGGAAGCTCACACCCGCTGAGCTGGCAGTGCGCTGTGCTCGTACCGACCGGCTCGGCCAGGTGCACCGGGCTCTGCGGTCGATCGTCGAGATCTATGGCGACGACATCCGTGCCGGTGTTCCGAAGCTGGGCCGCCGTGTCTCGGGGTACAACCTTGACGCGTTGCTCCCGGAGAACGGCTTCGACCTGGCACGGGCCCTCGTAGGCACCGAGGGGACCTGCGTGACGATGCTCGGCGCCACCGTCAGCCTGGTGGAAGCCCCGCGCGCCCGTGCCTTGACCGTGTTGGGGTTTCCCAGCAGCGTCGCGGCCGCGGACGCCGTGCCAGCGCTGCTGGACCTGCCGGTGCTCACGGTCGAGGGTATCGACGTCCGGCTGGTCGAGGCCTTGGCGGCCCGCGATCCCGGCCGGGCGACACCCCACCTGCCAACCGGGAAGGCATGGCTCTACGTAGAGTCCGGCGGCCGAACCGCGGCCGACGCCCTCGAGGTGGCGCAGGCCGTCGCGGCGCGTGCGCGGTCCATCGGTGCCAGCCATACGGTCGTCACCGAGCCGGCAACCCAGCGCGCACTGTGGCGCATACGGGAAGAGGGCGCGGGTTTGGCCACCCGGCTGGCCGACGGCTCGGAAGCATGGTCGGGCTGGGAGGACGCGGCGGTCCCGCCGGAGCGGCTCGGCGACTACCTCCGTGCTTTCGAAGACCTGATGGACCGGCACGGCAGGCGGGGAGTGGTCTACGGCCACTTCGGCGACGGCTGCCTGCATGTCCGGATCGACTTTCCCCTCACCGAGGTCAGGGGTGCATCGCGCTACCGCGATTTCCTGGAGGATGCCGCCGATCTTGTCGTCGCCCACGGTGGTTCCCTTTCCGGAGAGCACGGTGACGGTCAAGCCCGCGCGGAGTTGCTGCCGCGGATGTACACGCCACGGATGATCGATGCGTTCCGCGCTTTCAAGGCGGCCTTCGACCCGGAGAACCTGATGAACCCCGGCCGGATCGTGGATCCCGCCCCGCTGGACGCGGACCTCCGCGTCGTCGTCGCACCAGCGACGATTCCGACGCGTGCGCAGCTGGCCTTGCCCGCCGACTCCGGTGACCTGGCGTCTGCCGCCCGCCGCTGCGTCGGGGTCGGCAAGTGCATCACCGACAGCGGCGGGGTCATGTGTCCCAGCTATCGCGCGACCCGCTCCGAGCAGCACTCGACCAGGGGACGCGCGAGGCTGTTGTTCGAAATGCTGGCTGGCGATGTCATCGATGACGGCTGGAACTCGCGGGAAGTGGCCGACGCCCTCGATCTCTGTCTCGGGTGCAAAGGTTGTAAGACGGACTGCCCGGTGGGGGTCGACATGGCCACCTACAAGGTCGAGTTCCTCAGCCGCCATTACCAAGGCCGCCGGCGGCCGGTATCGCATTACGCGATGGGTGCGCTGCCGCGCTGGCTCAAGGCCGCCGGCCTGGCCCCTGGTGTCGTGAATGCCCTGACTCGTTCACCGCTTGCCGCGGTCTTCAAGCGAGCGGGCGGAATCGCGCCCGAACGCGATATCCCGCCATTGGCGAACTCGACGATGCGACGTCAGCTCCGGCGTCACTCGGCACGGGCACCCCGGCCCGGGGGAGATGCGGCTCCGCGCAACCAGGTTCTCCTGCTGCCCGACACCTTCACCAACCATTTCGATCCCGGAGTCGGCGCCGATGCCGCTGCCGTGCTCGATGCGCTGGGCTACGAGGTGGTGCTGCCGCACCGTCCGGTGTGCTGCGGCTTGACCTGGTACAGCACCGGCCAGCTCGACACCGCCCGGCGGGTTCTGCGCCGCACTCTCGACGTGCTCGAACCGTGGCTGGAGGCCGATACCCCGATCGTAGGACTTGAGCCCAGCTGCACGGCCATGTTCAAGCATGACGCCGAACAAGTGCTCGGTGCGGATCCTCGCGTCGCGAAGTTGTCGAGGAACATCGAGACCTTCGCCGAGCTACTCACCGCCGGCGACGCCCTGCCCCAGGCTGCGGACGGTGCCGAGGGCGCCGACGTGCTCACGCAAGTGCATTGCCACCAGTACGCCGATCTCGGCTACGCCGCTGATCAAGAGGTACTCGCGGCGTTGGGGGTAAGCTCCCGGCTCGTCGACGGTGGTTGCTGCGGGCTCGCGGGCAACTTCGGCTTCGAGCGAGGGCATTACGATGTGTCCGTGGCAGCGGCCGAGCAGCAGCTGCTGCCGGCGATACGTTCGGCACCGGACAACGCCGTCGTCCACGCCGACGGGTTCTCCTGCCGGACACAGATCCGACAGCTCGCCGGGCGCGAGCCGGAACATCTTGCCACCCTGGTGGCTCGAGCGTGGGGAGTGCGGAGGTGATCGGTGAACGGCACGACGGGCCAGCCCCCTCGGGGGACCCAGGCGATCGGCCGGGCCCTCGCCGTGCTGCGGCTGCTCGCTGAGCGGAGCACCGAGCTCAGTGCGGCCGCGGTGGCGGACGAGCTTGGCCTGTCTTCCGGGACGGTCAACCGCGTTCTCCGGGCCTTGATGGTCGACGGTCTCGTGGCCGAGAACGCGAAGTCCGACACCTACTACCTCGGCAGCGGCACGATCCTGCTCGGCCAGGCCGCACAGCGGGTATTCGGCCTCGACCGGGCGCTGCCCGTGCTCGAACAGATCAATGACTACACCGGTGAGTCGGTGAACCTGGTCGTCCGCGAGGGCGGGGAGTCGGTGGTCATGCTCCGCGTGCAGTCGACCCTGCCCCTGCGATTCGAGCAGCATCCCGGTGCGCGGTTCCCCCTCTACACCACCGCGTCGGGCAAGGCGATCCTCGCGTTCTCCCGTGATGTCGATCAGTACGTCGGTTCGCTGCCCAAACGCCTGACCCAGCTGACCCCCGGCACCCTCAGCACACCCGACAAGCTCTCGGCCCAGCTGGACGAGACCAGGAAGCGCGGATACAGCATTGACGAAGAGGAAAATGTCCCGGGCGTGCGGTGCGTCGGGGCGCCTGTTCTCGATGCCGACGGCCAGGCGCAGGCGGCCCTGGTCATCCAGGTCCCGACGGTGCGCATGCCGCCGGAGCGCGTGCGAGAGCTCGGCGAGCTCGCGGTCCGATCCGCCAAGGAAGTCGCGCAACTGGTTCCGATCGACCGCGCGCTGTCTCGCTGAAC
>WHSS01000280.1 GCA_009379975.1 Actinophytocola sp.
GAGTTGGCGGCGGCAGGCGGCCACCGGGCCAGTGAGACCAAGTTGCGCGAGTCCCACCCGCGCTGCGGCCGCTGTTCTACCCGCTGACGCTCGCGCTGCTGCTCACTGCCCTGCTCTGGGGGTACATCGGGTTTCCGAAAGCCCAACCGGCCCCTAAGCCTGTCAGGCGGATGACACTCTTGGCTGAGAGAGGTTGCTCGCGGCGTCATAGCGGGTACATCAGGCACACACTGATCCGCAGGAGGTGGCGTAATGCCGGAGACCCCAGAGAGCACTGATGTCGTCGTGATCGGAATGGGCCCGGGAGGCGAGGCCGTTGCCGGGCAGCTTGCCGAAGCCGGGCTGGCCGTGGTGGGGATCGACCAGCATTTGGTCGGCGGCGAATGCCCGTACTACGGGTGCGTACCGAGCAAGATGATGATTCGTGCCGCGGACTCACTGGCCGAGGCGCGCCGGGTAGCCGAGCTGGCGGGCGGTGCCGAGGTCCACCCGGACTACTCGCCGGTCATCAAGCGGATCAGGTCCGAAGCCACCGACAACTGGAACGACCAGGTCGCCGTCGACCGGTTCACCGGCAAGGGCGGGCGGTTCGTCCGCGGGCATGCCCGCATCAGCGGGCCCGGCACAGTGACGGTCGATGACGGGCAGGAGTTCACCGCGGCACGTGCGATCGTGATCAACAGCGGCACCGAGCCCGCCGTTCCGCCGATCGAGGGATTGGCCGACACGCCCTACTGGACCAACAAGGACGCCATCGCGGTCGAGCGCCCGCCCGAGTCGCTGATCGTCCTCGGCGGCGGCCCGATCGGCCTCGAACTGGCTCAGGCGTTCGCCCGTTTCGGGACCAAGATCGACATCGTCGACGTCGCCGATCGGCTGGCGCCGGGTGAGGAACCCGAGGCGAGCGAGCTCATCACGGAAGTGCTACGCGCCGAAGGCCTTGGCGTGCACACCGGCGCGAAGGTGGGCTCGGTGCGGCACTCCGGCGAGGAGTTCATCGTTGATCTCGGTGAGACCGAGCTCCGGGCCCAGCGGCTGCTGGTCGCCACCGGCAGGCGCGCCGATCTCGCCGCACTGGGCGTGGACGCGATCGGCCTGGACGCCGGCGCGAAGTTCCTCGACCCCGACGAGCGGATGCGCATCGCCGACGGCGTGTACGCGATCGGCGACGTCACCGGCAAGGGCGCCTTCACGCACGTCTCGGTGTATCAGGCGGCGATCGCCACGGCAGACATCCTGGGCAAGGACACGCACGACGCGGAGTACGACGCCGTCCCGCGGGTCACGTTCACCGATCCCGAGATCGGCTCGGTGGGGTTCACCGAACAGCAGGCCCGCGACGCTGGGGTGCCGGTGCGTGTCGGCTGCGCCCAGATTCCCAGTTCGGCTCGGGGCTGGATCCACAAGGCGGGCAACGACGGGCTGATCAAGCTGGTCGAAGACACCGACCGTGGGGTACTGGTCGGTGCCACCGCGGCCGGTCCCTCAGGAGGAGAGGTGCTGGGAGCGCTCACCGTAGCCGTGCACGCGGCGGTCCCGACCACGCGGCTGCGGCAGATGATCTACGCCTATCCGACCTTCCATCGGGCCATCGAAGACGCGTTATCCACAATGGACTAGGCCTTGCGCAGTTTCCAGGCGGCACCAAGGTGCCATGGACTGCCTATATGGCACCCGGGGCTACCTTGGGCTCCCCACCGCCAACGCGAACGCGACCCGCTCGATCTCGAGCGGCTGGAAAAAACGGCGGTCTGACCAGTGCGGGCCACCATCGTCGTGCGTGAAAGTCCTTGCTCCCACACGCCTGAGCACTCACGACTCCGGCACGTGGGGTCGTGAGTGCTCAGACGTGCCCATGCAAGGTGTTTCACTCACGACACCACGGGTTGCCGGTACTCCTGGCGTTGCCTTCCCTGGGGCTGATCGTTAGACCTCGGTAGAGGAACGTGAGCTGTGCTCGTGTCCTCCCGATGCGAGCACAAGGGAAGGTCGATGTGGTGAAGCGACGCGAGATCCAGGTTCGATACGGCCGATCCGGCAAACCCGTGCGCCGGCTAGTCGCGGCGCTGACCGCGGTGGCGCTCGCGGTCAGCATGGGCGTGCCCTCCGCCGGCGCGCAGCCGGAGGCGCCGGTGCCGGACGATCACGTGAGCGGTGGCAACGTCATGCCCCCCGGCAACACCGGCCACGTGCCCCTCACCGAACTGCCCGCGGCGCTGAACGGCGATTACCAGCCGGAGAACGCCTCCGATCAGCGTGATCTGTATGCCGACTGGGGCCGCAAGGACTTCTCGTTCGTCACGCCGACCAGCCCCGGCGGCGACGGCAAGGACGCGATCGGCCCGGCGTATCACCCGGCCGATCGCGAGGACGTCAGTGTCCGCCGTGACGGCTGGGGAGTGCCCCGGATCTTCGGCGACTCCGACGAGGCCGCCCAGTTCGGCGTCGGCTACGCGATGGCGGAAGACCGGCTGTTCCAGGCCGACATCTTCCGTCACGTCGCGCGCGGCGAGATGGCCGAGTTCCTTGGCGGTCAGGAGTGGTACGACTACGACCGCGCATGGCGGCAGGAGTTCTACACAGACCAAGAGTTGCTCGACATGCTCGACCGCTCCTACGACGCGCGGGAGAAGGGCCTGCTGCAGGCCTACCTCGACGGGATCAACGCCTACATCGACGAGGCAACGCTCGACCCGGGGAAGCTGCCGGCCGAGTACGCCGCGCTGCAGATCGTGCCGGAGAAGTGGGAGCTCCGGCATTCGATCGCGGTCTTCGTCCTGCAAGCTCGTGACTCGGTGGAGGGCTTTGGCCAGGAGTTGTTCAACGCCGGCTTCCTCACCGACCTCGAGCAACGACTGGGTCGGACGGACGCCGAGCGGGTGTTCGGCGACGTGCGCTTCCACCGCGACCCCGGCGCGTACACCACGGCACCGAAGTCATCCGGCCGCTTTCCTTACCCGGGCGGTGGTTTCGAAGGGCTCGACGCTCCCGGCGTGGCCGTTCCCGACAGTGGCTCTGCCACCGGAGTTGCCGAGCGCGATGTGGTGATCGGCAAGGCGCTCAAGCAGGTGGGGCTGGCTCGCAAGCAGGCGTCCAACGCGATCGCGATCAACGGCAAGAAGACCGCCGACGGGCGCCCCATGCTGCTCGGCGGGCCGCAGCTCGCCTACCTCGCGCCCGGCATCTTCTGGGAGTTCGAGGTGCACTCGCCGAACCAGGACGCGCGTGGCGTCGGATTCGCAGGTACGGCGGGTGCGGTGCTCATCGGGAAGTCGCCGACACACGCGTGGTCGATCACCTATGGCTATACCGATCAGGTCGACACCTTCCTGGTGCCGCTGGACCCGGCGCGCCCGGACTCGCACTATCTGCGGGACGGGCAGAGCAAGTCACTTGAGGGCTACACGTCGACGGTGCGATGCCGCCCCTACACCCCGGGGTTGATCGGCTCCGATCCGGCGAGCGCGACCTGCGACGGCCTGCCCGCCGGGCAAACCGACATCGACGTGCAGCGGGTGCCCGAGTACGGCCCGATCACCGGCAGGGTCAACGTCGACGGGGCGCCGCACGCGGTGGTCAAGGCGCGCGCTCACTGGATGCGCGAGGTTTCCAACGGCAAGCCGTTCCTCACCTTCAACCAGGCTTCGACGATGGCGGAGTTCCGCGAGGCTCAGCAGGACTTCACGATCAGCCTGAACATCAACTACGTCGATGACCAGGGCAACGCCGGCTTCTGGCATGTCGCGAAGCCGCCGGTCCGCGCGGAGGGCACCGACGTCCGGCTGCCGACGATCGGCGACGGGCGCTTCGACTGGCAAGGCACCGTGCCGCTGACGGACGTGCCGCACGCCATCAACCCGGCGCAGGGCTTCACCGCCAACTGGAACAACCAGATCGCCCAGGGTTGGCACAACGGTGACCAGAACTACTGGGGTGACCTGCAACGGGTCGAGATGCTTTCGCGCCGCATGGCGGAGCTGGCCAAGCGCGGTGACATCACTTCCGACGACCTCTGGCGTGTCAACCGGGAGGCGGCCTTCGAGGACGGCCGGTGGCACGACTTCGTTCCCCTGTTGGAGAAGGCCTACGCCGACACCAGCGCCGAGTCCGACGTAGACGACGCGCTGGCGCGGGTTCGTAGTTGGGACGGGCAGCGCACCGCGAGTGAGGACGCCGAAGACGACTGGCGCTACGACGACGCGGCGACCACCATCTTCGACGCCTGGATGCGGCAGCTGCAGCGTCGCGTGCTCGCTGATGACCTCGGCGACGACTACTACGACGGTGCGCGCCGCCTCGGCCCGGTGTTCGCACCGGCGTACTATCACCTGTATTCGACGCTGCTGCTGAAGATTCTGCTCGGTGAGGATGCGCCGTTGCGGGCCGAGCACGACTGGCTGGGTGGCGCCGAGGGCGACACGGTGATCCGGGAGTCGTTCGAGGCCGCGGTCGCCGAGTTGGGTCTGAAGTTCAACGGTTCACCGGAGGACTGGCGCGGCCCCGCCGTGATGACCACGTATCAGTCGCTCGGGCTGCTTTCCGTTGCGCCGCACCCGTTCCTCAACCGCGGCACCTACAACCAGCTCGTCACGGTCGA
>WHSS01000091.1 GCA_009379975.1 Actinophytocola sp.
CGCGACACGACGTCAACAACCAGCCGCCTGTTCCCTACCCACCGCCGCCCGCCAGCCAACGCCGCCAAGAACGCCCTCGCCTGCAGCGATGCCACCCAGGAAACAATCTAGCCCTGTAGTATTAGGAGTAGATGGCGAAGAAGATCGCGATGTAGTGACAGATCGCGGCGATGACGGTGAAGGCGTGGAAGACCTCGTGGTAGCCGAAGACCTCGGGCCACAGCTTCGGCCAGCGCGCGGCGTAGAGGATGCCGCCGATGGTGTAGAACAGCCCGCCCGCGAGCAGCAGGACGAGGGCGGCGACGCCGACATTGTCGAGCAGTTCCGGCAGCACGAACACCGCGACCCAGCCGAGGGCGATGTAGATCGGTACGCCGAGCCAGCGCGGCGCTGATGGCCAGAGCAGCTTCAGCGTGACGCCGGCTACTGCCCCGCCCCACACCACGCCGAAGACGATCCAGCCGGTCGGCTGCGACATCGCCAGCAGCGTGAACGGCGTGTAGGTGCCCGCGATGAACAGGAAGATCATCGAGTGATCGAGTCGCTTCATCCAGGTGTAGACGGCGCGGCTGGTCCACGTCCTGCGGTGATACAGCGCGCTGACGCCGAACAAGCCGAGCACGGTCGCCCCGTACACCGAGGTGGCCAGTGCCGCCATGCCGGAGACCGTCGCGGCGGCGAGCGATATGAGGGTCGCGCCCGCGGCGAGGGCGGCGAAGAAAGTCCAGAAATGGATGTGTCCTCGGAGCCGCGGCCTGGTGGACGCGGCGAGGATGGGGTCGGTTTCAGGGGTCTTGGTATCCATCGCAGCGCTCACACCTCCAGGCTACGGAAGCGTAGGTTGCTTCTCCAGTGTTGGTGCTGCTCGACACCTTCGTACCCGGGATTGCGTACGCTACGCCGGGTGAGTCTACGTTCGTACATCTCGCGTGTCGTCTACGGCGCCTACGGGCGGCGGTTGATCCAGCAACGTAAGGGCAGAACGCCGCGGCATATCGCGGTCATGCTCGACGGAAACCGGCGCTGGGCCCGTGAGGCGGGTTTCACCGACGTCAGCGACGGCCACCGGATGGGCGCCCGCAAGATCGAGCATCTGCTCGGCTGGTGCGAGGAGGCCGAGGTCGAGGTGGTCACCCTCTTCCTGTTCTCGACCGACAACATCAACCGTGACCCCGACGAGGTCGGACCGCTGCTGGAGATCATCGCCGATGTGGTCGACGAGCTGGCCGAGCCCGCCGAGCCGTGGCGGCTGCGCATCGTCGGCTCGCTCGACATGCTGCCGACCGCCATCGCCAAGCGGCTCGGTGACGCGGCGGCGCGCACCGTCGAGCGTCGCGGCATGGAAGTGAACATCGCGGTCGGCTACGGCGGCAGGCAGGAGATCGCCGACGCGGTTCGCAAACTGCTCGAACAGCACGCGAGCGAGGGGACCACGATCACCGAGTTGGCGAAGATGCTCGACGTCGACCACATCTCGGAGCACCTCTATACGTCGGGGCAGCCCGATCCGGATCTGATCATCCGAACTTCCGGTGAACAGCGGCTGTCGGGTTTCCTGTTGTGGCAGTCGGCGCACTCGGAGTTCTACTTCACCGATACGTACTGGCCCGCCTTCCGTCGGGTGGATTTTCTGCGTGCGCTGCGTGATTTTGCCTGGCGACAGCGCCGGTTTGGGGCTTAGTCGTCCCAGCGTAGAACCGGGTCGTGTACAACGAGTGCATCACCTACTACCCACCGTATTGTGGCCATTCACCGATTCACCTGTGTGGCAGCCTGCGCAAACCCCTGGTTTTTCGGTAACTTCCGAAGTGACGGCTCGATCTGTGAACCGGACCGTCCCGGGAGGCCCTGGTCATGGCTGACGTTGGTGGAGCGGTGAACCCGCTCACGAGACTCAAGCGGGGGCCGGCACCCGGCCCTTGTGGTTGTGCGGCCTGAACTACGTTCAGGCAAGCGACCACCCCAGGGCGGATGCCCGGCCAAACGCGAGAGTGGGCGTGGTGCCGCGCCCTCGAGGGAGAAGCCGTGACTGTGCAGCGTTCGTCCCGCAAGGCCACTGGTCGTTCCGCAGGCCGCACCACCCGGAAGTCAGAGGGAGGAGTCGACTCGCCGCAGGCGGGGGATTTCGGCAGGAGCTACGTGCTCGACACCTCCGTTCTGCTGTCCGACCCGTGGGCCGTCACCCGGTTCGCCGAGCACGCCGTCGTGCTACCGCTGGTAGTGATCAGCGAACTGGAGGGCAAACGGCACCACCCCGAGCTGGGCTGGTTCGCACGCGAAGCGTTACGGCTGCTCGATGACCTGCGCCGCACACACGGCAGGCTGGACCAGCCGGTGCCCATCGGCGGCACCGGCGGCACCCTGCGCATCGAGCTCAACCACTCCGACCCGACGGTGCTGCCCGCGGGCTTCCGCACCGATTCCAACGACCACCGCATCCTGGCGTGCGCGCTGAACCTGCAGGCCGAGCAGGGCGGCGTCACGCTCGTCACCAAGGACATCCCGCTGCGGGTCAAGGCGGGTTCGGTCGGGCTCACCGCCGACGAGTACCGCGCGCAAGAGGTCACGCCGTCGGGATGGACGGGTATGGCCGACGTCGACGTCCCGCAGGAGGCGATCGACGAACTCTTCCGCAGCCACACCATCGACCTCGCCGACTTCGGCCGCGCCGACGTCGCCGAGTTGCCCTGCCACACCGGGCTGCGGGTGCTCGGCGGCTCATCGAGCGCGCTGGGCAGGGTCAATGCCGACAAGCAGGTACAGCTGGTGCGGGGCGATCGCGAGGCGTTCGGCTTGCACGGGCGTTCCGCGGAGCAGCGGATCGCGCTCGACCTGCTGCTCGACCCCGATGTCGGCATCGTCTCGCTCGGCGGCAGGGCGGGCACCGGGAAGTCGGCGCTCGCGTTGTGCGCCGGGCTCGAGTCGGTGATGGAGCGGCGCCAGCACCGGCGCGTAGTGGTATTCCGCCCGGTGTACGCGGTCGGGGGGCAGGAGCTCGGCTACCTGCCCGGCTCCGAGAGCGAGAAGATGCAGCCGTGGGCGCAGGCGGTGTTCGACACGCTCGGCGCGCTGGTGAGCCAGGACGTGCTCGAGGAGGTCGCCGACCGGGGCATGCTCGAGGTGCTGCCGCTGACGCACATCCGTGGGCGCTCGCTGCACGACTCGTTCGTGATCGTCGACGAGGCGCAGTCGCTCGAGCGCAATGTGCTGCTCACCGTGCTGTCGCGGCTGGGAACGGCTTCGCGGGTCGTGCTCACCCATGACGTCGCGCAGCGGGATAACCTCCGGGTCGGCCGCTACGACGGCGTTTCCGCGGTGATCGAGAAGCTCAAGGGCCATCCGCTGTTCGCGCACGTGACGCTGACCCGCTCCGAGCGTTCCCCGATCGCCGCACTGGTGACCGAGATGCTCGAAGACCACAGCTAAGTCCGGGTTCAACGGCGCCCGCTGCCCGCGTGGTCACCAGCCCGCGGGCAGCGGGGCGCCTTCCGCGAAACCGGCCAGCGACTGCACCCCGACAACGGCCCGATCGTGGAACTCGGGCAGGCTCCGGGCGCCGGTGTAGGTGCACGCGGAGCGCACCCCGGAGCAGATCGAGTCGAGCAGGTCCTCGACGCCGGGACGGGCCGGGTCGAGTGCCATCCGGGACGTGGAAATGCCCTCCTCGAACAGCGCCTTGCGGGCCTGGTCGAACGCGCTCTCGGTGCGGGTTCGGGCGCCCACGGCACGCTTGGAGGCCATGCCGAACGACTCCTTGTACGGCTTGCCGTGCTCGTCGTAGTGCAGGTCGCCGGGTGATTCATAGGTGCCGGCGAACCACGAGCCGACCATCGCCGCCGAGGCGCCGGCCGCCAGCGCGAGCGCGACGTCGCGCGGGTGCCGCACACCGCCGTCTGCCCACACATGCTTGCCGAGCTCGCGGGCGGCTTCCGCACATTCGGCGACGGCGGAAAACTGCGGCCTGCCGACCCCGGTCATCATGCGCGTGGTGCACATAGCGCCCGGCCCGACGCCGACCTTGACCACGTCCGCCCCGGCGTCGATCAGGTCCCGCGTGCCCGCCGCGGTCACCACGTTGCCCGCGACGATCGGCACGCCAGGGTCGACCGAGCGGACCGCCTTGAGCGCGGCGAGCATCTTCTCCTGATGCCCGTGGGCGGTGTCGACCACCAGCACGTCGGCACCGGCGTCCAGCAGGGCGCTGGTCTTCGCCGCCACGTCACCGTTAACGCCGATCGCGGCCGCCACCAGCAGCTTCCCCTGCGCGTCGACCGCGGGCGCGTATAGCTCCGACCGCAGCGCGGCGACCGGAGTCATCACGCCAGCGAGCTTGCCGTCGCCGTCGATGCCGAGCGCGAGCGGGGCACCGTGTGCGTGCAGTTGCTCGAACACCTCCCGCGGCGGTGTGCTGATCGGCAGCGTCACCGTCGCCGGCTCCACGATGTCGGCGAGCCGGGCGAAGCGGTCGACTCCGGCACAGGCGGCTTCGCGGACCACGCCGACCGGCTTGCCGTCGTCGCCGACGACCACCACGGCGCCGTGCGCGCGCTTACCGGCCAGGTTCAGGGCGTCGACCACCGCTTCGCCGGGATGCAGCACGAGCGGGGTGTCCCACGCGGTGTCGCGCTGCTTGACCCAGGCCACGATGTCGGCGACCGCGGCCGGGTCGACGTCCTGCGGCAGGACCACCAGACCACCCCGGCGGGCGAGGGTCTCCGCCATCCGCCTGCCCGCGACCGCGGTCATGTTGGCGACCACGATCGGGATCGTCGCCCCGGTGCCGTCGACGGTCGATAGGTCGACATCGAAGCGGGATGTCACCGAGGACGGTGACGGTACGAGGAAGACCTCGTCGTAGGTGAGGTCGTGGTCCGGGCGCTGCCCGTTCAGGAATCGCACAAACCCACGGTAAGCGATCGGCCGCCGATGCGGCGGGCGGGCTCCGGCCTGCCCCTGCGTCCACGCCTGGTACCCGGCGCCTGGTCAACTCTTCAACGGAGTGCCCTTATTGATGCGCCGATGGATGACAGCCAGCCGTACGGCGTACGCCAGGCAGGCGAGCGCCATGACGGGCAGGAAGATCAACGCCGGGTTCACCCAGCCCGGCACCAGGTCGTAGCCCGCGTGGCATTTGTCGTGCAGCGGGAACCACTGCGTGTACTCGTCGAAATTCGCGTCACGGTAGGCCTGGTCGTAGGTCTGACCCGCAGCGTGACACGACTCCACCGGGTCAAACGACGTGCCGGCAAGGGCGCCGATCAGGTAGGTGGCGCCGGTTCCCAGAAGGAGCAGCACCGCCGTCCCGGTGAATCAGGAGGCACTGTGCCGCCATCGCCCGTCGGCCAGCGACCGGCCCCAGAACCACATCCAGGGCCCGGCCAATGCCACGAGCAGCAGCAGTAGAAGAACGAGACTCATGGGCTAACTCTGCACGCTCGACCCGTCGGCCCCGCGGCCCACTCAGGGCAACAGTGCGCGGACGGCGTCGATCGTGTCGGCCTCGCCGGGGTCCTTGTCCGGGCGGTACCGCACCACGCGGGCGAAGCGCAGCGCCACGCCTCCCGGGTAGCCATGCCAGTAGCTCGTCGGTGAGCCCTTTGAAGGTTTTGCCGACCATGATGAATTCGGAGCCACCGACTGTGCCCTTGCTGTCTCGGGCGCCGAGATGCAGGTTGGACAGGTAGCCGACCCGCCTGCCGTGACCCCACTCCGCGGCCAGCACCACCAGGTCGATGGTGTGCACGGGCTTGATCTTGAGCCAGGACTTGCCCCGGCGCCCCGCGGCATACGGCGAATCGAGCGCTTTCGCCATCACGCCCTCGTGACCGTCGGCCAGCGCCTTGCGCAGCAAGCCCTCGGGATCCGCGGGATTCACCTCGCCGAGCATCACATGCTCCCCGGCCACCCGATGCAACGCGTTGAGCCGTTCGTGCAGCGGCGCGTCGAGCAGGTCCACGCCGTCGAGGTGCAGGCAGTCGAAGAAGTACGGGTGCAAGAGCAGCGCACGGACTTGCTCTGCGTGGGATGCGGCTGGCCAGCTCGACGCCGCAGGGTCGGCTTTGCGGCCGATCTCACCCCTTCGGCCACTCGGACGGGGCTTCGCCCCGCCCTCGCTCGGCCGAGTCGAGCTGCCAGCGTCCCGGGTGCTGCCGAAGCGCGACAGGGTCTGCTGAAACGGTCGCGGCCTGCCGTCGTCGGTGAGCCCGAGCGTTTCGCCGTCGAGCACGACCGACTCGCACGGCAGCGCCCGCACCAGGCTCACCAGCTCGTCGACATGCGCGGTGATCTCCCGCAGCGTCCTGGTCCATACCCGCACCTCGTCGCCGACGCGGTGCACCTGGATCCGCGCGCCGTCCATCTTGTATTCGACGACGACGTCCGAGCCCAGCTGGGCGAGCGCTTCGGTCAGCGACTCGGCGGGGGAGGCCAGCATCGGCCGGATCGGCCTGCCCAGCTCGAGCCGGAATCCCCAGAGCCCCGCCTCACCGCCGGTCATGGCGGCCTCGGCCGTGGCGGGCAGTCGCCCGGAGAGCATGAACGCCCGGCGTACGGCATCGATCGGGACGCCGGCGGCGGTGGCGATGCCGTCGACCATGACCCCTTCCAGCGCGCCGTGCCGCAACTCCCCGGTGATCAGGTGAATGAGAAAGCGCTGCTCGGCCTCGGTCGCGCGGCGGAACAGCCTGGTCAGCAGGTCGGTACGGCGCTGGGCGGAGCCTGTCCCCGATGTGGCGGCGAGCTCGGTGAGGACGGCGTCGACCTCGGAGACCGTGAGCTCACTCGCCGCGACGGGGGCCGTATCCAGCGCGGTGAGCGTGCGCCAGCCGGCGCCGATCCGGCTCTGCAGCAGCTGCCCGGTCAGGAACGCGACGGCGGCGGGCCGCTCATCGGGCTCGGCCGCCCGGAGCAACTCGGCAAGCACGGCGACCTTCGCCTTGCGTGACCTCGTCGCGGCCAGCGCGGCGGAGGCCTCGACTATCGCGGCGAGCAACATGTGCCCATCATGCCGCCCGGCACCGACATCGCGCCTGGCGTGCTGGCCGCCGTGGGGTCGTGAGTGCTTACGCGTGCCGGGGCAAGGACTTTCACGCACGACTGCCGCGGGCCATCCGCAGCACGTCGAGGGCCTCGTCCAGCTGGGCCTCGGTGAGTTTGCCGTCGGCGATGTGGCCGCGCTCGATGACGACCTCGCGGATCGACTTGTGCTCCCGCAGCGCTTGCTTGGCCACGGCGGCGGCCTCCTCGTAGCCGATGTAGGCGTTGAGCGGCGTCACGATCGACGGCGAGCCCTCCGCGTAGGCGCGGGCGCGCTCGGTGTTGACCTGCATTCCCGCGAACACCTTGTCGGCCAGCAGCCGGGACACCGCGGCGAGCAGCCGTGCCGATTCGAGCACGTTGCGGGCGATGACGGGCAGGTTCACGTTGAGCTGGAAGTTGCCCTGCGCCCCGGCGAACGCGACGGCGGCGTCGTTGCCTATCACCTGGGCGACCACCTGCAAGGTGGCCTCACAGATCACCGGGTTGACCTTCCCCGGCATGATCGACGAGCCCGGCTGCAGGTCGGGCAGCGCCAGCTCGGCCAGCCCGGCCCGCGGCCCGGAGCCCAGCCACCGCACGTCATTGGCGATCTTGTTCAGTGCGACCGCGACCGTTCGCAGCTGCCCGGAGGCTTCGACGACGCCGTCCTGCGCAGCTTGGGCCTCGAAGTGGTCGCGAGCCTCGGTCAGCGGCAGCCCGGTGACCTTGGCGAGCTCGCCCGCGACCCCGGCGCCGAAACCCGGCGGTGCGTTCAGCCCGGAGCCGACCGCGGTCCCGCCGATGGGCAGCTCGCCGAGGCGCGGCAAGCACGAGGTGAGCCGCTCGATTCCGAAGCGGACCTGAGCCGCCCACGCGCCCGCTTCCTGCCCGAAGGTGATCGGCACCGCGTCCATCAGGTGGGTGCGGCCGGATTTCACCACGTCGGCCCACTCCGCGGCGCGCCCTTCGATCGTGGCCGCGAGGTGATCCAGTGCGGGGATGACGTCGGTGATGATCGCCTCGGTCGCGGCGAGGTGGATGGTGGTGGGGAAGGTGTCGTTGGACGACTGCGAGGCGTTGACGTGATCGTTCGGGTGCACATCGACGCGGTGGCCGAGCGCGCGGGTGGCCAGCGTCGCGATCACCTCGTTGGCGTTCATGTTCGACGAGGTGCCGGAGCCGGTCTGGAACACGTCGATCGGGAAATGCTTGTCGTGCGCGCCGTCGGCGACCTCATCGGCCGCCGTCGCGATCGCCGCTGCCAGGTCCCCGTCGAGCGCCCCGAGCCGCGAGTTCACCCGCGCCGCCGCCGCCTTGAGCAGGCCGAGGGCGCGGATCTGGGCGCGCTCCAGGCCCCGCCCGGAGATCGGGAAGTTCTCGACGGCGCGCTGGGTCTGCGCGCGGTACAGGGCCTCGGCAGGGACCCGGACCTCACCCATGGTGTCGTGTTCGATGCGGTACTGGGGATCAGCCATGATTCGAGTCTGGACCGCCCCGCCGTC
The DNA here is from genome assembly GCA_009379975.1 of Actinophytocola sp. GTDB lineage: Bacteria > Actinomycetota > Actinomycetes > Mycobacteriales > Pseudonocardiaceae > WHSS01. The sequence goes on from WHSS01000091.1 coordinate 8,520, forward strand.
GGAGGCCAGCGGAACCGCGACGCACCCTGGATGGTGGGTCCGATCACCACGGAAACCGGCCCAACCCGCTAACCTGGCGGTCATGAGCTCGCCTAGCGAGGACATCGACGTCGACCTGCTCATCGTGGGAGCAGGCCCCACCGGCCTGTTCGCCGCCTATTACGCGGGCTTCCGCGGCATGTCGATGGCCATTGTCGATTCGCTGCCCGAGCCCGGCGGCCAGATCACCGCGATGTATCCGGAGAAGCAGATCTTCGATGTCGCCGGGTTCCCCGCGGTGCTCGGGCGGGACCTGGTGACCTCATTGGTGCGGCAAGCCGAACAGGCGAATCCCACCTACCTGCTCGGCAAGAAGGCCGACACACTGTCCGATGTGGACGAGAAGCTGGCGGTCGGGCTCGACGGCGGCACCACGGTGCGGGCCGGTGCGGTGCTGATCACGGCGGGCATCGGCGAGTTCACCCCGCGCCCGCTGCCCGCCGGGGACGGCTGGCTCGGCCGGGGAATGGTGCACTTCGTGCCGAAGCTGGAGGCCCACCGGGATCAGCACGTGGTCGTGGTCGGGGGCGGCGACTCCGCCTTCGACTGGGTGTTGGCGCTGCACCCGATCGCCGCGAGCGTCACACTGGTGCATCGCCGGGCGCGGTTCCGGGCGGCGGAGTCCATCGTGCGGCAGGCCACCAAGCTCGGCGTGCGGATTATCACAGACGCCGAGGTCGACGAGTTGCGCGGCGACGGCGAGCTGGCCGAGGTCGAGATCAGCACCAAGGCCGGTGAGCACCTCGTGCTGCCCGCCCAGACGGTGGTGGCAGCGCTGGGGTTCACCGCCGACCTCGGGCCGATCGAGTCGTGGGGCATCGAGGTCGACCACCGGCAGATCGCGGTGGACTCCAAGATGGCCACCGCGCGCCCCAAGGTCTACGCGGCAGGCGACGTCGCCGGGTATCCGGGCAAGGTCAAGCTCATCGCGACCGGGTTCGGCGAGGCGGCCACCGCGGTCAACAACATCGCGGTCATGCTCAACCCCGACGCGCACCTGTTCCCCGGCCACTCTTCCAACGTCGAGTGAACGACGCCCGGGCGTGAGCTGAAAGACGCCTTCAGTCCGTTCAATGGAGTGAGTGGGCCTTTCAGTCCGTCTAGCGGACTGAAGGCGTCTTTCAGCGCCCTTGGGCTCGGGTCAGGGGAGTGGGGGAATGGTGGGATCGTCCGACTCGTGCTGGCCGTCGAAGTCCACCGACGCGTAGGCGCGCAGCTTGGTCAGGCGGTGATAGCCGTCGATCATGCGTACCGTGCCCGACTTCGATCGCATCACGATGGACTGCGTCGTCGCGCCGCCCGCCCGGTAGTGCACGCCGCGGAGCAGATCGCCGTCGGTGATGCCGGTCGCGCAGAAGAAGACGTTCTCGCCCTGCACCAGGTCGGCGGTGGTCAGCACCCGGTCCAGGTCGTGACCCGCCGCGATGGCCTTCTCACGCTCGGCGTCGTCCTTCGGCCAGAGCCTGCCCTGCAGGGTGCCGCCGAGGCACTTCATGGCGGCGGCGGCGATGATCCCCTCCGGGGTGCCGCCGATGCCGATCAGCATGTCGACGCCAGTGGTCGGCCGGGCGGCCGCGATCGCACCCGCGACGTCGCCGTCGGAGATGAAGCGGATCCTGGCGCCCGCGTCGCGGACCTCTGCGACGAGCTGATCGTGCCGGGGGCGGTCGAGGATGCACACGGTGACGTCGCTGACGTCGCTGTGCTTCGCCCGCGCGACCCGCCGGATGTTCTCGGCGACCGGCGCGGAAATGTCGATCGCGTCGGCCGCCTCGGGGCCGACGGCGATCTTCTCCATGTAGAACACCGCGGACGGGTCGAACATCGCCCCGCGCTCTGCGACGGCGAGCACGGCGAGCGCGTTGGGCATGCCCTTGGCCATCAGCCGGGTGCCGTCGATCGGGTCGACCGCGACGTCGCACTCCGGGCCGTCACCGTTGCCGACATGCTCACCGTTGTAGAGCATGGGCGCTTCGTCCTTCTCGCCCTCGCCGATGACCACGACGCCGTCCATCGACACTGTGCTGATCAGCTGCCGCATGGCGTCGACCGCTGCGCCGTCCCCGCCGTTCTTATCGCCCTTGCCGGCCCAGCGGCCCGCCGCCATGGCCGCCGCTTCGGTGACGCGAACCAGTTCCATGGCGAGGTTGCGGTCAGGCGCCTCCCTGGCGTGCGACGAGGAACTGCTTGGTGGTCCGGCGCTGGTCATGGTGCCTCCCGTTGCTCGCTGGCGCGCGTCTCGATCCTCTCAGATGCGGGCAGGTCCCGGGGCCGGTCGCGCGCTCGATGTTGCGCGGGCCACTCTCGGTGCGCCGGCTCGGGGGTGGCGCCCAAGGTGGCCCTGGGCGCCATATAGGCGCCCCATGGCACCTTGGTTCCGCCTGACCGCTACGTAAAATGGCTCTCAGCCGCCGTTGTTCGCCGCTTCGCTGCCGTTGTCCACCGAGGCGAGCTTGTCGTCGATGCGTTTGCGGGCGCCCTCGAGATGCCGTTCGCAGACCCGCGCGAGCGCCTCACCCTTCTCCCAGAGCGCGAGCGAGTCCTCCAGCGAGAGGCCACCGGCTTCCAGCACGCGAACCACCTCGATCAGCTGGTCACGGGCCTGTTCGTAGCCCAGCTCGGTCAGCCCGGCAAGCTCGTCCTGCCCGTCCGGGGTGTCATTTTCAGCGCCAGGGCTCACCACTGATCAGCTAAGCCTGCCTTCCCTGTTCGTCCTGCATGTTCGAGCGCGGTGCCGATATTCATCAGTCGGGCTATTCACACCACTCGTCGCACGTCACCACCCGTCGTGACCTTGGCCGATCGCTCGGGCGGACCTCCGGCCCACCCTCGCTGGATCGGCTTGTGAATAGCCCTCCCGGTGTGCGGAGGCTACCGCCTCATTCGCCGTCGGCCGTGGCGTGCAACGCGCCGTCACCCACTCTGATACGTAGCCGGGTGCCTTGCGCGACGTCGGAGACCGAACGCAGCACCGACAGGGCCCCGTCGGCGTCGGCGAACTGGACCACGGAATAGCCGCGCTCCAGGGTCGCGGCCGGTCCGAGCGCGGTGAGCTTGCCCCTGGCCGACGACACCTTCGCCTGCTCGGCGGTGAGCACGGTCAGGGCCGCCCGGCGGGCACGCTCGGCATGCATCGCGACGTCCTGGGCGCGCCGATCCAGCGGGCCGTGCGGGTCGGCGAGCGCGGGCCTGCTGCGAAGCTGCCGCAGCAGTTCGCACTCGGTTTCCACCCAGCCGCGCAACGCCCGCCGGGACCGGCCTCGCATCTCCCGCAGCCGCGCGGTCTCCTCGGCGACATCGGGCACGATCCGCTTGCTGGCGTCGGTCGGCGTTGAGCACCGGAGATCCGCCACGTGGTCGAGCAGGGGAGTGTCCGGTTCGTGGCCGATGGCGCTGACGACCGGCGTGCCCGCGGCCGAAACCGCCCGGCACAGCGCCTCGTCGGAGAAGGGCAGCAGGTCTTCGACGCTGCCGCCGCCGCGGGCGATGACGATGACGTCGACCTCCGGGTCGGCGTCCAGCTTGGCGAGCGCCTTCATCATCTGCGGCACCGCGGCCGCTCCCTGCACCGCCGTGTTCACCACGGTGAAGCGGGCGGCGGGCCATCGCGCGTGAGCGTTGGCGAGCACGTCCCGCTCGGCGGCCGATGCGCGGCCGGTGATCAGCCCGATGCCCTGCGGCAGGAACGGCAACCGCCGCTTGCGCTCCGGCGCGAAGAGCCCCTCCGCGGCGAGTAGCTTGCGCAGCCGCTCGATGCGTGCGAGCAACTCGCCGATGCCGACCGGCCGGATCTCGGTGGCCCGCAGGCTGATGGTGCCCCTGCCGACGTAGTAGCTCGGCCGCGCGTGCAGCACGATGCGCGCGCCGTCACGAAGCGGAGGTTCGAGGCCGCTGAGCAGTTGCGTCGGGCAGGTCACCGTCATCGACACGTCGGCGGAGGGGTCTCGCACCGTCAGAAACGCGGTCCTGGTGCCCTGCCGCGCCGAAACCTGCGTGACCTGGCCCTCCACCCAGACCTGGCCCAGCCGATGGATCCAATCGGCGATCTTGCGCGCGACGGTACGGACCGGCCATGGTGCTTCCGCCGTCGACCGTGGCGGCCCCTGCGGCGCGGGGTCGGCGGTCACGAGGACTTGTCGTCGCGTTCGCTGTCCTGCCGTGCCACCGTGTCGATCCGGCGTCGCAGCATTCCGCTGAACGACGGCCGGTTCGCGGTGGCACGTTCATACGAGAGCAACTCGGCCAGCTGGTCCGGGGTGAACCGGCGTAGCCGCGCCCTCAGCTGGGGCAGGCTCAGCGTGTCGTAGTTCGGCAGCCATTCGGGCCCCGAGGCATCCGGCTCGTCGTCCGCCTCGGCCTCGCGGTCCTGTTCGGCCAGCGCCTGCTCTTCCTCCGCCCACGGGTCCTCGGGTGCCGCATCGAACTTGCTCGTGCGCAGGGCGGAGACCGACGAACTGCCGTTGACCTGGGTCCGCGGCGCGGGCACCGTGACCTCCGGAACGGCCGGGTCGAACTCGGCGTCGTCCATCTCGGCCGCCGACTCGTCGAGGTCCTCGTCGAAGGTCGCCCAGCTCGGCGTCTCCTCGATCGGCCGGAGGCCCGAAAGCGCGTCGTCACCCTTGATGGCGAGCTCGGTGACCTGCTGCTGCAGCCGCATCGACAGCTGCAGCATCTGACTGGCCACGGTGATCGGCAGGCCGGTGAGTTGCCGGGGCAGATCCCTGGCCCGTTCCTTGGCGCTCACGGCCAGGCCTGCCGCGAGTCTGATAGGCAGCGGAAGTGGCTTCATGCCCCATAGTGTCCCTCACCCGGCTGACCGGCGGAACACAGCCGCCGTGACAGCCGCGGTGCCGGTCCCCGTGCGTGTCGCCCTAGTTGTGCCTCACGCGCCGGCGGGCTGGCTAAGGCGCTCAGTGCCACTGTTCGCCTTCTCCGCGGTGCCGGTCGCGCCTAGCAGGGCGACGCCGCTCACGTGCGGGCGACCCGCCCTCCGGGCAGCCCGTACGCTGGTGGTGTCGGCACGCAACGAGTGCGACGGCGGCCGGGAGTCGCCGGCTGATCCGAGATCGGGATGGTGCGAAGAGAGATGACCGCGGCAAGCGAGTCCAAGCCGAAGCGAGTGCTGCTGGCGAAGCCACGCGGGTACTGCGCCGGGGTCGACCGGGCTGTGATCACCGTGGAGAAGGCGCTCGAGAAGTACGGGCCGCCGGTCTACGTGCGCAAGGAGATCGTGCACAACCGGCACGTCGTCGACACCCTCCGCGAGCGCGGCGTGATCTTCGTCGACGAGACCTCCGAGGTGCCGGAGGGTGCATTGGTGGTGTTCTCCGCGCACGGGGTGTCGCCGATGGTGCATGCCGAGGCGGAGTCCCGGCAGCTGCGCACGATCGATGCGACCTGCCCCCTGGTCACCAAGGTGCACAAGGAGGTCAACCGCTTCGACCGCGAGGACTACGACATCCTGCTGATCGGCCACGAAGGCCATGAAGAGGTCGAAGGCACCGCGGGTGAGGCGCCGGAGAGGGTGCAACTGGTCGATACCGCCGATGACGTCGAAAAGGTGCAGGTGCGCGACCCGTCCAAGGTGGTGTGGCTTTCGCAGACGACGCTGAGCGTCGACGAGACGATGGAGCGCGTCGATCAGCTGCGCGAGCGCTTCCCCGACCTGGCCGACCCGCCGAGCGACGACATCTGTTACGCGACGTCCAACCGGCAGATCGCGGTCAAGGCGATGGCCGCCGAATGCGATCTGGTGCTCGTCGTCGGGTCGCGGAACTCCTCGAACTCCAAGCGGCTCGTCGAGGTCGCGCTGCAGGCCGGTGCGAAGGACTCGCACCTGATCGACTACGCGAGCGAAGTCGACGAGGCATGGCTGGACGGCGTCGGCACGATTGGGGTGACCAGTGGCGCATCGGTGCCCGACGTGCTGGTGATGGAGTTGCTCGAGCGGCTCAGGGAGCGCGGCTGGAACGACGTCGAAGAGGTCACCACGGCGAACGAGAAGATCGCGTTCGCGCTGCCCCGCGAGCTGCGGGAATCCAAGGAGCGCTCCTCGGTCCGCTGAAGCCAGGCATATCAGGTTCAGCGGGGCCGTGTGGCGCGCAGCCACCACAGGCCGAGGACGGGCAGCACCAGCGGGATGTAGAGGTAACCGCGGCCGAACGACGACCAGACGGTGGCGTCGGGGAACGCCTCGGGCAGCACGACGCTGACCGTCCCGATGATCAGCACGCCGAGTAGTTCGACGACGCAGGACGCGACCGCGATCCGCCGTGAGGCGCGGCTGCCGCGCGCCAGGCACACGGTGGCCAGCACGTAGACCATCGCGGCGAACGCCGAAAGCAGGTAGGGCAGCGGCGCTTCGTCGAACCGGGTCCCGATCTGCACCGCGGAGCGCGAGGTCGCGCCGACGGCGAATATCGCGTACACGGCGATGAGCACCCGGCCAGGCCCGCTGCGCGTCACCGCGCCGAGATCAGTTTGCGCCATGGCCATCCCAGATCTGGTTCATGCGAACGATCAAGACCGGCAGTACCAGGCAGGCGATGAGCAGCACACCGCTGCCCCACCTGCTGCGTTCGGCCCGCGCCCATGCCCCGGCGATCGGCAGCACGAGCAGCGACCCGACCAGGTACGCCACGAAGGTCACACCCGCCACGTCACGGTCGGTGTCAGAGAGGTTGATCAACGCGAGCACGGTCAGCGCGAGCAATCCCAGCTCGATCAGCACCAGGCCGCCGATCAGCGGCATGCCGACCGGCCGGTCGCGCACCAGCGGTATCAGGGTAAGGCCGGCGGCGATCAGCATCGCGACGATCAGCACCGTAGGGAGGATTTCCGGCACGGCAAGCTCAGTGGCGCTCGTCGGGATCGCGCAGCCTGCGCCGTGGCGGTGGCGGCTGCCGTCGCGGCGGGAAGCCGGATGGCTGATCGGGCGGCTCCGGCATGGCGCGGCGTCGTGGTGCCGGCGGCTCAGCTTCCGGGTTCGGCCTGCGTAGCGGCTCGCTCTGGGCGCGGCGCCTGCCCCCTGGTGGCAGGGATGGCGGCGAGTCCCATGGGCGCTCAGCACCCGGCGCACCGGGCCGTCGCGGCGGACGTGCGGGCGGGAGCGTGCCGGGACCGCGAGGATCCGCCGGCGGGGCGCCATCGGGGCGGGCGCGGCGACCGCCGCTGGGTTCGGGAGGGCGCCGCGGGTCACCGGCCGGCGGCCGGGCACCCGCTGTGGTGGGCCTGCCCCCGGCAGGCGCGGCGTCGGCCGAGTCCGGGGTGCGGCGTGCGCGGGGACGGGCCGCGCCCGCCGCCGGCTGCTCCGGCGCTTCGGCGTCGAGCGGCTTCCCCCGGCGCCTTCTCGCGGGAGGTTCGTCGAGGTCGTCGCCCTCGGGCCGGTGCCGGTCGGGATCGCGCTGGGTCAGCAGCCGGACGATGCCGACCACCAGCACGGCGCCCGTGGTGAACGCCATGGTCGGGAACCCGTTGATCACCGGCAGGCCGTAGGTGAGCACCGCGTCCTTCAGCTCGAACTTGTCGGGCAGCCCTTCGTCGTAGACGACGACACCGGGCAACACGGCCGCGAGGATCAGCGGCGGCTGCACCATCGGGCCGAACAGGTTCCGGCGCCGGACCCAGCACACCGCCGCCAGGCAGCCCGCGAAGTAGGTGCCCTGGAACAGCTTGGTGTGCTCACCGTTGATCTCGATGTCGATCGCCGCGCCCAGCACGGTCAGGCCGAGGGCGAGCAGGATCGCACCCCACCACGGCAACCCGTCCGATGTGCCGAAGATGGGTCGGTGATCCCACGGGACGGGCTCGAGCTCGTCTGCTGACTCGTCGTCGCGATCGTTGAGGGTGGCCACGAGGTACCACGGTATATCCTAGGACGCTGCCATCTCATCACCTCTCCGGATTTCCGCTACCGCGGACGGGCTTGCCGCTGCCTCGGTGAGCGGTCCGACGGCACTCCGGAAGCTCTCCAGCGCGTCGAGCTCTCGGCGCCGCGCCGAGAGGAACCGCTGCAAATGGGTGCTGGAGAGGTTGAGGGCTTCCACGGCGTTGCCCGCGGCGCGGTGGGCACCCGCGGCCTGCGTGCGGATCTGCTCGACGTCGGCGTCGAAGGCCCGGTCGCTGCCCGCGAACAGCGCGGCGGAGGCCACCACCGCGAAGCCGGTCGGCCCGCACAGGAACACCCGACGGTCGAGCAGCCAGCGCAGCAACTCGGGCTCGGTGTCGAGGGCGGCGACCACGGCGGCGTCGGACGGGACGAACATGACCGTGCCGTAGATCGCGTCCGCCCACCGCTGGTAGCCCTTATCGGCCAGCTCGGCCGCCCGTGACCGCAGGTTGCGCACGTGCACGCGGAGCGCGTCGCTGCGCTCGGCCGGGTCGTCGGTCTCGATGGCTTCGGCCCAGCAAGCCATGCTGGCCTTCGCGTCGACCGGCACCTGCCTGCCCCCGCCGACGTTGAGCACCAGGTCGGGCTTGGCCGCGCCGCCGCCTGCCAGGTCGGTCTGCAGGGTGAAGTGCAGGCCTTCCCGCAGGCCGAGCGCGCGGGCCGTGGCCACCAGCACCTGCTCGCCGAGCTCGCCGCGGCCGCGGATGGAGGCGAAGGCGACTTCGTAGCGGCGCAGCGCGTTCTGCTGCTCGTCATGCCGTGTGCGTTCCGCGATGAGCTGGCGGGCGGCGATGTCCGCGCGCCGCATGCTGTCGTTGTACAGCCGCCACAGCACGGCGACGCCGACGACGAGCAGCAACGCTATCGCGACGGCAGCGGCGGCGATCACGGTTGAGGTCATGGGCGAACCTTCTCAGAGGTCACCGACAGCGTGTGGGAGGTGGTGAGGCAGCGAGCCTCGTGCGCTGAAAGACGTATGTTAACCGCACTAACCCGGCGCGAGCCGTGCCAGCTTAAGGCCGCCGCGCCCCGCGCAAAATCCCTATTCGTCCTATTTGCGTCGTTGCCAGGCGGAGCCCAAGGTGGCCTTGGGCGCCATATAGGTGCCCAAGGCCACCTTGGGCTCCCTGCTGCCAGTACGGAATGGGGCGCGGGGTGAGGTGGTTGCCTCGGGGCTGTTCGCGCGGCCAGCACGGTGAGGCGCGCCCGTCCGTGAGCGAACGTGACGTTCAGACACTAGGTCGGGCCGAATGTCAC
>WHSS01000250.1 GCA_009379975.1 Actinophytocola sp.
GCGCGGGCCCGGGTCGATCGACTGGAGCGAACGCCCGAGTATCCGCTGTCTCGGTCCCGCTGATCGCACCCGCTTGGCCGGCCACGCCGACCAGTGATGCGCTGGCGGCGAGCAGCGCCGACCCGGTTGCGACCGTGGTGCGGATCGTGCGCTTCATAGTGGCTCCTTCAGTTGTGCTCGCCAGGACCGATGCCCAGCAATGCGCTGAGTGCGGCTTCGGCCTTGTCTGCGTTGGGGGTTTCGCCGGTGATGAGGTCGGCATAGACGTAGGACTCGGCGATGCGGGTGATGACGAAGGCGAGATCGTGCATCGGCAGCGGGTAGCTCAGGCCATGGGCCGACTTCTCCTGTAGCAGGAGGGTTTCGATCTCGGCGACAAGACGATGCTGAAACTCGGTCGTCTTCGTGGTGAGCAGCCGCAAGCCCCGCTGCGGCTCGCGGCGGAGGTAAGCGCTGAAGAAGTCCGCCTCGATGACGGCTCGGACGAAGCGGGACAACGCGTCGACGATCCGCTCCGGCCCGGTCCCGGCGGCCTCGGTGACGGCCTGGCGGAAGGTTGACTCGGCGAGTGACCAGATCACTTCGGACAACAGCTGGTCGCGGTTGCCCACCCAGCGGAACAGGGTCGTGCGGTCCACGCCCAGCTCCGCCAGCAGGTCCTGCATATCGACCTTCTTGCCTGCCAGAAACGTCCGGCGGGCGAGCTTGAACGCGGTGAGTGCGTCCGGTTTGGGGCGCGGATCGGCACCGCGCAGCTGACGCGACAGTTTCGTGCCGTCACCCTCGGCTCGCCGCGCTGGCACTACTCCATTCGGACGACACATTCGTGCAAGCTAACACGAGCGATTGCGACACTGCAATAAATCATCAAACCTTGCACGCCGACGTGTGGCTCGTCGCCTCCCTGATCAACTTCGCCTCGACTTCAGCCCGGGCACCCGCTGGACGGTTCGGGCGAGGCCTGCAGCTCGCCGGCGGGCAGGCGGTCCGCGCCCCAGCTGCGCCGGATGTAGCCGATGATCCGGTCGATCTCCTCGGCCGGGACCCGCTCCGGGTCGCCGCGCTCGAGCGGGTCGAAGTGGTAGATGTAGAGCCGCGACGCGAACTGCTCGAACTGCAGCGATCCCTCCCCGAACCGCTCACCGTGGCCTGCGGTGCTGACCACGACGCCGTCGCCCCAGTCCTGGCCGCTGTCGTTGTTGGGGTTGTAGAAGTAGAGCCGCATGACATCCTGCGGGTCGAGGCCCACCCGCAGGATCGTGATCGCGTGCCAGCCTATGTAGCGGGCCGCGCTGTCGGTGACGGCGACACCCGCGGGCTGCGGGTGGATCAAGGGCTGGTCCCCGTTGTAGTGCGGGTGGTAGGCGGCGTAGAAGTGCCGCAGGAACTCATCCAGCTCGACCAGCTTGCCGGTCTCGACGTCGACGTTGATACGAAACCCGCGTGCTGACGACCATCCGTGGAACTCGGGGTTCACCCAGCGGTGCGGGTCGCCTTGGCGGTCGGCGCAGCGCCGCCCCATCTCGGCGTAGATGCGATCCAGGTGCGGCACCGCGATCAGCGACACCGGATCCAAGTCCGTGGGCAGCGTGGTCGCCACCCCACCGGTGCTTTCCCGGGAGGAGATCGGCTGTCCCTCGAAGTGCATGATGACCTCGTCGTCGCGAGCCGCCCATACCAGCACCTGCAACAGGTAGTCCGGGTCGTTGTAGGCCCACATGGACAGCGCGCGCGCCGACTGGCAAGTGGGATTATCGCCCTGGCCGACGCCGAGCGGCAGGCCCAGGATCGACAGCACACCCGACAGCAGCCGGGCACCCGGTGCCGGTGTCGAACCATACGCCAGGGTCAGGCGTTCCTGCGCGTACGGCGACAGCGGCAGGGCGATCTGCCGCCACAGGGCGGGCGCGACCGGCGGCTGGTAGAGGATCCCGCGGTCGAGCAGCAGGGCAAGGCCGTAGATGGACTGGGCGGTCTGCGGGTGCACGGCCGCTTCGATCAGGCGATGCACCAGATCGTGGTAGCGCAGCATGCAGTCGCGGCCCGTGCTGGACAGCCCCATCGCTTCCGCGAGCAGGTAATCGCTCTCGTCCAGCAGGAACCGCAACAGTACGGCGTGGTAGGGCGACACCAGTCCGGTGTCGTGCATCGCCCGGGCGAACCCCGCCGCCTCATACTGCAGGGCGTTGGCGTCCATCGCGTCCAGCCGTTCCCGGTAGACCTCCACGCCGGGGTCCTCCCGGCAAGCCTCCGTTGTGCCGAACAGGCTGCTGATCAGCCGATCCACTCCCTGCCCGGCCGATCCCAGATCGATATCCGGGTCACTCCGGTAGATCGCGATCTGGGTGATCAGGTGTTGCACCTGCTCCACCTGGATCGGTCGCTGCCGCAGGATTCGCCAGATCTCCTCCACCAGCCGGTCGAGGATGCTCTCGTATCCCACTTTCTCGCCGAGATGCCGGAAGAGATTCCGGATCAGCTGTGCCATACGGCCCTGCTTGATCCGTTCCTCCTCGTTCGGCGGCGTGAACAGCAATGCCAGGTTCGTCGCCATCACCTGCGTCAGGAACTGGCGCGCGTCCTCGGCGGACACCATCGGATGCGGGTACTCGCCCGTGGCGATCGCCAGCATGCGGAGTTCGCTCACCGCCTCGATGAGGACCGTGTCCGCGTTCTCGCTGTGCAGTCCGTTACCGGACAGTGCGGGGATCAGGACCTCGGGGGTGGCCCAGTCCGTGCCATGGAACAGGCCGGCCTCGTCGAGGTCGGCGGCGCGAGCTTCGACGGCTGCGAAGCCACCGGGCTGCAGCATGACCCGGCGCAACGAGTCCAGCACCCGCCGCAGCTTGAGGTGTTTCCCGAAATCTCGGGTCTCGGCCATGGCCTGCGTGGCGTCGTCGAGGGCCGCCAGGCGCTTCACCAGCGCTGCGTTGCCGCCACTCGAGTCGCTATTGCTCGGTTTCAACTCCGCTCCCTATGACACGACGTCTCGTCGGAGGAAGCTAGACGTAGAAGTCAAGCTCTTCCTGTCTCTTCAGCAAATCACGCATCTGGTGTGGGTTGTCGCCGAAGAAGTACACCAGCCCCCAGTGCGTGCCGAAGGCGGTCCGTTTGGTCACGGTCTCCTCCTGCGGCGCCGTGAGCTCATGAGACTCGAAGTAGTCGTGATCCTCCGTTTCCTCCGGCATCGACAGTTCACTCACCACGCGACGACGTGGGTACACGCCGAAGCAGCCGGCGTGACCCCTGGCGTCGTCGACCTCGCGTGGGAAGAAGGCCTCGATCTCCTCCTCGGTGGTCTTCGGGTCGAACGCCAGCACCAGGGCCTGGTAGGCGTTGAAGCCGTAGGCGCGTTCGAGCAGTTCGAACACCTTGAAACCGGGCGGCCGGTAGGCGACCTCCCCGAAGTACATCTCCCCGTCGCTGGTGACGAAGTACTCGGGGTGGATGAATCCGAAGTCGATCTCGAACGCCTTGATCAGTTTTTCGATCTGCTGGGTGATCTGAGGCCGGAACTTCTCCAATTCCGGTGTGGCGGGGACGAACACCGAGTACCCGAGGGTGACGTATTCCGAGATGTTCAGGAAGCGGATCTTGCCGTTGAAGATCCACGCCTCCACCGCGAACTCCCAGCCGTCGAGGTGGGATTCCATCAGGACCGGGAACTCCTCGTCCGGGATCGTGTCGACCTCGTCCGGGGTCCGGATCACCCGGTGCCCGAGACACCCGGCCTTGTCGAACGCCTTGAGGTGGATCGGGTCGTTCGGGTCGCCGTCGAGTTTCAGCAACGTCTGGTTGACGCGCTTGAGGAAGCGGATGACATCGTCCTTGTCGTGGGCTTCCTCGAAAATCCCGACGCGGATGCCGCCGAGCTGGGCGCGCCGCTTCATCAGCGCCTTGTCGCGCAGCAGCATCGCCTGGCCGAACAGGCGTGGGTTGCCCATCAGCACCGAGTTGATGGCGCCTGCCCACTCAACGGTTTCCTCATAGAGCGGGATGGCGACGTCGACCCCCATCTTCTGCAGGGTCTCCGCGATCTCCATCGAGCGGTCGTTGAGCCGTTCGAAATTCCAGGAAACATACGGGATGTCGTTCTTCTCGCAGTACTCCTCGGCCCAGTCCGGAGCCACGACGACGTAGCGTCGGTCGAACCGGTCTAGCGCCTCAACCGCATTCAGGCTCCATCCCAGAACGGCTACGTAGCCCTTTTCCGGATTTCGGCGGACCGGTTCAGGCTTCGACATCGACAAACTTTCTCCCGTTCTAGACGTATCCCATTCACGGGGAACCCACCACGCCACCGTACCCGCTCGCGTTGAGGCGCGCGTCGCGGTGACCCTGGCCGCTACTCGTTCTCGATCGGATCCGCCGCGTCGTCCTGGTCGGTCTCGGTGGGCTCGCCAGTTTCCGTGGTCGTCTCGTCGGGCGCTTCGGTGGTCGTAGTAGTAGTGGTTGGTTCTTCCGTCTCGGTTTCGGTGGGCGTTTCTTCCGGTTCGTCCTCGTCGGTTCGGGTGTCCTCCGTCGGCTCCGGCTCGGGCGCGGGAGCTTCGGGGGCATCGGTCTCACTGCGCAGAATCTCATCTTCGTTGATGAGCAGGGAATCATCGGAGATGATCAAGCCAAGCTGGTGGACCTGGGTGATCTTGGTGCCGTTGGGCATCGTTAGCTCGATGCCGATCTCGACGGCGTCGTCCCCGGTCGCCTCGGGTGCGGAAATGACCTTGACAGAGGACACCTCGGACCAGCGGTCGAGGTAGCTCTGCCTGCCCTGCTCTTGCAGCGCCGGGCCAAGCCGCTCCCACGCCGTGGCGGCATCGTCAGGCAGCAGCGCGTAGTACTCCGTTACCGCCTTCTCCCGCTCAGCCGCCGCCATCGACACCGTGCGCGGCGGATTCTGCTCGTCGCCGCGGTTGAGCAACGCGAACGCGACGACGCCCGCCAGCGCGACGACCGCGAGGAGTGCGAGAAGCTTGGGCAGCCTGCGTCGTCGGCGCGGCGCCGACTCGTCGGCGGCCGCCACCGGTGCCCGTTCCGTGGCGTCCATCCTGGGCGGGAGGTCGACCAGCGTTTCCGCCGGGCCCGCCCCGGCCAGCACGGTGGTTGGGTCGGGCACCGGGTTCAGCGGACTTGTGTTCCAATCGACCAGGGCATCGACCAGGGCTGCGGGCACCGGCTGGCCGGAGGCGACGGCGCGCAGCGCGTCACCGGTGTGCGCCGCGGTCAGCCGCGCTTCGGGATCCCTTCGCAGCATGCTGTGCAGGACCGGGGTCAGGGGGCCGGCCTGGCGCGGTGGCGTGACCTCTCCTGCCGCGACCCTGCGCAGCAGCGCCAGCTGGTTCTCGCCACTGGTGTCGAAGGGTGGCGTCCCCTCCACCGCGGCATACAGCGTGGCGCCGAGGGAGAAGATGTCGGAACTGGCGGTCGGCCGGTGACCCTGGGCAACCTCGGGTGCCAGATAGGCGGGCGTTCCCGCTACGAAGCCGGTCTGTGTGATGGCCACGTCTCCTGCGGCATGGGAGATGCCGAAGTCCGTGATCTTGGCCGTGCCGTCCTCGGCGATCAGGATGTTGGCCGGCTTGATGTCGCGATGGACCACGCCGGCGGCATGCGCCGCGGCCAGCGCGGACGCCGACTGGGTGCCGATCCGAGCCACCGTGGCCGGATCCAGACTTCCCTGCTCGGCGAGGATTTCCGCGAGGCTGCGCGACGGCAGGTATTCCATGACCAGCACAGGGAGGCCCTCGTCGACGACCACGTCGTACACGCCGATGGCATGCGGGTGGTGCAGGCGGGCGGCGACCCGCCCTTCCCGCATCGCCCGCTGGCGCGCTTCGTCGGCCCGAGCGGGATCGAGTCCGGGTTGCAGCAACAGTTGTTTGACGGCCACCTGCCGCTGCAGGCGCTCGTCCCTGCCTTGCCAGACCACGCCCATGGCGCCGCTGCCCACTCGCCGCTGGAGCCGATACCGGCCGGCGACCAAGGCGCCTTCTTCGCTCATCGGGACAGTCTCTTCGTCACAGAGGTCACGGGTACAGGCTAGCGACCTTCATTTCGACGC
>WHSS01000078.1 GCA_009379975.1 Actinophytocola sp.
CTGTCAACGCTTCGCTGCGCCCTCACGGAACACCAACGCATGACTCGGGGCCACCGCGGATCGCTACTCCTTCGATGCAGAGCTCTCACATCTCCTTCTCCATGCCGGATTATCCCGGCGCTTTCCACTCGCACAACGCGCGACGGTGCCCTTTACGCCGCGAGGCTGTCTCGCACCCGGCGGAGCGCGTCGCGTAGGTGAGACGGGTCGGGGCCGTGCCGGAGGATGTCGCGCGAGGACGCCGGCAGTACGCCCGTGAGCCCGGGGCCGAACAGCCGCCGCAGGTCGTTCACGGTGGCGCCCTGTGCGCCGAAGCCGGGGGCCAGGATCGGGCCGTTGAGCCGCGACAGGTCGAGTTCGGTGCTACCGACTGTCGCGCCGATGACGAGCCCGACGTCGCCGTACGGGCTCGCGCCGGCGTTGCGTGCGGCCGCCTCGTCCGCGATCACTTGCGCCACGGTGCGCCCGGCAGCGTCTTCTCCGCCGGTCGCGCGCTGTACCGACGCGCCCTCCTTGTTCGACGTCAGCGCCAGCACGAACACGCCCTTGCCGGTCTGTTCGGCGAGTTCGAGGGCGGGGTCGAGGGCGCCGAATCCGAGGTAGGGCGACAACGTCACCGCGTCGACCGACAGCGGTGCAGCGTCCGACAGGTAGGCCTGCGCGTAGGCGGCCATGGTCGAACCGATGTCGCCACGCTTGATGTCGAGCAGCACCAGCGCCCCGGCGTCACGGCAGTCCATGATGGTGCGTTCCAGGACGGCGATGCCCGCGGAGCCGAACGCCTCGAAGAACGCCGACTGCGGCTTGATCACCGCTACCTCGCCCGCGAGGGCGTCAACACAGCTCAGCGCAAACCGTTCCAGGCCGTCGACGTCGGCGGGCAACCCCCAGGCGTCGAGCAGCGCGGGGTGCGGGTCGATGCCGACGCACAGCGGCCCCCGCTCGGACACCGCCCGTGCCAGCCGACGCCCGAACCTCATGCCGCGCCCTCCGCCGCGCTGAATGCGTCTTTCAGTCCGCTCAACGGACTGAAGGCGTCTTTCGCTCCAGCCAGTGGACTGAAGGCGTCTTTCAGCTCCGTCACTTGGCCTCCTGTGTCCGCCGTAGCGCCGCTTGCAGCTCCTGCAGCGACCGGACCCCGATGTCACCCCTGATGGAGGCCTCAATGCCGTGTACAGCCGCCGCAGCACCTTGGATCGTCGTGACGCACGGGATGTCTCGCGACACCGCCGCGGTGCGGATCTCGTAGCCGTCGATGCGCGGCCCGCTGTTGCCGTACGGCGTGTTGATCACCATGTCCACGCTGCCCCCCGCGATCATCTCGACGATGGTCGGCGCATCAGGATCCCCCGCCGGCGCTTCCTCGCTGTACTTGCGCACCACCGAGCACGGAATGCCGTTGCGCCGCAACACCTCGGCGGTCCCCGAGGTGGCCAGCACCTCGAACCCGAGGTCGGCCAGCCGCTTGACCGGGAAGATCAGCGAGCGCTTATCGCGGTTGGCGACCGAGACGAACACCGTGCCCGATGTCGGCAGCGGGCCATACGCCGCGGCCTGCGACTTGGCGAACGCCTTGCCGAACGACTCGTCGACGCCCATCACCTCGCCGGTGGACTTCATTTCCGGCCCGAGCAAGGAGTCGACGCCGTGGCCCTCGGGCGTGCGGAACCGGTGGAACGGCAGCACGGCCTCCTTGACCGACACCGGCGATTCGGCGGGCAGCGTGCCGCCGTCACCGGAGGGCAGCAGCACACCGGACGCGCGCAGCTGCTTGATCGTCGAGCCCATCATGATCAGCGCGCACGCCTTCGCCAGCGCCACGCCCGTCGCCTTCGACACGAACGGCGCGGTCCTCGACGCCCGGGGGTTGGCCTCCAGCACGTAGAGCACGTCGTCCTTGAGCGCGTACTGCACGTTGAGCAGGCCGCGCACGCCCACGCCCTTCGCGATGGCCTCGGTCGAGCGGCGCACGGCCTGAAGGTCGGTGGCGCCGAGCGTGATCGGCGGCAGCGCGCACGACGAGTCACCGGAGTGGATGCCCGCCTCCTCGATGTGCTCCATCACGCCGCCGAGGTAGAGGTCCTCGCCGTCGTAGAGCGCGTCGACGTCGATCTCGATGGCGTCGTCGAGGAACTTGTCGACCAGCACCGGATGCTCCGGGGTGACCTCGGTGGCGCGCTCGATGTAGCCGGCCAGATGCGCCTCGTCGTAGACGATCTCCATGCCCCGCCCACCGAGAACGTAGGACGGCCGCACGAGCACCGGATAGCCGATGTCGTCCGCGATGCGCTTGGCGCCCTCGAACGACGTCGCGGTGCCGTACTGCGGCGCGGGCAGCCCGGCAGTGGTCAGCACCTCGCCGAACGCTCCCCTGTCCTCGGCGAGGTGGATGGCTTCCGGCGGCGTCCCCACGATCGGCACCCCGGCGTCGGCCAGCCGCTGCGCGAGCCCGAGCGGCGTCTGCCCGCCCAACTGCACGATGACTCCGGCGACGGTGCCCGATCGCTGCTCGGAATGCACCACCTCGAGCACGTCCTCGAAGGTCAGCGGCTCGAAGTAGAGCCGGTCGGAAGTGTCGTAGTCGGTGGATACGGTCTCCGGGTTGCAGTTGACCATGACGGTCTCGAACCCGGCGTCGCGGAGTGCGAGGGTGGCGTGCACGCAGGAGTAGTCGAACTCGATGCCCTGCCCGATCCGGTTCGGCCCCGAGCCGAGGATCAGCACCTTGGGCTTGTCCGGCTGCGGCTCGACCTCGGATTCGGCGGATTCGGAGTCGAACTCGTAGGCGGAGTAGTGATACGGCGTCCTGGCCGCGAACTCGGCGGCGCAGGTGTCGACCGTCTTGTACACCGGCCGCACGTCGAGCCGATGCCGCAGCGCGCGCACGCCGCCCTCACCCGCGAGCTCCGGCCGCAGCGCCGCGACCTGGCGGTCGGACAGCCCGAAACGCTTGGCCTTGCGCAGCAACGCCTCGTCGAGGACCGGGGCGGCCATCACCTCGGTCCGCAGCTCGACGAGCGAGAGGATCTGGTCGACGAACCACGGATCGATGCCGCTGGCTTCGCTGACCTGCTCGACGGTCGCGCCGAGCCGGAGCGCGCGTTCGACCACGTAGAGCCTGCCGTCATGCGGCACCCGCAGCTCGGCGAGGCTCGACTCGACCGTCGCGCCCGCCGGGTCGGGCCGGGTCCAGAACCCACCCGCCTTCGTCTCCATCGACCGCAGCGCCTTGCCCAGTGCCTCGATGAAGTTGCGGCCAAGCGCCATCGCCTCGCCGACGCTCTTCATCGTCGTGGTCAGCAACGGGTCGGCGCCGGGGAACTTCTCGAACGCGAACCGGGGCACCTTCACCACGACGTAGTCCAGCGTCGGCTCGAAGCTGGCCGGGGTCTCCCCGGTGATGTCGTTGCGGATCTCGTCGAGGGTGTAGCCGATGGCGAGCTTGGCGGCGATCTTGGCGATCGGGAACCCGGTGGCCTTCGACGCCAGCGCCGACGACCGCGAAACCCGCGGGTTCATCTCGATGACCACCATGCGGCCGTCGACGGGGTTGATGGCGAACTGGATGTTGCAGCCACCGGTGTCGACGCCGACTTCGCGGATCACCGCGATACCGACGTCGCGCATGTGCTGGTATTCGCGGTCGGTCAGCGTCATCGCGGGCGCGACGGTGACCGAATCGCCGGTGTGCACGCCCATCGCGTCGACGTTCTCGATCGAGCACACCACCACCACGTTGTCGTGATGATCACGCATGAGCTCGAGCTCGTACTCCTTCCAGCCGAGCACGCTCTCCTCGATCAGCACCTCGGTCACCGGGCTCTCCTCGAGCCCGAACGAGGCCATCCGCTCGAGCTCGTCCGGCGTGTGCGCCATGCCCGAACCGAGCCCGCCCATGGTGAACGACGGCCGGATCACCACCGGCAGGCCGACCTCCGCGACCGTCGCCCGCACCTCTTCCATCGAGTGACAGACCGCGCTGCGCGGGACCTCGCCACCGATGGTCCGCACGATGTCCTTGAACTTCTGCCGGTCCTCACCGCGCTGGATCGCATCGATGTCGGCGCCGATCAGTTCGACCCCGTATTTCGCCAGGACGCCACGGTCATGCAGCGCGATGGCGGCGTTGAGCGCGGTCTGGCCACCCAGCGTGGCCAGCAGCGCGTCCGGCCGCTCCCGCGCGATCACCTTTTCCAGGAAGTCCGGCGTGACCGGCTCGATGTAGGTGGCGTCGGCGAACTCGGGATCGGTCATGATCGTCGCCGGGTTCGAGTTGACCAGGCTGACGCGCAGGCCCTCCTGGCGCAGCACCCGGCAGGCTTGCGTGCCCGAGTAGTCGAACTCGGCGGCCTGCCCGATGACGATCGGGCCGGATCCGATCACCAGGACGTGGTGAATGTCAGTGCGCTTGGGCATTAGCGGGCGGCCTCCATAAGCCGGGTGAAATCGTCGAACAGCGGAGCGGCATCGTGGGGTCCGGCCGCCGCCTCCGGGTGGTACTGCACGCTGAACGCGGGCACGTCGAGCGCCCGGACGCCTTCGACGCAGCCGTCGTTCGGGCAGTAGTGGCTGACTTTCGCCTGGCCGAAGGGGGTGTCGAACGGGGTCCCTGGCTCACCTTCGAGCGCGAACCCGTGGTTCTGCGCCGTGATCGCCACCGATCGGGTGTCGACGTCGATGACCGGGATGTTGATGCCGCGATGCCCGTAGCGCAGCTTGTAGGTGCCCATGCCGAGCGCACGCCCCAGGATCTGGTTACCGAAGCAGATGCCGAACAGTGGGATCCGGCGTTCCAGCACTGCCTCGGTCAGCTCGGTGGCGTGGCGGGCCGTCGCGGGGTCACCGGGCCCGTTGGACAGGAACACCCCGTCCGGCTCTACCGCGAGCAGGTCCTCCACGGTCGACATCGCGGGCAGCACGTGAACCTCCATGCCCCGCGCCGACATCATCCGCGGCGTGTTCGACTTGATACCGAGGTCCAGCGCGGCCACGCGGTAGCGGGCGGTGTCCGACGCGGGCACCACATACGACGCCGCGGTGCTGACCTCGCCCGCCAGGTCGGCCCCCGCCATCGGCGGCGAATCGAGCACGTCGGCGACCATTTCGTCCACACCGGCGAGGCCGTCACCGGAGAAGACGCCCGCCCGCATCGCGCCGTGTTCGCGCAGGTGGCGGGTCAGGGTCCGGGTATCCACCCCGGCGATGCCGACGATGCCCTGGCGTGTCAGTTCGGCGTCGAGCGAGCGCACCGAGCGCCAGTTCGACGGCACTCGCGCCGGATCGCGCACCACGTAGCCCGCCACCCAGATGCGGCTCGACTCGTCGTCCTCGTCGTTCCAGCCGGTGTTGCCGATCTGCGGCGCGGTCTGCACCACGATCTGCCGGTGATAGGACGGGTCGGTGAGCGTCTCCTGATACCCGGTCATGCCGGTGCAGAACACCGCCTCCCCCAGGGTCTTGCCCGGCGCGCCGTAACCGGTGCCGCGAAACACCCGGCCGTCTTCGGTTACCAGGGCGGCTGGTGTCGTGCTCACTGGTCGTCTCCCTTACTGCTGGAATGTTTCGCCAGACTCTCGATCCACCGGCCGTAGACCGAGCTGCCGTCGCCCCTGAATCCGGTGTCGACCTGGGCCTCGCCGAGTTGCCATGTGATCACCAGCAGCCCGTCGGTGCCCATGACCTTGCCTGCCATCGCCTTGCCTGTCTTCACCGTGATGATGGACTCCGCGGGGATGAAGAAGCTCTTCGCGCCGTGCCGCTCGACGACAACGCCCGCCTGGTAGCGCCGCAGCGTCGCCGGGCCACGCATGCCAACGCCCCGGGTGACGATGCGCTCCTGCCACCGACCCGCCTTGGTCGTCGCTACGTAGATGCCGCTCGCCGCGTCGAGCTCCGCTTCGGGCAGGTCGGCCGGGATCTCCGGGAAGGGGTCGTAGGCCAGACTCTGGTCGAGCGCCTGACGCCGCCAGCCCCGCCACATCGCCAACACCAGCAGCGCGAACAACGCCACTACCAGCATCGTCAAACCGAACCGTTCCACCGTGTCAATCTCCTCCACCTGGCTGGGAAATCCTCCCAGAGTGCGCGGTGATTCGCCCTCGCAGCAACGTCGCCGTCACCACGCCCGGCAGCTCCATGCCTTCGTACGGGGTGTTGCCCGCGATGCTGGCGAGCTCGGCGCCCCGCACCGTCCATGACCGCTCCGGGTCGACCAGCGCGAGGTTCGCCGGCTCGCCCTCGGCCAGCGGCCTGCCCTGGTCGGCGAGCCTGCCGATCTCGGCGGGGCGCTCACTCATCACCCGCGCTACGTCGCGCCAGCCGAGCAGGCCCGTCCGCACCATGGTGCTGACCACGATGGACAGCGCGGTCTGCAGGCCGAGCATGCCGGGGCGGGCGGCGGACCACTCGCAGTCCTTGTCCTGCACCGCGTGCGGCGCGTGGTCGGTGGCGACGCAGTCGATCACGCCTTCCGCGAGCGCTTCGGCCACCTTCGTGGCGTCGGCCGAGGTGCGCAGCGGCGGGTTGACCTTGTTCACCGGGTCGTAGGTGCGGAGGCGCTCGTCGGTGAGCAGCAGGTGGTGCGGCGTGACTTCGGCGCTGACCTGAGTGCCGCGCGCCTTCGCCCACCGCAGCACGTCCACGGTTCCCTCGGTCGAGACATGGCAGATGTGCAGTCGTGACCCGGCGTGCCCCGCGAGTATGCAGTCGCGCGCGACGATCGACTCCTCCGCCGACGCGGGCCACCCTGACAGCCCTAGCCGGGCAGCCTGCTCACCTTCGTGTGCCTGGGCGCCGACGGTCAGCCTCGGCTCCTCGGCGTGCTGCGCGATCACCGCGCCGAGCGCGCGGGAGTACTCGAGCGCCCGCCGCATGATCAGCGGGTCGTGGACGCAGTGCCCGTCGTCGGAGAACATCCGCACCCCGGCCGCCGACTCCGCCATGGTGCCGAGCTCGGCCAGCTTCTCACCGGCGAGCCCGACGGTGACCGCGCCGACCGGGTGAACGTCGACCAGTCCCACCGCCTCGCCCGCGCGGCGCACGTGCTCGACGATCACCGCGTTGTCGGCCACCGGATCGGTGTTGGCCATGGCGAAGACGGCCGTGTAGCCGCCGAGGGCCGCCGCGGCGGATCCGGTGGCCACCGTCTCGGTGTCCTCCCTGCCCGGCTCCCGCAGGTGGGTGTGCAGGTCGACGAAGCCGGGCAGCAGCACCTGGCCCTCGGCCGCGATCAGCTCCACACCGGCGGGTGGCTCGATCTCGGCGGCGATGCGGCTGATCACGCCGTCCGCGATGAGCACGTCGACCGGGTCGCCCTCGCCGTAGAGCCGCGCACCTCTCACCATTACCGGTTTGGTCACCCGGTCACCTCCATAAGCTGAAAGACGCCTTCAGTCCGTTGAGTGGAGCGAAAGACGCTTTCAGTCCGTTGAACGGACTGAAAGCGTCTTTCAGCGCGGCGGAGGGCGTTCACTCGCGCGCCTCCTCACCGGCCAGCAGGTGGTAGAGCACGGCCATCCGGACATGTACGCCGTTGCGAACCTGTTCGGTGATGGCCGCGCTGGGGGCATCCGCCACGCTCGACGCGATCTCCATCCCCCGCAGCATCGGCCCTGGGTGCAGCACGACGGCATGGTCGGGCAGCAGCGCGGCACGGCCTTCGCTCAGCCCGTAGCTGATCGAGTACTCCCTCGCGGAGGGAAAGAACCCGCCGTGCATCCGTTCGGCCTGCACCCGCAGCATCATCACCGCGTCGACGCTGGGCAACTCCGCGTCGAGCTCGTGCGAGACCGTGACCGGCCAGGCGTCGATCCCCGCTGGCAGCAGCGTGGGCGGCGCGACGATCACTACCTCGACGCCCAGCGCAGTGAGCAGGTGCACGTTCGACCGGGCCACCCTGCTGTGCAGTACATCGCCCACGATCGCGACGCGACGGCCATCGAGGCTGCCCAGCCGTTCCCGCAAGGTCGCCGCGTCCAGCAACGCCTGCGTAGGGTGCTCATGCATACCGTCACCCGCGTTGATCACCGAGGTCGACGTGCCTTCGAGCCAGTCGGCGAGCCGGTGCGCCGCACCCGACGCGGGGTGCCGGATGATCACGCAGTCGGCACCGGCCGCGGACAGCGTCAGCGCGGTGTCCCGCAGCGACTCGCCCTTGCCGACCGAAGAGCCGCCCGCTGAGACATTCACCACATCGGCGCTCATCCACTTACCGGCCAGTTCGAACGACACCCTGGTGCGGGTGGAGTTCTCATAGAAGACGGTGATCACCGTGCGGCCCCGCAAGGTCGGCAGCTTGCGGACCTCCCTGCCGAGCAGCGTCCGCTTCAACCCGTCCGCGGTATCGAGCACCTGGGTCGCGGTCGCCGCGTCGAGCCCCTCGGTGGCGAGCAGATGCTTCATCTCCTACCCCGCTCTCCCGCGGCGCGCAGCAGCACCGCGTCCCGGTCGTCGACCTCGGCGAGCAGGACGGCGACCTCCTCATGACGTGAAGTGGGCACGTTCTTGCCGACGTAGTCCGCGCGGATCGGCAGCTCGCGGTGTCCGCGATCCACCAGGACCGCCAGTTGTACCGCTTTCGGCCTACCCACCTCACGCAGTGCATCCAGCGCGGCGCGGACCGTCCGGCCGGAAAAGAGGACGTCGTCGACCAGGACGACGATCCGGCCGTCCACACCGGTATCAGGCAGTTGGGTGCGCTCGAGGGGCCGCGGCGGCCGGTGGCGCAGATCGTCACGGTAGAGCGTGATGTCAATGCTGCCGCAGGGGATCTCGACGTCGGAGAACTCGGTGATGCGCTCGGCAAGGCGAGCGGCGAGCGGCGCGCCGCGGGTGGGAATCCCCAGCAAGACCGGCGGATCCGCCGAGCCGATGGCGGTCTTCTCGATCACCTGATGGGCCATCCGGGCAACAGTGCGCGCGACGTCGCCCGCGGTGAGGAGCTCACGCTCCGCCGCCGGGCCCGTCGCGCCACGAGATCGCGGCGCCACGTGCTTCTCCTTCCCCGCCTCACGGGACGGGTCGTTAAAGGAATGCGGTTACCGCGCGGGTGCGCGAGAACCGAACTGACAGTAGCAGGGGCTACCTCGTTGCCTCACACGCCGGCAGGCTAGAAGGGCGCTCAGTGCCGAGTTGCCTCACCGACGGTGCCGGGTCGCGCCTTCACTCAGCCGACCGGGTGGTGTAGTCGTATTAGCCCAATTACCCCAGATGATCGGGTTGACCTGGTGACGACATCAGGTAACCATTACGCTGAGTATTCGACAAAGGAAGGCCGTTCACGTGCCGCAGACGGGCTAGGGAGCACATCAGCCACTGCCCGAGGCGCAAGTGAGCCCCGCACAACCGGTGCGGATCGCTGGCTGAACTGCCCGACGCGGACGGCAACATTGGGAAGTCCCCGCCGTTCAACCGGACCGGTGGGGTGCAGGGAACGGAGATATGAGCATATGGGCGATTACGCCAAGGCGCTCGGAGCCAAGCTCCGCGGGATCCGACAGCAGCAGGGTCTCTCCCTGCACGGGGTCGAGCAGAAGTCCGGCGGACGCTGGAAAGCCGTTGTCGTGGGTTCATACGAACGCGGCGACCGTGCGGTAACCGTCCAGAAGCTCGCGGAACTCGCTGATTTCTACGGGGTTCCCGTCGTCGAGTTGCTGCCGGAGGGCCGGGTACCGTCCGGCGCCGAGCCCGCGACCAAGATCGTCATCAACCTGGAACGGCTGCAGCAGTTGCCTGCCGAGAAGGTCGGGCCGCTCGCGCGCTACGCGGCGACCATCCAGAGCCAGCGTGGCGACTACAACGGCAAGGTGCTCTCGATCCGGACCGAGGATCTGCGCTCACTCGCCATCATCTACGACATGACGCCGGGCGAGCTCACTGAGCAGCTCATCGACTGGGGTGTGCTGCCGCCAGAAGCCCGGCCGGCCAAGGACGACGCCTCGTAAGAAAGTTCTGCGACGACGCGGATTCTGGTTCTGGCGGACCGGAGGGTTACTTCGATACCTCCTGAAGGTAATCGGAGGACCCTGCGGCCCGCCCGCGCGGCTACAGCGGCTACAGGACCGCGCGCAGCCGGTCGGCGATGCTGCCGATACGACCGAGCACACCGTTGACGAAGCGCGGTGAATCGTCGGTCGAAAGTTCCTTCGCGATGCCCACCGCTTCGTCGATCGCGACCGGGTCGGGCACATCATGCCGCCAGAGCAGCTCGTAGACGCCGATCCGCAGCACGGCGGCGTCGACCGGCGGCATCCGATCCACCGTCCAGCCCTGCGCGTGCTCGGCGAGCAACTCGTCGATGTGCGCCAGGTGCTCCGTCACGCCTTCGACCAGCGTGATCGTGTAATCACCGATCGCATCGACGTCGACCGAACCGATCCTGCCCGCGAGCAGCGTGGTCGCGTCGTCGCCCCGCTGAGCTGCTTCGTACAGAATCTCCACCGCGCGGGTACGAGCGGCACGGCGCGTCGGCCCGCCATACTTTCCCCGCGCCGCGCCGCTCAACTGGAGATGCGGCCGAGGTAGCGGCCGTCCCTGGTGTCGACCTTGACCTTTTCGCCGGTGCTGACGAACAGCGGGACCTGGATCTCCGCACCGGTCTCGAGTTTCGCGGGCTTGGTGCCGCCGGTAGAGCGATCACCCTGCAGGCCAGGATCGGTGTGGTCGATCACCAGCTCGACCGAGACCGGCAGTTCGACGAACAGCGGCGTGCTCTCGTGGAACGAGATCTGCACCTCGGAGTTCTCCAGCATGTAGTTCGCCGAGTCGCCGACCGTCGCCGGCGGGATCGACACCTGGTCGTAGGTGTCGGCGTCCATGAACACGTAGTCCGTGCCGTCGTGGTAGAGATAGGTCATGGTGCGCCGGTCGACGGTCGCGGTCTCCACCTTCGTACCCGCGTTGAAGGTCTTGTCGACGACCTTGCCGCTGAGCACGTTCTTCAAGGTAGTGCGCACGAATGCGCCGCCCTTGCCCGGCTTGACGTGCTGGAAGTTCACGACGGACCAGAGCTGGCCATCGAGGTTGAGGACCAAGCCGTTTTTCAGGTCATTCGTTGTGGCCACGTGTCTGGGTTCTCCTGTTGCGCCGTATGGTTCCCGCCCCTCGCGCGAGGGGCCCCGCCGCTGGCGGGTGCTAGACGGTCATCAGATCTTTGGTGGACAAGGTGAGGATCTCGCTGCCCTCCGTCGTGACAACCAGCGTGTCCTCGATCCGCACACCGCCGCGGCCGACCAGGTACACACCGGGTTCGACGGTGACCGTCATACCGGCGGAAAGTGTACCGATGCCGGTCTTGGTCAGGCTCGGCGCCTCGTGCACCTCGAGCCCGACACCGTGGCCGAGCCCGTGCGAGAACTCGTCACCGTAGCCCGCCCGCTCGATCACGCCGCGCGCCGCGTCGTCCACATCGGAGACCTTCTCACCTGGCCGGGAGGCCGCGCATCCGGCCGCCTGCGAGGTGAGGACCAGGCTGTACAGGTCGCGCTGCCATGCGGCGGGCTTGCCGATGACGAGCATGCGCGTCACGTCGGAGTGGTAGCCGTCGATGACGGCGCCGAAGTCGAGCTTGACGAAGTCGCCATCGGCCAGCACGGCGTCGGTCGGCCGGTGATGCGGGATCGCCGAGTACTGGCCAGCCGCCACGATCGATGGGAACGCGGCGCCGTCCGAGCCGTGGTCGAGCATCAGGTTCTCCAGCTCGCGGGCCACCTGCCGCTCCGTCCAGCCCGCCCGCACGCCACCGTGCTCGATGAGATCGGCCAGCGCCCGGTCGGCCGCGGCGCTCGCCATCCGCAGCGCGTCGATCTCCGACTCGTCCTTGACCATCCGCAACTGCTCGGTCAAGCCCGGCGCGCGGCGCAGCT
This sequence comes from Actinophytocola sp., assembly GCA_009379975.1. GTDB lineage: Bacteria > Actinomycetota > Actinomycetes > Mycobacteriales > Pseudonocardiaceae > WHSS01. The sequence continues at coordinate 11,862 of WHSS01000078.1, forward strand.
CGACGCCCTCGGCCTGCTCCGTCATCGTCGAGTAGGCATCGACGCTGACGAGCTGGCTTTCGAAGCCGACGCGGCCGTAGCTCGCAGGTTCGGCCGCGGCCCGGCCGAGCAGTGCGGCCGCACTCGCCCGCTCCAGCACGTGTTCGAGATCCGGGACCTCGGTGTTGGCCTGCGTCTGATACCGGCCATCGGTGCTGAAGAGCGTCCTGCGCTCCTCGGTGACGTGCACCAGCAGCGCCGCGTTGGAGCCGGTGAAGCCCGTCAGATACCTGATGTTGTTGAGGTCGGTAACGAGAATCGCGTCAAGCTGCGCGTCGGCCAGCAGGCCGCGCAAGGCGTTTCTCCGGGTCAGGTGGATGCGGTCAAGTTGCGATTCGGGCACGCCCCGAAGCGTATCGTCCGCAGGTCCCTCCTTACAGTAGAGCGGTGCCTGGTTGGTTTCTTCGCGGTTTCGTGCTCGCCGTCGTGCACGCGGCGGCCTACGTCGCCGCGGCCAAGCTCACCATCTTCCGGGCGATCGATCAGACCGTCGCCATCTGGGTGGTCATCGCGCTGCTCATCGGCGTCGCGCTGGCGTGGAGTTCGGTCGACGGCTGGCTGCGCCGCCCCGACCGCGTCCGGAACTGGGTGCTCGGCGCGCTGGTCGCAGGCCCCCTCGCCGCGGTCCTGTACGTGACCGGCAGGGCGATCTTCGTCGATCAGACCGGCGTCGCGGATCTCGGCGTCCAGCTGACCAGCGGAGCGGCGTTCACCGCGCTCCTCGTTCTCGTCCCCGCGGGGCTGGGTCTGTTCGTCGGCTCGCGACTGGAGCCACCGAGCGACCCCGCGGCGAAGCAGCCGGCGGCAGAGGCTGAGACAGCGGAACCGGCGACGGCACCCGCCCGGCGGCGACCGGCCAAACCACTGTCACGCCCGGCGGGCAAGGCGGGCCGAGCGCCCAAGCAGCGCCCCGCGAGCAAGCCCTAGCCGGTGCGTGAACCCCACGTCAGCCCAGTGTCGGGCCTGCCGGATACGACGCCAAGCGATGGTCACTGACCGTCTTCGCCCGGGAGCCGTTGAGCTTTGCCATGGCGTCGGCGACGCTCGCATCGCGCAGCGGCCACAGCCTGCCGTCATCGAGCAGCACCCCTGGCCCGGAGCCCGGCGAGTACAGCACCGGAACCTCCGGCGTCAGCCGTGCGTCGACCGCGAGTTCGGCCATCGGGTCCGGGCGTTGCTTGAGCACCGAACGTGCCAACGTGACCGCGACCGAACGGCGATCCACCCGGACCAGCTTGCCGTCCGTGATCAGGTCCATGGTGCGTTCCGGGGACGGAAAGGCGTGGCCTTCGAGCAGCGCGAGCGCTCGTGCCGGGTCGGCGCAGCCGTGCGCGCCGGTCAGATCCATGCCGAAGTGCCGGATGCCGGTCGGGGCCCGCACGTTCTTGGTCGCGCGGAGGACGTCGATCGGCACCGTCCCGCAGGGGTCGCCCGCCGAGATCGGGGCGTGCCCCCACGGTGTCCGCGCCAGACCGGGCCCTTCCCGCCACGGCCCTGCCACCGTCACCGGCGGGTGCGGGTTCACCGTGAAGCCGCGATCCCAGAAGGTCAGCGTGGTGCCCGTGCCGGTCTGGTGCGCGACGGCGAACGCATCGAGCACCTCCACCCACATCAGGTCGGCACTGAACGCGTCGGCGAGGGAGCTCCGGCGGGCCGCCGCGGTGCTGGACACCTCGGCGAACCCCTTCGGCCCGAGTGCCTCGACATCGGAACCGAACAGCGGGTCTCGCGAGCGGAGCAGGAACTGCCCGGCACCGTTCCAGCCCGCGGCACCGCCGGTGGTATCGGTGAACATCAGGTAGTACCAGCCGTCGAGGAACACCGCGGCAGGCTGCCCCGCGCCATAGGCATTTTCGCGCTTGGCGTCCTTCGACGGCTTGACGATGGGTTCGCCGCCGTTGGCCCGGCGCCAGCGCAGGCCATCCTTGCTGGTCGCGACGCCGATGGCGTTGCCGAACTGGTGATCGCCTTTGGCGCCGGTGTAGTAGAGGTAGTAGACGTCCTTGACCTTGATCACCGACGGGTCACAGGTGTGCATCCCGTCGAACCCCTTGCGGCTGCCGGAGAACACCGCTGCGGGCTTCCGGCCGCGGGAGCTGGTGAACGGCCCGGCCAGCTCCTTCGCGCTGCCGTGCAGGATGTCGTCGCCCGCCGGCTTCGCCTTGCCGTACTGGCTGCACCACCACATGCGTTTGCCGTCACCGTCGATCATCACGGACGGGCCGTAGTTGTACGGGGCGTCCGCTCCCCCTGCCGCGACCACGCCACGGCTCTTGCGGCGGTTCACGTTGGTCAGCGCGACGGGCGGTTCGGCGGGCTCACTGGCGGGGTGCTGGCGCGGCTTCGCACGGTCGGCCGGCGCGACGGTCGCCGCGTCCGAGGGCACCACGGTGGCGCATCCGGTGAGGACGAACGCCGCGGCGAGCAGGGCGATCAACACCGGCTTCGCAGGCTTCGGCGTCATCGCTCGCACGCATCTCGCCCCAAGCATCACGCACCCGCCGTTCAGGAAACGTTTAAAAGTGTGTCCTGAGCCGACGCCTTGCGGTGTCGACGTTCACGTTGAGGTCTTCGATCACGATCGCCTCGTAGGTGCGCACGAGTCGGGTGGTGAGTTTGTGCAGCCCGTCGCGGCGGGCGTTGGCCACCGCTGTGTGCAGTCGCGCGATCCGGGCTTGGGCCTTGCGCCACCGCTGCGACGGCTTCTGATTGGTGCGCTTGTCTGGCCCGCTCCGGCGTGCGGCTTGGCGTTGCAACCGTCGAAGCTCACGCAGGGCGACCTCGAGATGTTTCGGATTCGGCACCCTCTCGCCGGTGGACAGCACCGCCAGCGATTTCACACCGAGGTCCACACCCACCTTCGCACCCGGCCGTGTGGGTGCGGGGTCGGTGCGCTCGATCTCGACGGAGAACGACACGAACCAGCGGCCCTGGCGGTGCGACACCGTGGCCGATCGGATACGAGCCGCGCCGCGCTCAACATGCCGGGCCAGCTTGCGGGTCGATTCGTGCGTACGCACCGTGCCGATACGAGGTAGCTGCACATGCCTGCGATCGGTATCGGCCAGGCCGAACGATCCCGTGGTGAACCGGCACGACAGCACGGCCCGCTTGCCCTTGAAGCGGCCGAACCCGACCTTGCGGCCCTTGCTCTTGCCGTTGCGGGAGTCGTTCCAGTTCTTCAACGCCCTCGCGAGGTTCGCCAGGCCGGACGCGTACGCCTCTTTCGAGTTTTCGCCCCACCACGGCGCAACCTCATGCTTGACCCGGTTCCAATCCTTGCGCAAGCCGTAGGCCGACCAGGACAGCGACGGCGTGAGCTCATCGCTGGCGAGCCCGTAGGATCGCTCGGCTTGCCGCTGCTCCAGGTTGGCCTTCACCCGGGCCAGACCCCAGTTATAGGCATAGCGCTGCCCGCCGCAATGCGACCGCAACGCAACCTCCTGCGCAGAAGTCGGATGCTGCGCGAACCGATAAGCCTGCAACACCCTATTCATCAATCCACACCGTACCCACCACCACGGACACCTGACCTGAGGCGATCACAAACCAGCACATACAGACACGAACTGACACAGAACCCCGAACAGTTCACAACCTCCGTCCCCAGCGACCGCGACCAGTGTCACTCTACCCAGTGACCTATTCGAGGTGCTTGGCCATCCAGCGCAGCGCGAGCACGTAGCCGTCGACACCCAGCCCGGCGATCACGCCGGTCGCGACCGGCGACACCACGCTGTGATGCCGGAACTCTTCGCGCTGGTAGACGTTGGAGATGTGGACCTCGATCAGCGGCGCGGTCAGCTGTGCGCACGCGTCGCGCAGCGCGATGGAATAGTGGGTCCACGCCGCCCCGTTGAGCACGACCGGCCGTTCCGCGTCGGCGGCCTCATGCAGCCACTCGACCATCTCGCCTTCGTGGTTGGTCTGGCGCACCTCGATATCGAGGCCGAGTATCGCCCCGGTGCGCTTACAGAGGTCGACGAGATCGTCGTAGGAGTCCGCCCCGTAGATGGTCGGCTCGCGGCTGCCGAGCCGGTTGAGGTTGGGTCCGTTGAGCACGAGCACGTTCAAAGCAACACGCTCCCACCTGCACTCGGTGCGTCGGCGGCGACCGCGGAGTAGGCGGCCGCCAGCAGCGACGGATCTGGGCCTTCCAGCCGGCCCGGCTTGGCCAGCCCGTCGAGGACGACGAACCGGAGCACACCCGACCGGGTCTTCTTGTCCATCATCATCGACTCCACGAGCTGCGGCAGCGCGTCGGCGTCATAACGGGTGGGCAGCCCGAGTGCGGCGAGCACCGATGCGTGCCGATCCGCCGTTTCGTCGTCCAGCCGACCGGCGAGGCGCGCCAGTTCGGCGACGAAGACCAGTCCGACGCTGATCGCGGCGCCGTGCCGCCACCGGTAGCGCTCACGGCGCTCGATCGCGTGCCCCAGGGTGTGCCCGTAGTTGAGCACCTCCCGCAAGCTCGACTCGCGCAGATCCGCCGATACCACGTCGGCCTTGACCTGGATCTTGCGCCGGATCAGCTCGCCGATGACGTCGCCGGCGGGGTCGACGGCCGCCCGCGGATCCGCCTCGATGATGTCGAGGATCTTGGGGTCCGCGATGAAGCCGCCCTTGACCACCTCGGCCATCCCGGCGACCAGCTCGTTGGCGGGCAAGCTCTCCAGCGTCGCGAGGTCGACCAGCACGGCACCGGGCTCGTGGAAGACCCCGACCAGGTTCTTACCCGCCTCGGTGTTGATGCCGGTCTTGCCGCCGACCGCGGCGTCGACCATGCCGAGCAGCGTGGTGGGCACGTTGACGAGCCGCACGCCGCGCATCCAGGTCGCGGCGACGAAGCCGGCGAGGTCGGTCGTCGCGCCGCCGCCGAGGGCGACGATCGCGCCTTGCCGGTCGAGGCCGATCCGGCCAAGCACCTCCCAGCAGAACCCGGCGACGGTCAGCGCCTTGCCGTCCTCCGCATCGGGAATCTCGATCCGGTGGGCGTCATGGCCCGCCGCGGCCAACTCCTCCCGCGTCGCCTCCGCGGTGGCGGTCAACGTCGGCGGGTGGATGATCGCGACCTTCGACGCGTCACCGACGGCTTCAGCCAGCTCACCGAGCAGGCCGCGGCCGACGATCACCTGGTAGGGCCGCGCGGTGTTGACGTCGATACGGACCGGGTCGCTCATCGGTTAGCCTCCTCCTGCGTCAACTTCAACTCGGCCATGATCACCTCGACCACCTCGGCGGGGCGGCGATCGTCGGTAGCGACCTCGATGGTGGCGACCTCGCGGTACAGCGGCAGCCTGGCGTCCAGCAGCGCCTTGAACGTCGCGCGGGGGTTCACGCCCGCCAGCAACGGCCGGGCCGCGGACAATCCGGTGCGCTGTACTCCCACCGCCATCCCGACGTTGAGGAAAGCGACGGTATGAGGGGCCAGCAGCGCGCGGGTGGCCGCCGAGAGCACCGCACCGCCGCCGAGCGCGAAGACGCCGCGATGCGAGTCCAGCCCGGCCGCGATGACCCGTTCCTCCAGCTCGCGGAAGACCGGCTCACCGTCGCTGGTGAAGATGTCGAGGATGCTGCGTCGGGCCACCGCTTCGATCTCGGTGTCGGCGTCAGCGAAGTCCGCACCGAGCCGCTCGGCGAGCAGCCGCCCCACGGTGCTCTTGCCCGAGCCAGGGGGGCCGACCAGCACTGCCATCGGTGAAGGAGAAGTCACCAGGTCACGGTATCCGTTGCCATCGCAGGGCCGCCGAGCAGGACGGCAACCTCACTCAGCGGGCCCACCACTGTTCGAGCCCGGCGAGATAGGAGTCCGCGTTGCGCTTGCTCTCCACGAGCGAGTCGCCGCCGAACTTCTCCAGCGCGGCATCCGCCAGCACCAGCGCGACCACCGATTCGAGCACGACCCCGGCGCGCGGCACGGCACACACGTCCGAGCGTTGGTGAATCGCGACCGCGGGCTCCTTCGTCTCGACGTCCACGGTGGCCAGTGCCCGTGGCACGGTGGAGATGGGCTTCATGGCCACCCGGACCCGCAGCGGCTCGCCGTTGGTGATGCCACCTTCGAGCCCGCCCGCGCGGTTGGACCTGCGGGTCACCCCGGCGGGCCCGGTGCCGGGATCGATCTCGTCGTGCGCCTGGCTCCCCCACCGGCGTGCGGTGGTGAACCCGTCGCCGACCTCGACGCCCTTCATCGCCTGCACGCCCATGAGTGCCCCGGCGAGCCTCGCGTCCAGCCTGCGATCCCAATGCACGTGCGAGCCGAGCCCCGGCGGCAGGCCGTACACGATCACCTCGATCACGCCGCCCACGGTGTCACCCGCCTTGCGCACGGCGTCCACCTCGGCGATCATCGCTTCGGTGCCTGCCGGGTCGAACGCCCGCACCGGGCTCTCATCGATGGCTGCGAGGTCGTCCGGCACCGGCAGCGGCCCGTCGGGAGCCTCCGCCGCACCGATGGAGACCACATGACTGAGCACTTCGACGCCCAGCAACTGGCGCAGGTACGCGCGGGCGACGGTGCCCAGCGCGGTACGTGCCGCGGTCTCACGTGCACTCGCCCGCTCGAGCACCGGGCGCGCCTCGTCGAAGCCGTACTTCAACATCCCGGGGAGGTCCGCGTGCCCTGGCCTCGGCCGGGTCAGCGGCGCATTGCGCGCCAGGTCGGCGAGCTCGTCCGGATCCACCGGATCGGTCGCCATGACCTTTTCCCACTTGGGCCACTCGGTGTTGGGGATGTGCACCGAGATCGGGCCACCTTGGGTGAGGCCATGGCGGACGCCGCCGGTGAACTCGACGGCGTCCTTCTCGAAGCCCATCCGCGGGCTCCGGCCGAAGCCGAGCCGCCTGCGCGCGAGCTGCTCGCTCATGTCGGATGTGGTGATCCGCACACCGGCGACCATGCCTTCCAGCACCGCCGCCAGGCTCGGACCGTGCGATTCTCCTGCGGTTATCCAGCGCAACACCCATAGATCTTGTCACGACCCTCGCCTGATCAGCCCGGCAGCCCCACCGTCGCTCCGGCGCTGGGAAAGACCGCTACCAGCCACGTCGCCAACAGCAGGGCGGGACCGTGAGGCACGCCGGAGCGCCACGCCGCCGCACTCGCCAGCCGCGCGCCAAGGCTCAGCAGCAGGGTCAGCAAGGACGCCAGCAGCGCCGCGACGAGGAGCGCGGGCCACCCGAGGGCGCCGAGCACGCCACCGAGGCTGCCCGCGAGCTTGACGTCACCAGCGCCCAGCGAACTCGGCGCGAGCACATGCACCACGAGGTGGGCCGCGCCGAAGACCAGGCAGCCCAGCGCGGCGGCCACCAGCAGGTGGCCATCGCTTGTCACCTGTGCCGCAACCCCGAGCGAGCCGCCGATCAGCCCATACGCGGGCAGGGTCAGCGCGTCCGGTAGCCGACGGTGCATCAGGTCGGCCGCCGCGAGCGGAACCGCCAGTGCGGTGAGTGTCAGCGGGACCGGCAGCCACCAGCCCGGCAGCCCACCCGCCGTCCATCGCGCCGCCGCCAGCGCGCACAGCGCTCCGCAAGCTAGCTCGCACGGTCCCGCCCGTACCCGTGCACCGCGGCGCGACCGTGCCAGCAGCCCTCTGCCCGCGGCGCCGGCGAGTAGCCCGGCCGCGCCGAACACCATCGGCCATCCCCAAGTCGTCACGACCATCACCGTCGCCGGGATCGCGCGCCGGGGCAATCACCACGGATACGAGCGGCACCAACCGCACCCCAAAGTCGCGGCTGCGGGGCACCAACGGCGCAGTTCGCACCGGAACTCGCCCGGAGGGCTGTTCACAAGTCATTCGGCGGGGGCCGCCCGGAGGGTGGCTCGCCCGAATGACTGCAGGTGAGAAGCAAGATCGAGGTGACATGTCAGATGTGAATAGCCCGACTTATGAATAAGACCCCCGGACTCGCTCAGCCGGTGTGACGTGCCGTCGGCCTGCGGGCGCGCCAGTCCTGCCGGAGCAGCATCAAGGCACCGAAGACCATGCAGCCGACCTCGGTGATCACGCCCCATACCTCCGCCGTGGTGGTGAACTGGTTCGCCACGTCGAACAGCCCCACGGTGAGCGACAGCACGTAGGCGCCGAGCGTCGCCGCGCCGAAGCCGATGGCGGCCAGTGGCGGCAGCCAGTGCGGCCACACGATGATCGCGGCGGCGATGACGATGCCCGCC
>WHSS01000062.1 GCA_009379975.1 Actinophytocola sp.
ACGTCGGCCCCTCCAGCACGGACCCGTCGGTGGCCAGGAAGATCGCGTCGTCGGCGCCGCGCCGGTTGGCCTCCCGCACCGCGGCCATGTTGATGCCGTACGACAGCGACTTGGCGCCGAGCAACAGCCACGGTGCGCGCTTGGCCAGCCCGGGGTCGATGCCTCGTTCGAGCGTGACCACGGCGACGCCATCGGCCCTGGCCCGCCGGATCTTCTCGCCGACCTCGAAGCCCAGCGCGAAACCGGTCGGCACACCCGAGCTCTCCACGCCGCGCGTGTAGACGACCTTCATGGCCATTTCCCGCTCGCCGCGCCAGTTGCGGATGAGCTGCTCGATGACCCGCTGCCAGGCGGCACGGTCCGGGGCTGGCAGGTCCAGCATCGCCGCGGAACGGTCGAGCCGATCCAGGTGCGCGGTCAGTTCGCGGGGGCGTCCGTCGACGACGAGAATGGTCTCGAACACCCCGTCGCCGCGCTGCAGGCCGAGGTCGTCGATGCGGAGCTGCGGGGCGTCCGGATCCGCGACGGACCCATCCAGGAATACCAGCGTGCGCATAATGGTCAGAGTAGACGCGTAGCCGGTACCAAGGGTTGCGCGGCCACCCGAAGCCCCACGTCGTCGATAGTTAGGAAGCTACGCCGTGCCCTCTCCGATCCTGAAACGCCCGGACGCGATTGGGGCGCCGGACGAGCACCCCGAGGCCGGGGTGCCGTGGCACTTCGGGGACCCGTTCGCCGAGCAACGGGCCGCCGCTCGGTCGGTGGCGGTCATCGACCGATCGCATCGCCAGGTGCTCGCCGCCCGGGGTGACGAGCGGCTGTCCTGGCTCCACCTGGTCATCTCGCAGCACGTCACCGAGCTCCACGAAGGCAGCGGGACCGAGGCGCTCGTGCTGGACAGTCACGGCAGGGTCGAAGCCCACATGGTGCTCGCGCACGCCGAGTCCGGTGGCGAGCCGACCGTCTGGCTGGACGCCGATCCCGGCGCGGAAGTCACCAGTGCGCTGCCGAAGGGCGGAAAGCAGACGCTGCTCGCCTACCTGGACGCCATGCGCTTCTGGTCCAAGGTCACCATCGAAGACGTCACCGACGAGCGGGCCGTGCTGACGCTGGTAGGGCCGGACTCGGGTGATGTGCTCGCGAAGCTGGGCATCGAACTGGGCGACGAGCCCTATGCGGTCGCGGACGCGGCCGGCGTGATCGCACGCCGCATGCCGTGGCCCGGCACCAGTGTCGACCTGCTGGTGCCCCGTGCCGAGCTGCCGTCGTGGTGGGACCGGATCACCGATGCCGGCGCGAAGCCCGCGGGTAGCTGGGCGTTCGACGCGCTGCGGGTCGAGTCGCTGCGCCCGCGGCTGGGCGTCGACACCGACGAGCGCACCATCCCGCACGAGGTGAACTGGATCGGCAGCGCGGCGCACGTGGCCAAGGGCTGCTACCGGGGGCAGGAGACGGTTTCGAAGGTGTTCAACGTCGGCAGGCCGCCGCGGAACCTGCTGCTGCTCCACCTCGATGGCTCGCCCGAGATGACCCCGGAGACCGGCGACCCGGTGCGGCTGGGTGAGCGGATGGTAGGCCGCGTCGGCACCGTGCTGCAGCATCACGAGCTGGGGCCGATCGCGCTGGCGCTCATCAAACGCTCCGTGCCTGCCGACGCCGAGCTGTTGGCAGGCGACGAGGAGCGGGTGGTGCAGGCCGCGATCGACCCGGACTCGATACCGACAGAAGGGGCAGCGCCCGGCAGGGAGGCCGTCGCCCGTTTGAAGGGCTAGGAGACAAACCCTTCTTAGGTAACGAGCGGCAGCGACGGGCGTTGTCGTGAGTGTGGTAAGTCACAGTCGTGACACCGCCATAAGCGTGATCCCGGTGGCCAGAGCTTGGCATTCGGCAGCAAACTGGCGCACGATGTGCGCGTGATCGAAGTCCGTCCGGGTGGTCGCCGCCGCATCGACCGTGTGCTCGCCCCAGATTACGTCCGTGATCTGGACCGGCTGCCGCTGGGCGAGTTGCGCAGACGACGTGACGAAGCAGCGCAAGAAGAGACGGATCTGTCGTACCTGCGGCGGTTGCTGCACGCGCGCATCGACATTGTGCGCGCCGAGCAGCGCAGGCGGCTCAGTGGCGAGCCGGGTGGCGTCGTCGAACACCTGGTTGAGATCCTCGCGGATCAGCAGGTTGGCTCGTCGGGCAGGCACCAGAATTGGGAGCCCTCCCGCACCGGGCAACGCCGCCGGCAGGTCGAGGCGCTGGTCGCCGACGCCGAGCTGTCGGACGTGGCGTCCCTGTCCGACGACGCACTGCGGGACAGCTTGTCGGCCTACACCAATGAGGAGTCCTCGGTCTCCGGCCGCAGGCGCGAGGTGCAGGATGTGGTCGACGCCTTCAACTCCGAGATCGCGGGCCGCTACGCCCACGGCACGGCCTCGGTCGATGACCTGCTGGCGGCCGAGCGCGGTCAGGAAGAGTCAGGGGTTTAGCGGGCTTGTCCTGTTTGCGTATCTTCAGGGTGGAACCAAGGTGCCATGGGGTGCCTATATGGCGCCCAGGGCCACCTTCGGCTCCCCACCCCGCGTCAGTTGAACCGTTCCCGGGCGGCCAGCTCACCCCAGTAGTCGCGTAGCCCGGTGAACAGGTCCGTCAGCTCCTCGATGTCGCCGGAGCGCAGCGCGTCGAGCACAGCGTGGACTTCCTCCGCTGACGTGTCGGACTCCAGGATCGGGTCCTCGATCATCTGCACCAGTCCGCCGTAGTCCAGCTCGACGGCGGAATTCGGATGGAAGGCGGCGAGCCAGTGGTCCGTGTCGATCAGGATCTTCGTCGGCCCCTCGTCGCCGATGACGTTCTCGGCGAGCTCGCGCGCCTGCGCGACCCGGCGTCGCGCGTCGATCATCGCTACCCGCCACGACAGTTCCCGTTCTGGGTCGGCGAGGCCGGTCCCCAGCACCAGCCTGCGTTCGCCGGGGTCGACCAGGGTGAACCACGGCAGCGGGATGGTCCAGGTCACCGAGAGCACGTGCAGCGCATCCGTGTGCAGTTCGCCGAGCGCGGCCGCCGCGCGGGCGCGGATCGACTCCATCGAGGTGCCGTTGACGTCGAGAACCGCGTTCCGCAGGGCGGGGTGCGCATCACCGAGGAAGCTCACCAGCGCCGCGGCCGAACGCGCGCGCAGTTCGAGCGGGCACACCAGCGGGCCCGGTCCGACCTTGACCCCCTTGCCCGTCGGCACGTCCGCGGGTTGCAGCACCAGGACGTCGGTGGTGCCGCTCGGTGCCGCCCGGCCGTCGGCGAGCTCGGCGGGCAGGAGTCGTGGCGGGGTGGAGACCTGTGACTTGAGCCACATTTGCTCCTCGCGTTCCCCCGCGGTGGCGCGCGTGAGAGTCGCCGCTTCGACGGCGGCGAGGAGTCGCTTGTCCAGCGGATCGCCAAAAGCCGATAACGGCTCGTAGACCCGTAGGTACGCGCTGAACGGTCGGGGCACGCACGAATCGTGGCACGGCGAGGGCCCGTAGTGCTCCCGGGGCGTCCATTGGCACTAATTTCGTCACATGTGGCGGCTTCCACGCCGGGCCGCGTCGCATCAAGGGGGGAAGACACGGTACGGTAGAGAGCAGGAAAAGTTGTCGAGTCGATGCGGGGCCGCCGTTTCCCCCGGCCGCCCCGCCCCTGTGTGAGGGGGTCGAGCCATGGGGCGCGGCCGAGCGAAGGCCAAGCAGACGAAGGTGGCCCGGGAGCTCAAGTACAGCACTCCCCCCACAGACCTAGAGGCCTTGCAGCGTGAGCTGGCAGGGCAGTCGTCTGACGAAGGCCACGGCAAGGAACGAATCTCCGACCCGTACGACGAGTACGAGTACGAAGAGGAATACCGCCGCTGAGTCCAGACAGGCGCGGGGTTGGTCCGATTGCACCGTGCGGACCAACCCCGCGCTTGTGGCATGCACGTCACTCGATGTCCACTGGAGACATGGACCTTCTCGCAATACACGGCGAAGCCAGGGATGGCTTTGACCGCACCGTCCGCGGTATCGGCGACGATCAATGGACGAACCCGACGCCGTGCCTGGAGGGCTATTCACAAGTCGTTCGGCGGGGGCTGCCCGGAGGGTGGTTCGCGACGAACGACTGCAGGTGAGACGCGAGATCGAGGTGAGGAGTCCGTGGTGAATGGCCCGACTTATGAATAAGACTCCGAGTGGACCGTCCGGGATCTTCTCAACCACCTCGTTTACGAGCAGCTGTGGGCGCCATACCTGCTTCGGGGCGCGACGCTCGACGAGGTCGGTGACCGGTTCGACGGCGACGTGCTCGGCGATGACCCGCTCGCCGCGTGGATCGCGGCAAGCGCCGAGGCGCACGAGTCCTTCGCTTCCCCGGGCGCGTTCGACGGTCAGGTGAACGTGTCGTCCGGCCGCATCGACGCCCAGGAATACGCCTGGCAGATGACCACAGATCTCGCCCGTGCACGGCTGGGATCTCGCGAAGGCCATCGGCGAGCCGCATCCGATCACCGGTGATGTGGCCGGTGCGCTCGTCGAGCACACCGAGCCGCAGCTCGGCGACCTGCAGGGCATCGGAATCTTCGCGCCGCCGGTCGCGGTCGGCTCGGGTGTCGACCCGGCGAGCAGGCTGGTCGCGCTGCTGGGCAGGGACCCCGACTGGTCCTAGCGGATGTGAATAGCCCGACTTATGGATGAGACCCCGGACTCGGTCCGGGACTGAACACCGCTCACCAGCTAGTCGTCATGGCCGCCGCGCCGGTGCCGTTTCAGCTCACCCCGGCGCTTCTTAGCACTGATCCTGCGCTGCACTGAACCCCGTGACGGCTTGGTCGGCTTGCGCTTGCGGGGAGGTGGTGCCGCGGCCTCGGCGAGGGTGGCGGCGAGCCGTTCGCGGGCGGCTTCGCGGTTGGCGCGCTGCTCGCGGCGTTCGCTCGCCACGACGGTGATCACGCCGCCGACCAGCTTGCGGTCGAGCCGTTCGAGCATGCGGGCGCGCAGCGTGTCCGGCACGCTCGGCGATCGGGCGAGGTCGAAGGACAGCTCGACCCTGGAGTCGGTGGTGTTCACGCCCTGGCCGCCGGGCCCCGACGAGCGGGAGAACCGTTCGCGCAACTCAGCGGCCGGAATGGTGAGTCGCTGGTTCACGATCACGTCGCCGTCCACGACTCACAGTGTGCCGGAACCGCATCGACGTGCCCGCCCGAACCCTCGTGCGTGAAACACCTTGCTCCGGCACGCTTAATCACTCACGACGAGGATGGCGGCTAGAACCGGGGGTGGGAGCCGTGCAGCGTCGCGCGGGGGCCGTCGGGATCGTCGGCAGGCCGGATGTCACCGAGGATCCACGCCGGCACATGGCGTGCGGTCAGCACCGCGAGCGCGCGGTCGACGTCCTCGGGCGCGACGATCGCCACCATACCGACGCCCATGTTGAAGGTGCGCTCCATCTCGTCACGCGCCACCTTGCCGCGCTGCGCGATCAGGCCGAAGACCGGCTGCGGGGTCCAGCTCGAGCGCTCGAGCGTCGCGGTCAGCCCCCGCGGCATGACCCGCGCCAGGTTCGCCGTGAGCCCGCCACCGGTGATGTGCGCGAAGGTCCGGGCGTGCGTCTCCGCGGCCAGCGCGAGGCAGTCACGCGCGTAGATCCGGGTCGGCTCCAGTAGCTCCTCGCCGAGGTTGCGGCTGAACTCCTCGACGTGGCCTGCCAGCGGCATCCGGGCGTTGGTCAGCAGCACGCTGCGGGCCAGCGAGTAACCGTTGGAGTGCAGCCCGGTCGAGCCGAGCGCGATGACGACGTCGCCGGGGCGTACCCGGTCCGGCCCGAGCAGTTCGGCGGCTTCGACCACGCCGACGCCGGTCGCGGACACGTCGTAGTGGTCATCGGCCATCAGCCCGGGGTGCTCCGCCGTCTCGCCGCCGAGCAGCGCGCAGCCCGCCTGCACGCAGCCTTCCGCGATGCCCGCGACGATGTCGGCGATGCGCTTCGGATCGACCTTGCCGACGGCGATGTAGTCCTGCAGGAACAGCGGCTCGGCGCCAGTCACGACCAGGTCGTCGACCACCATCGCGACCAGGTCGATGCCGATGGTGTCGTGCTTGTCCATCGCCTGGGCCACGGCGAGCTTGGTGCCGACGCCGTCGGTCGAGGACGCCAGGACCGGCTCTCTCCAGCGGTCCAGCTTGAGCGAGAACAGCCCGGCGAACCCGCCGACGCCGCCCAGCACTTCCGGCCGCGTCGCACGCTCCGCGTGCGGTTTGAGCAGCTCGACCGCCTCATCACCAGCCGCGATGTCCACACCGGCGTCGGCATAGGTCGCGCCGACGGGCGCCTCCGAAGACGGCACAACGGACTCCATCCTGAAAAGAAATCGAACAAGGAAAGTGTCAGGGACGCTTCACAGCGTCTTCGGCACCATAGCCTGCCTGCGGCATCGAGAGCGATGCCGCGGACGAAGGTGCCGGCGGCCGCAGGCCTTCCAGCAGGTTCTTGCCGATCAACTCGTCGTCGGGCAGCGGGATCGGGTATTCGCCGTCGAAGCACGCGGCGCAGAGCCGGCTCCGGGGCTGCTCGGATGCCGCGACGAGGCCGTCCAGCGAGACGTAGCCGATCGAGTCGGCGCCGACCGATCGGCGGATGCCGTCCATGTCGAGCCCGTTGGCTACCAGTTCGGCACGGGTCGCGAAGTCGATGCCGTAGAAGCACGGCCAGCGCACCGGCGGCGACGCGATCCGCACGTGGACCTCGAGGGCGCCCGCTTCGCGCAGCATGCGCACCAGTGCGCGCTGGGTGTTGCCGCGCACGATGGAATCGTCGACCACGACGAGTCGCTTACCGCGGATGACCTCGCGCAGCGGGTTCAGCTTGAGCCGGATGCCGAGCTGCCGGATGGTCTGCGACGGCTGGATGAACGTGCGGCCTACGTAGGCGTTCTTCACCAGGCCCGAGCCGTACGGGATGCCGGAGGCCTGGGCGTAGCCGATCGCGGCCGGGGTGCCGGACTCCGGCACAGGGATGACCAGGTCCCCTTCGGCGGGGTGCTCCTTGGCCAGCCTGCGGCCGATCTCCACCCGTGTCGCGTGCACGCTGCGGCCCGCGATCGTGGTGTCGGGCCGTGCGAGGTAGACGTATTCGAATACGCAACCCTTGGGGTCCGGGACGCCGAACCGCGACGAGCGCAGGCCGTCGGCGTCGATGGCGAGTAGCTCGCCCGGCTCGACTTCGCGGACGAACGACGCGCCGACGATGTCCAGGCCGGCGGTCTCACTGGCGACTACCCAGCCGCGCTCGAGCCTGCCGAGCACGAGCGGGCGAACGCCGTGCCGGTCGCGCGCCGCGTAGAGCGTGTTCTCGTCGGAGAACACCAGGCAGAACGCGCCTTCGACGGTGGGCAGCAGTTCCAGCGCCGCGGCTTCCACACCTTTGTCCGCGGCCGCGGCGGCCAGGAGCGCGGTGATGACGTCGGAGTCGGTGGTGGCGCCGTTGCGGCCGATATGCGGCTTCGGTCCGTCGCCCCCGTTGCCGAATACGCCTGCTTCGCGAGCACGCTGCGCCAGCTCAGCGGTGTTGACCAGGTTGCCGTTGTGCCCGAGCGCTATGCCGCTGCCGGTCGCCGTGGTGCGGAAGGTCGGCTGGGCGTTCTCCCAGTTCCCGCCGCCGGTGGTGGAGTACCGGCAATGCCCGACGGCGATGTGACCCTGCAGCGAGGACAGCACCTGCTCGTCGAAAACCTGGCTGACCAGCCCGAGGTCCTTGAACACCACGATCTGCGAGCCGTCGGAGACGGAGATGCCCGCTGCTTCCTGACCGCGGTGCTGGAGCGCGTAGAGCCCGTAGTAGGCCAGCTTCGCGACTTCTTCGCCCGGTGCCCACGCACCGAAGACCCCGCACTCTTCGCGGGGCTCGGGGTCGGCGTTCGGGTCATGGGCGTCGAGCGTGGACACCAATAGCTCCTGCGAGAACGAGGGACGGCCGCCACAAGTGTAGCCGCTCGAGCGGGTGTGGCCGGTGACCCGCGTGGTGTCCCTGGCCACTCGCGACCGGTGAGCGGTCGGGCAGGTACGTGCCCGCGGAACCAAGGTGCCATGGGGTGCCTGTGTGGCACCCCATGGCACCTTCGCTCCGCTCAGTTAGCGGCCGAGATCCACTTCGATGACCCGGGGTGCACGGGTACCCAGCAGCCCGCTGCCGGGTTCTCCTGGTCCGCGCCTGGCTCGAGTTCGTCCGGCAGGCTGAGCAGGTTCGCCAGCACGTCGCCGACGTACCCCGTCGTCTGCCACAGCACCTTCATCGGCGAGAGGATGTCGACCTCGTCGCCGGGCATCCGCGTGGCGACCACATCGCCTTCGTCGTGCAGCTTCACGACGTCGACGACGCTGCCGTGCACCCGGACACCGACGATCGCCGCGAGCTCACCCTCGGCGTCGGTGGGGTGGACGAAGCGGAAGCCGCGCTCGACCAGTTCGCGCAGCTGCGCTTCGGTGTCGTGCACGGCCATCGTCTCAGCCAATGACGTCATCGAACTCGCCGTCTTTGGCGCCGGCGAGAAAGGCCGCGATCTCGGCCTCGGTGTAGACCAATGCCGGGCCGGTGGGGAATCGGGAGTTGCGCATCGCGATCTCTCCCGTGCTGAGCCGGGCTACCTCGACACAGTTGCCGACGGCCCCGCTGCGCTTACTCTTGCGCCACGCCACTGAGAGGTCTTCCGCAGGCATTCCGTTGTAGACCGTGTCCACCCTGATCCCTACCTTCCCGACTAACTCACTCGAGGGATGCATCTGCACGTGCATCTGACTGTGCGGGCGAAACTAGCACGTGTGGAAGCAAAGGAAAATGCATGTGCAGCCACGATCTCGATCACGATCGCGAATTCATACTTTCGCATGGATCACGCTGGGTAGTCTTGACAAAGAGTGCTCACAATCGCACGAAAACGTCGCCTTTGCGAGGACGTCTCGTCACCCATTTGTTGGCACGCGAAAGCGCGCAAACCTCTCCAACCGAGAGAATCAGACAAAGGATGTATAGTGCTGTATCAGATCTCCGAGCGCATCTTGTCGAGCGCCTGCCGGGTGCGATCGGGCGTTTCAGCGTCGATCGCGAGCCGGTCGATGGCGCGGCCGTACGGCTCGTTCTCCTCGCGCTTGTCCAGATACAGCGCACCGGTCAGATGCTCGATGTAGACGATGTCGGGCAGTTCGGGCTCGGCGAAACGCAGCACCGTGAAGGCGCCCTCCGCGGCGTGCCCGCTGCGCTCATACGCCAGGAGCTGCAACGCGATGTGCGGCAGCTTGGTCCACTCGAGCAACGCTTCGAGCTGCTTCTTCATCACCGCCGGGCCACCGATCGGCCTGCGCAGGGCCGCCTCGTCGACGAACGCCCACAGCCGCGGCGCTGTCGGCCGCAAGAGGATCTTCTGGCGCTGCAACCGCAAGGCGATCCGGCGTTCGACCGCATCGGAGGCCAGACCCAGCTTGCCTTGGCTCGCGATGGTCCTGGCGTAGTCCTCGGTCTGCAACAGGCCGGGGACGAACTGCAGCTCAAAGGTCTGGATACGGGACGCGGACTCTTCCAGCCCCACGTAGTCGTGCAGCCAGTGCGGCATCAGGTCGCTGTAGCGCTGCCACCAACCTGGCTGGTTGGATTGCTCGGCCATGTCCAGGAAGCCGGCACGCTCGTGCTGATCGTGAATCCCGTACATCGTCAGCAGGTCGGCGACATCGCGTTCCTTGAAGCCGACCCTGCCGAGCTCGAGCCTGCTGATCTTGGACTCGGAGCCGCGGATGTGGTAGCCGGCCTGCGACCGAGAGATGCCCGCGGCTTCGCGAAGCCGGCGGAGCTGCGTGCCCAGTATCATGCGGCGGGCGGTCGACCCCCCGCTTCGCTCCTCGTTGGAGCCCAAGCCGGACTGCAGAACCATGGCCGCCCTCTCGCGCTCGAACTGCTTATGCCCGATCACCGAGCGTACAGCTCAGCGGAGCTTCGTCAAGGAGCAACCCACGTTTACGGGAAGGCACCGGCCACCTACGCTACGTGTGATCCGCGTTACTCGAGACGATTGAGGTTCTGATGACCAGTGCCGCCCCCGAGTCCCGTGTCCCCGCGGGCGTAGATCCCACCAAAGCGAGCATGGCGCGGGTCTATGACGCCTTCCTCAACGGCAAAGACAACTACGAGATCGATCGTAAGGTCCTGGAGATGGTCAGGGGCGCGGTCCCCGAGGCGCAGGACATGGCGACGGAGAATCGCGGCTTCCTGATCAGGGCGGTGCGGTTCCTGGCGGCTCAGACCGGCATCGACCAGTTCCTCGATTGCGGTTCCGGCCTGCCGACTTCGGAGAACGTGCACCAGGTGGCGCAGCGCATCAACCCGGAGGCCCGGGTGGTCTACATCGACAATGATCCGGTGGTGCTGGCGCACGGCCGCGCATTGCTCGAGGAGAACGATCAAACGCATTTCGCTTCGGCCGACATCTTCAATCCGCCCGAGATCTTGGAGAACGAGATCGTGCGCAAGCACATCGACTTCTCGGAGCCGCTGATCTTTCTCCAGGTGGGGACGTTCCAGCTGCACAACGGTGCGCGGGACGAACCGGCGAAGGTCATGCAGTCCTACATCGAGGCGTTGCCGTCGGGCTCGTACGTGGCGTTCAGCCACTTCCTCGATCCGGAGAACGAGCACACCGCGACGGCCAGGAAGATGGAGGAGCAGTTCCTCAAGAGCCCGATGGGCCGGGGCACGTTCCGTACGTGGGCGGAGTGCGCGGAGTTCGTCGAAGGCCTCGAACTGGTCGAACCCGGCCTGGTGCTGTGTGCCGACTGGTGGCCGGACGGCCCGCGGATCAAACCCCTCAACTCGGTTCAGAACTGCTTCGTGTGCGCCGTCGGCCGCAAGCCCGAGGACGGTGCTGAATGACCCCGCCGGATGGCCCCGGGACCGCCGGCAGCGGGTTGTTCAGCGCCGTCCTAGTTTGACGAGCGGCAGTAGCGCGGTCAGGTCGGCACGGGTCCCCGACGCGGTGACCCGGCCTGCCGCGACCGCATCGGAAAAGCGGGTCAGCCCCGCGGCGAGTTCGAGCCAGGTCCTCGCATCGGTCTCGACGACGTTGGGCGGTGTGCCACGGGTGTGTCTCGGCCCGCTGACGCACTGCACCGCGGCGAACGGCGGCACCCGGACCTCGACGCTGTTGCCGGGGGCGTCGCCTGCCATCGCCCGCAGGCTCAGTCGCACCGCGGTGGCGAGTACGTCCCTGGGTGGGGCTTCTTCATCGTCGCGTAACCAGGCCGCGACGGCCGCGACGGCGTCGCGCACCTCCGCGGGGTCGGGAGCACGCCGTTGAGCAGCCATGGGCATAGGATGATTGACCACGGATCAGCACCAGCACTGGGGGTTTGAACATGACCTCACCGGATGAGGCGGGCAGGCTCACCCCGCGCCGCACGCCCGCGCAGCCACCGATCACGGAGTCCATGCGGGACCATGCCAGACGGAACCCCGATTCCTGGCTCTATGTGATCGACGAAGCCTTCGACCCGGCGGGCGACGTGCCGCCGTGGGCGATCGTCGGGGCGTACCCGGTCAACAGCGCGGGCGAGATCGTCACTGACTTCCATCCGAACGATCAGTACCGACCGTCGCCGCGTGCGCTGGGCTACCCCGAGCCCGAGGGTGAGCTCGAGGAACTGCTGCAGCTGGTGCGTACCCGTCACCGACGGGCCGACGACCTGCCGCCCGTCGTGCTCCGGTCGACGCTGTTCGTCTATGCGGTGTCGCCGCGGCAGCAGAACCTCACCGGTTTCTACGACAAGCGGGGCCGGATCGTGGTCCCCGCCTACACTCGCCGTTCGCTGGTGCCTGCCGACTGGCCCGGCACGCGCACGCTCACCGGCAAGCAGTTGCTGCCGGACCTCGCGGGGCACCCGCTGGCGATCAACCCGGGTGGCGTGGTCACCGCCGTCATCCCGGTCGAACACCTCACCGCCGTGTCTCAACAGGACTGAACCCGCGACACGCCCTATCCTGATCACACGCCACTCGAAGTGGTGACCGCTGGAAGTGGTCACCACCTATTCGGACGCGAACGCACTGCGCCCACGCTGACCGGCGACAACGGCAGGTTGCGCGCGAGAGGGGAACCGTCATGGCAGCGACCGCCCGCCGTCTCGGCCGCGTCATGGGTGTCACCCTGCTGGCACTCGCCGGTGCCTTCGTCGCCGGGCCCACCGTGCCCGCCGTCGGAGCGGCGGATCGGGTCAACTCCGATGCCGCCGAGGCCGCGGCCGAGCGCGCCGATCACGCCATGGGCTCGCAGATCGCCAAGCACGAGGGAGCCGGCGGGGGCGAGCGGCCTGGCGACTCCGGCTCACAGTCGGGCACCAAGTCGGCCGACGACGGGGTGCTGGGGATCGATGTCAGCCGCTGGCAGGGGAAGGTCGACTGGCAGTACTGGTGGGACAAGGGCAAGCGGTTCGCCTACATCAAGGCCACCGAGGGCGTCAGCTATACGAGTCCGACCTACCGGGACCAGTACGACGGTGCCGCGGGCGTCGGCATGATCCGGGGCGCCTACCACTTCGCGCTGCCCGATGTCTCCGGCGGCGCGAAGCAGGCGGAGTACTTTGTCGACAATGGTGGCCAGTGGACCTCCGACGGCAAGACACTGCCCGGCGTCATTGATCTCGAGTACAACCCGTACGGCGAAAGTTGCTACGGCAAAACGCAGTCCCAGATGGCGACGTGGATCAAGGACTTCGCCGACACCTACCACCGCCGCACCAGCCGCGACCCGGTGATCTATACGTCGAACAGTTGGTGGCAGAAGTGCGTCGGGTCCGCGCGGAGCTTCGCTGCGACGTCGCCGTTGTGGGTCGCCCGCTACAGCGACAGCGTCGGTCCGCTGCCCGGCGACTGGGACTACTACACGTTCTGGCAGTACAGCAACGAGCCGATCGACCAGAACCGGTTCAACGGTTCCATGGCGAGGCTCAAGGTGTTGGCCCGCAGCGACTCGGGTTCCCGGCGGTAAACCGCAACGTGCGAGTGTGACGTTGAGACGATAGGTCGGGTCGAACGTCACGCTCACCCAATCCGGGTCCGGCGTTGAAACCGGATAACAGGCAGAATGCTGATCGATTGCGCGAGGATCTCGGAACCTCCATGACCGCCGGAGCATCGGATCATCGCCATGAGACATCGTTCTGGGAGGACCCGTTGACGTACCCACCGCAGGATCCGTATGGCGGTCAGCCCCCAAGTGGTGGCTTTCCCCAGCAGGGCGGTTACCCGCCGTCGGGCTATCCGCCCCCTGGTGGTGCTTACCCCTATCCCGGTGGGTTCGGGCCGCAGCCGCCCAAGAAGAGCAACACCGGGCTGATCGTCGGCGTCGTCGCGGCGGTCGTGGTGTTGCTCGCCGCGCTGGGGATCACCGGGTTCTGGCAGCCGGGCTTCTTCTTGAGCAGCGCCGAGTCGAGCGAAAAGCAGGACGACAACGGCGCCGAGGCGGTGGCCAAGGCCATCGTGGCCGGGCTGAAGAGCAAAGACACCGCCGCGCTGAACAACCTGAAGTGTCCTGGGGCGACCGACCAGGTCGGAAACGCGATCAATGCTGTGAACGCCCTCGAGAACGCAGAGCTCGTCGGCCCGGTCACCACCGCGTCCGACACGGAGGCCTCCGCGCAGGTCAAGATCACGATTTCCGGCGGGCAGACCGACACCGTGACCGGCACGCTCGCCAAGGGCGGCGACAAGTGGTGCTGGCAGGACCTCAAGTTCGGTAGCGGCGGTACAGCCACGGCTACCGCCGAGGCGCCAGCACCGGCGCCAGATGAGCCGACGGCCGACGCGCCGGCACCGCCCCCGGGTGGCAGTGACAGCTCGGCCGGTAACGGCGCGATCGCCAAGCGCACGATGGAGGACTTCCTGGCCAAGGTCGCCGACGGCGACAAGAGCGGCGCGGAAAGCATGATGTGCCCCGATGCGCAGAAGATCGGGTTCGAGCGGGCGATGGAAGGCAAGGCCAAGCTCAAACTCACCCAGGAGCCGCGCGACTCGAAACGGATAACCAGCTCCGAGCTCGAGGGCACCATGAACGGCGACTCCGCGTCGGGCTCGATCTACACCGAAAGTGAAGACGACGGCGCCACCTGGTGCATCAGCGGGTTCTTCCCGCGGTAGTACCCCATGGCACGGGGAGGAGCGCCGCTCGGCACTGGCTGCCGGTCGGCGCTCGTTCCTGTGAGCCGGATGTGAGCCGGAGGGCACCTGGCGAACGCGCTTCGCGGCCGCCCGCACGCTACCCGTAAAGTTCCATCGGAAGATCCGCTGCCGATCCGGCACTCCTTCCTCCTCAGGAATTTGCTCTTACACCGGAGGATCGATGGGCCTCGACACGCTGTACGACTTGGTGGACAACAACGACGTCCCCGGCATGAAGCGCTGGCTGGACGAACATCCGCCGCACGTCATCGCCGATGAGCTCGGCCGGAGCGAGGCCATTACCGCCGTCCTGCTGTTCCGGCTGCTGGACAAGGACCACGCGCTCGCGGTGTTCGAGGAGCTCGACCCGGTCGATCAGCAGAAGGTGCTTTCCGGCCTGCGTGACCGTGCCTTCCACGATCTGGTCGAGGCGATGGACCCCGACGACCGCGCCCGGCTGCTGGGCGAGGCGCCCGCGAAGTTCGCGCGCCGGGTGCTCGCCGGGCTCAGCGAGGAACAGCGGACGATGACCGCCCGGCTGCTCGGCTACGAGGACGGCACCGTCGGCAGGTTCATGAGTCCGCAAGTGCTGGTCGTGCGCTCCGATGTCAGCGCGGAGCAGGCACTGCGCAGCGTGCGGGAGAAGGGCGAGGACGCCGAGACGATCTACACCCTGCCCGTCGTCGACCACAGCCGCCGCATCCGGGGCGTGGTCACGTTGCGGGAGCTCGTGCTGAGTCCCCCGGGCACATCGGTGAGCGAGCTGGCGAACGACGACATCCCGACCGCTCGCGCGACCGATGACGCGGAAGCGGCCGCGCGCCTGATGCAGGACGCCAACCTGCTCGCGCTCACCGTGGTCGACAGCGAGGACCGGGTCATCGGCGTGCTGACCATCGACGACGCGTTCGAGGTGATCGAGGCAGCCGACACCGAGGACGTTGCCCGGCAGTCGGCGACGACCCCGTGGAGCGGGCATTACATGGCGGTCAGCGTCGTGCAGCTCGCGCGCTCGCGGCTGCCCTGGCTGCTGCTGCTGATCGTCGCCGCGGTGCTCACCGTGAACGTGCTGCAGGCCTTCGAGCAGGATCTCGAAGCCGTCGTCGGGCTCGCGCTGTTCATCCCGCTGCTGATCGGCACCGGCGGCAATACCGGTGCGCAGGCGGCCACCGCCGCGGTGCGTGCCCTGGCGGTGGGTGAGCTGCGCACCGGTGACGTGCTGCGGGTGGCGTTCCGTGAGTCCCGCGTCGGGTTGTTGATCGGGACCGCGCTGGCCGTCGTCGGACTGGTGGTCGGTGCATTGCTCGCCGGGGTGAAGATCGCACTCGCGGTCGCGCTGTCGCTAGTGGCCATCTGCGTGTGGGCGGCGATCATCGGCGGCACCATGCCGCTGGTGGCCAAGCGCATGGGTATCGACCCTGCCGTGGTGTCGGCGCCGCTGGTCACCACGCTGGTCGACGCCACGGGCTTGATCATCTACTTCCTGATCGCCCGCGCGATCCTCTAATGCGCTAAAAGAACCGCACTATCTCGGCGGCACCAAGGTGCCATGGGCTGCCTTTATGGCACCGAAGGCCGCCTTGGGCTCCACCGCTGCCTGCCGGGATGGGGTGAATCGGGCGTGGTGGCGCTTTACGTCGAACAGCGCGGGCAGCGTGCCTTCCCATGCCCGCCGCAGCTCAGCGAGCGGGAACGTCGCGATGTCCTGGATCTGCAGGGCCTCCGACACCGGGTCCACGACTCCGGTCTTCCGCCACGGCAGGCCGCGGGCAGTGCACATCTCGGTGAACCGCAGCTCCTCGGTCCGGGGCACCGCGACGAGCACGCGGCCCGCCGACTCGGCGAACAGCTGCACGAAGGGGTCCTGATCCGGGTCGAGGATGATCCGCGCACCGGTCTGCCCGATGAGCGCGGTCTCCACCAGGGCTTGCGCCAGCCCGCCTTCGGACAGGTCGTGCGCCGCGGAGATCAGGCCGTCGCGCGAGCCCGCGATCAGGATCTCGGCGAGGAGCCGCTCGCGCGCCAGGTCGACCTTCGGTGGTAGCCCGCCGAGGTGACCGTGCACGACGTGCGCCCACTCGGAGCCGCCGAACTCCTCGCGCGTCTCGCCGAGCAGGATGAGCGTCTCGCCGGCTTCGGCGCCGATTCCGGTCGGGATCCGTCGCCGCACGTCGTCGATGACGCCGAGGACGCCGACCACCGGAGTGGGCAGGATCGCCGTCGACCCGGTCTGGTTATAGAAGCTGACGTTGCCGCCGGTCACCGGGATGCCCAGCTGCTTGCAGCCTTCCGCCAGGCCCTTCACCGCCTGCTCGAACTGCCACATCACGCCGGGGTCTTCGGGGGAGCCGAAGTTGAGGCAGTTCGTCACCGCGAGCGGCATGGCGCCCCCGGTTGCCACGTTGCGGTAGGCCTCGGCCAGCGCGAGCTGCGTGCCGGTGTACGGGTCGAGCTTGACGAAGCGGCCGTTGCAGTCGGTCGCCGCGGCCACGCCTCGGCCGGTCTCCTCGTCGATGCGGATCATGCCCGTGTCCGACGGCTGCGAGAGGACGGTGCCGCCCCGCACGTAGCGGTCGTACTGGCTGGTGACCCACTCCCGCGACGCCAGGTTCGGCGAGGCGATCATGGTGAGGAGGGTGTCGCGGATCTCGTCCGGGGTGGTCGGCCGCGCGAGCAGCTCAGGGCTGTTGGCCTGCAGGATGTCCTGATCGACGGGTCGCTCGATGGGCCGGTGGTACTCCGGTCCCTCGTGGGCGACGGTGCGCGGCGGCACATCCAGTACGGTCTCGCCGTGCCAGGTGATCACGAGCCGGTCGCCTTCGGTGACCTCGCCGATCTCGGTGGCGATGACGTCCCACTTGGCGCAGACCCGCATGAACGCGTCCACGTCCTCGGGGCGCACCACCGCGCACATCCGCTCCTGCGACTCGCTCGAGAGGATCTCGGCAGGCGTCATGCCCTCGGCGCGTAGCGGCACCCGGTCCAGTTCGACGCGCATGCCGCCGTCGCCCGCGCTGGCCAGCTCGCTGGTCGCGCAGGAGAGCCCGGCGCCGCCGAGGTCCTGGATGCCGACGACGATGCGCTCGGCGAACAGTTCGAGGCAGCACTCGATGAGCACCTTTTCGGTGAACGGGTCGCCCACCTGCACCGACGGCAGTTTCTTGCGACCGGTTCCGCCTTCTTCCCCGGAAAACGTCTCGCTTGCGAGGACCGAAACGCCGCCGATGCCGTCGAGGCCGGTGCGCGCGCCGAAGAGGATGACCTTGTTGCCGGTGCCGGAGGCGTGGGCGAGGTGAAGGTCCGACACCCGCATCGCGCCGATGCACATGGCGTTGACCAGGGGGTTGCCCTGATAAGAGGCATCGAAGACCACCTCGCCGCCGATATTGGGCAGGCCGAGGCAGTTGCCGTAGCCGCCGATACCCGCGACCACGCCGGGCAGCACCCGCTTGGTGTCGGGGTGATCGGCCGCGCCGAAGCGCAGCGGGTCCAGGACGGCCAGCGGCCGCGCACCCATCGCGATGATGTCCCGGACGATGCCGCCGACGCCGGTGGCCGCACCCTGGTACGGCTCCACGTAGGACGGGTGGTTGTGCGACTCGATCTTGAAGGTGACCGCCCAGCCGTCGCCGACGTCGACCACGCCCGCGTTCTCGCCGATGCCCGCGAGAATCGGGGCGCGCATCTCGTCGGTGGTGTTTTCCTTCCAGTAGTGCCAGTGCACCTTGGAGGACTTGTACGAGCAGTGCTCGCTCCACATCACCGAATACATCGCCAGCTCGGCGTCGGTCGGCCTGCGCCCGAGAATCTCGCGGATGCGGGCGTACTCGTCGTCCTTGAGCCCGAGCTCCGCGTACGGCTGCTGGACGTCCGGCGTGGACTCGGCGTGCTTAACGGTGTCGACTGGCCGGACTGCTCGACGTTGTTCGGTCACGATCTTGCGTCTCCTTCAACTGTTCGACAACTCGGGGAGGGCTCCGCCCTGCCCTCGCTAGGCCGAGTCGAGCAGCCGGTTGGGTCGAGGGTCATACGGCGTTCCTCTCAATGGACTGAAAGACGCTTTCACTCCGCTGGATGGACTGAAGGCGTCTTTCACTCCGTTCACGCCGGTGCCAGCGCGTCGACGGCGGACAAGAACATCCCGAGGCCATCGTCACTCGGGCCGGTGAGGGCGTCGATGGCGTGCTCGGGGTGGGGCATCAGCCCGACGATCCGGCCGTCGGCGCTGCGGATCCCGGCGATGTCCCGGCGGGAACCGTTCGGGTTTTCACCCGCGTAGCGGAACACCACCCGCCCCTCGCCTTCGAGCATGTCGAGCGTCGCTTCGTCGGCCATGAAGGCGCCCTCGCCGTTCTTGACCGGGATGAGGATCTCGGCGCCCGGCTCGTAGCGGGTCGTCCACGCCGTCGACGTGTCCTCCACCCGCAGCCACTGGTCGCGGCAGACGAAGTGCAGTCTGTGGTTGCGGACGAGCGCGCCGGGCAACAGGCCCGCCTCGCACAGGACCTGGAAGCCGTTGCAGATGCCAAGGACCGGCATGCCGTTGCGGGCGGCGTCGATGACCTCGCCCATCACCGGCGCGAATCGCGCGATGGCCCCGGCGCGGAGGTAGTCGCCGTAGGAGAAGCCGCCGGGCACGATGACCGCGTCGACGCCCCGCAGGTCGGCGTCGCCGTGCCACAGCGGAACGGCTTCCGCGTCCGCGTAGCGGGCGGCGCGGGCGGCGTCGACGTCGTCGAGCGTGCCCGGGAAGGTGATGACGCCGAGCTTCACGAGTCCACCCGCCGGACGACGAAGTCCTCGATCACCGGGTTCGACAGGAAGCCTTCCGCGATCTTGGCGAGCGTCTCGTCGTCCACCGAATCGTCGACTTCGAGCTCGAAGTGCTTGCCCTGGCGGACGTCGCCGACGCCGGTGAACCCGAGGCGCGGCAGGGCGCGGGCCACCGCCTGTCCCTGCGGGTCGAGGATCTCCGGCTTGGGCATGACATCGACGACGACTCTGGCCACGTGAGTGCTCCCGGGGTGGTGGGTCCGTTAGGCCTCCTCAGCGTACCTGCGCTGCGCGTTCGCTCTCAGCGAGAGGTGTGGCCGGGGCGAGCTGGATCACGGCAAGATGCTCGACGTGATCGCGGCCGGTAGGCCGGTACAAGAGCTTGGGAGGTAGCGGGTATGCGGGTGCTGGTGTTCGGGGGCACGCTGTTCGTCAGTCAGGCGGTCGCGGCGGAGGCCGTGGCGCGGGGCCACGACGTGGTGTGCGCGGCCCGCGGGAAGTCGGGCCGGGTACCGGACGGCGCCACGCTGGTCCCGGTCGATCGAGACGCCCACGACGGCCTCTCCGCGCTGGTCGGTGAGCGGTTCGACGCCGTGGTCGACACCTCGATCATGTCCCACCGGTGGACGGCGGACGCGCTGGCCGCGCTCGTGAGCAACGCCGGCCACTGGACGTTCGTCTCCTCGATCAGCGTCTACTCGGATCACTCCGTGCCGGGCCAGGGCACCGATGCGCCGGTGCATGAGCCGCGGCCGGTGCACGCCACGCTCGCCGACCGGGACGACGATCCCGATCTTTACGGCGCGGTCAAGGTCGCCAGCGAGAACACCGTGCGCGACGCGATGACGAACCGGGCGTTCGTGGTGCGGCCCGGGCTGGTCACCGGGCCGGGTGACCACACCGACCGGTTCGGCTACTGGCCCGCCCGGTTCGCGCGCGGCGGGCAGGTTGTGGTGCCGGATGCGCAGCAGCAGATGCAGTACATCGATGTGCGGGACCTGGCCGAATGGATCGTGACCGCGGCCGAGCAGCGGCTCGCGGGCACCTTCGACGGCATCGGTGCGCCGGCCCCGCTGTCGGAATTGCTGGCGGGTATCGCGGGGGCCGTGGGCGGCAGTGGTGCTGATGCCGAAATGGTGCCGATCGCGCCGGAGGTGCTGACCGAAGCCGAGGTCGCGCCGTGGGGCGGGCCGCGGTCGCTGCCCTTGTGGTTGCCCCCGGGCTACGAGGGAATGGGCGCCCACGACGCCGAGCCTGCGCTGGCCGCCGGGCTCCGGCCGCGACCGCTGGCCGACGCGGTGGCGGGAGCGTTGGCACATGAACGCGCCCTCGGCCTCGACCGGGAGCGGAAGTCGGGACTGACACCCGCAGAGGAGGCCCAACTACTCGCCCCTCGTGCGTGAAAGTCCTTGCTCCGGCACGCTTAATCACTCACGACGGCTGTGGTGGCCTGCTCGGCACCCCGCGGGAAAATCGGTGGAGTTCACCGCCGCAGGAGTCGTATGGTGCGCATGATGAGCAGTTCGGAGTTCACTTGACGCCCTGACAGTGCGGCCCCGTTCCGCCTCCGCACGCTGCTTCGCGCGCGAGGCGGATTGACGCTGGCCGCTGCAATGGCCGCCGCGGGCACCATGTTGCCCGCGGCGGCGATGCCCCTGGTCATCGGCGCCGCCATCGATCAGGGCATCGCGGCAGGCCGGCCGAACGTGCTCATCGGCTGGATCGGCGTAGTGCTCGGTCTCGCGGTAGTGCAAGCGCTGGCCAGTGCGGCTTTGAACTGGGCGTCGCACACGATGTGGATCCACGGCGCGGTCACCGCGCAGCACGCCCTCGTGGGGCAGTCGATGCGGCTGGGCGCGACATTGCCGAAGCGCGTGCCCATGGGTGACGTCGTCGCGATGGGGTCGGAAGACGTCTACAACGTCGGCAACGGCTTGGAGACGTTCGGTCGAGTGTCCGGTGCCGCCGTCTCATTCGTGGTGCTCAGCGCGGTGCTGGTTTCGATCTCCCCGCTGCTGGGCATGATCGCGCTGATCGGCGTGCCTCTCGCGGTGCTGGGAATCGGCGCGCTGCTGCGACCGCTTGGCGAGCGCAAGGAGACGTTGCGCGAACAGTTCGCCGAGGTCAACGCGCTGGGCGCCGACATCGTGGCCGGGCTGCGGATCCTGCGCGGCATCGGCGGGGAGCCGCGGTTCCTCGGCCGCTTCGTCGCCGCGAGCCGCCGGGTGCTGCGAGCCGGGTTCGACGTGGGGACGGTGCAGGCCTGGCTGGCGGCCGCCGAGATCGCGTTCGCCGGTCTGGTGACCGTCACGGTGACGTGGCTGGGCGCCCGGCTCGCGGTGGACGGCACCATCTCGGCGGGCGAGCTCATCGCGTTCTACGGCGCATCGGCGTTCCTGGTCATACCGGTGAGCGCCGCGAGCGAGGCCGCGGAAGCACTGAGCACGGCGCTGGTCGCGGTACGCCGGATCGACGGCCTGCTGCGGCACGCGCCCGAGTTCGAGTCACCAGCGGAACCCGTCTCGCTGCCGCCCGGGCCGCTGTCGCTGACCACGGGCGAGTTGGTGCTGCCCGCGGGCCGGCTCACGGTTATCGACCCGGATCGAGGCCTGGCCGAACATCTCGCCGGCTTCGCCGATGGCGACGTGCTGGTCGGCGGTGTGCCGTGGCGGCGGGTGGATCGGGCGGAACTACGCCGCCGTGTCGTGCTGCTGCTCGGCGATGACATCTGGTTCTCCGGGCAGGCGGGCGAGGAACTGGCCGCCGGTTCGGCGATCTCGCCCGCGCAAGCGGTGTGGGCCGCCGACGCCGAAGACGTCATCGACGGGCTACCCGCGGGCTACGACGAAGTGATCAGCGAGCGGGGGCGGTCGGTCTCCGGTGGCCAGCGGCAGCGGCTGCTGCTGGCCCGCGCCCTGACGCTCGACCCCGACGTGCTGGTGCTGGAGGACCCCACCTCCGCCGTCGACGCGCACACCGAGGCGCGCATCGTGCGGCGGGTAGCGAAGCTGCGTGCCGGCCGGACGACGGTGGTGCTGACGGCCAGCCCGCTCTGGCGTCGCCAAGGATGCGGGACTGGCACCGCGTTCAGGCCGACGGGGCACTGAGCGC
>WHSS01000244.1 GCA_009379975.1 Actinophytocola sp.
CGACATCGCCACTCCTTCGCCATGTCTAATACGGAGTACTATACCGATACGCCGTTGTGATATCAAGATCGCAGCAGTATATCGGCCAAAGCGGGGAGCCCAAGGTGGCCGCGGGCGCCAAATAGGCACCCCCTGGCACCTCCGTGCCGCCGCACAACTACGCAAACAGCACAACCAGGTGGATTTTGCGCGGGGTGCGCGGCCCTAGTAGCGGCGTGGCGTCCAGACCATGGCCGCACCGTCACGGTCGGCCACGCGAGTCCTCGACGAGCCGATGATCAGCAGGCACCGCATGTCCACTTCGGCGGCTTCGAACTCCCCGAGCGTGCTGGTCCGTACCGACTCCTCCGGGCCGCCGACATCGCGGGCGATCACCACCGGCGTCGCCGGATCACGGTGGCGCAGCAGCACCTCGCGGGCCTGTTCGAGCTGAGTCGTCCGGGTTCGCGACGCGGGGTTGTAGATGGCGAGCGCGAGATCGGCCGCACCGACCGCATCGAGCCTCTGCTCGATGACCTCCCACGGCTTGAGCCGGTCCGACAGGGACAACACGCAGTAGTCATGCCCGAGCGGGGCACCGACCCTCGATGCCGCCGCCTGAGCCGCGGTGACCCCGGGCAGGACCCGCACGCGGACGCCCTGCCAGCGGGGTTCCTCGGCGCGTTCGAGCACGGCGGACGCCATCGCGAAGACGCCCGGATCGCCGGACGAGACGACGGCGACCCTGGCGCCGTCGAGGGCCAGGTCGAGCGCCTCCGCGGCGCGTTCGGCCTCCACCCGGTTCCCGGAACTGTGCCGTTGCTGCCCGGCACGCTGCGGCACCCGAGCGAGGTACGGGCCGTAGCCGACCAGGTGCTCCGCATCGGCCAGCGCCTCCGCGGCCTCCGGCGTCAGCCACTGCGGGCCTGCCGGGCCCAGCCCGACGACGGTGAGCTTTCCCGGGGCTCGTGAGTGGTTAGCCTCGCCCTGGCAAGGATTTTCACTCACGACGCCGCGGTTGGCACGGGCCGTGTGGGCGGGGCTGGGCAGCAGCGCGAGCGAGAAGTACGGCACCGAGCCGGGATCGACGTCGGCGAGCGGTTCGACGCGCTGCACGTCCCAAGTGGCGCGCTCGACGTAATAGGCCTCGTCCAGCCTGCCCGCCTCGGCGAGCGCTTGGCGCACCGAGTCGAACGTCCGGCCCAGCTTGAGCACGGCAGCGGCGTCGGTGTCGGCCAGCCGCATGGCCAGTTCCGGCGCGGGCAGCGTCCCCGGCAGCACGGTCAGCACCTCGTCACGCTGCACCAGCGGCCGCCCCAACACCGCCGACGCCGCACTGACCGAAGTCACACCCGGCACCGCGGTCGCTTCGTAGCGTTCGCACAGCCGCTCGTGCATGTACATGTACGAGCCGTAGAAGAACGGGTCGCCCTCGCAGAGCAGCACCACGTCGCGCCCGGCGTCGAGGTGTTCGGCGAGGCGTTTGGCGGCGAGTTCGTAGAACTCCTGGATGGCGCCCTCGTAGCCGCCGGGATGATCCGTGGTCTCCGTCGTCACCGGGTAGACCAGCCGCTCCTCCAACTGATCACCACGCAGATACGGCTCAGCCACCGACCGCGCGATGCTCCTGCCATGGCGAGCACAGTGATACGCGATGACGTCCGCCTCACCGATCAGCCGCGCGGCCTTGACCGTCATCAGCTCCGGATCGCCCGGGCCGAGCCCAACGCCCCACAGCTTGCCCGTCTCGCTCATTCCGCCTCCTGCGCGATCGCGTTCACCGCGGCGGTGGCCATCGCGCTGCCACCCCGCCGCCCGTGCACGATCAGATACGGCGCGGGCGCACGGTTGACCAACTCCACCTTCGACTCCGCGGCTCCGATGAACCCGACCGGCACGCCGATGATCGCCGCGGGCACGCCTGCACCCTCGGCCAACATCTCCAGCAGCCGGAACAGCGCGGTGGGGGCGTTGCCGACGGCCACGACCGAGCCGGCCAGCTTGTCGCGCCACAGCTCCAGCGCCGCCGCGCTGCGGGTGGTGCCCATGCGCTCCGCGAGTTCGGGCACCCGCGGGTCCGACAGGGTGCACAGCACTTCGTTGTCCGCGGGCAAGCGTTTGCGGGTCACGCCGCTGGCGATCATCTTCGCGTCGGTCAGCACCGGCGCCCCGGCGCACAGGGCGGCGTGGCCCGATTCCACGACGTCGGGCGAGAACGCCACGTCCGCGGCCAGGTCGACCATCCCGCACGCGTGGATCATGCGCACGACCGCGCGTTCCACGTCCGCGGGCAGCCCGGCCAACGGCGCTTCCGCCCGGATCGTCGCGAAGGAACGCCGGTAGATCTCCGCTCCGTCGCGGATGTAATGCGGCGAGTACTGCCTCACTCGTGTCCTTTCTCTGCCAACACGGCGCCGAGCCGCTCCGCGGGAACCGGTTCACCGTCGACCAGGTAGCCGTCGCCGCCAGCCAGCACATCGACCGCCGGCGTGCGCGGCCTGCCACACCGTCGGGTGCAGCCCGAGAAGTGTGCACGAGGGGCTGCCGGGTCCGGCGACGTGGCCAGCTCCGACATGGCGTTCGTCGCATCCGCCCGGACATCGGCCAGCGCCTTGCCGCACCCCGGCCGCCCGATGCACGCGCTGACCGCGAGCTCCGGTGCGCGCGGGTCGAGCACCAGCCCGGCTTGGGCCAGCGCGTCGGCCGCGGCCATTGCCTCGGCCGGGTCGAGGTTCGCCACCAGCACCGACCGCCAAGGCGTCAGCACGATGTTCGGACTCAGCCGTGCGAGCACACGCGCCTGGTGCGAGCTCAGCGCACCGAAGCGAAGGCCGACACCGATCAACCCCCCGCGCTGAAAGACGCCTTCAGTCCGCTCAACGGACTGAATGGGCCACTCAGTCCGTTGAGCGGACTGAAGGCGTCTTTCAGCGCGCACCCGGGCGGCCAGTGCTTCGGCGTCGTCAGCACCGAGTTCACGCACCTGCCAGGCATCGCCTCGCACCGATACGAACGCCGCCGCGGTGGCGGCCGTCACCGGCACGGCATCCGCGATGGGGGCCCGCACCCCGTGATCAACCCCGGCGAGCAGGAGCACCCCGTGCCGGTCATCCACCGCACGCCAGCAAACGTCGATCCGATCGTCGGAAGAGTTGCCGACATCGCCCCGGCCATCGTCGAACCCGAACAGGAAGCGCCCCGGCAAGGCCGCGAGCGCCGGCGTCGCGCACACCGCGGCATCCAGTTCCGCGACCAGCGGCCGCACATCGGCGAGACCACCCAGGAGCCCTGACAACGGCGAAGCCACGATGTTGCGGACGCGCTCATGGGTGGCCGACGGCAGCAGGCCGGCCGCCGCGAGCCGCTCGGACAGCTCCGCCGCATCGGCCACCGCCCTGAGCTGCAGGTTTCCCCGCGACGTCAGGTGCAGCACGCCATCGCCAAGCTCCGCCGCGACGTCGGCCAGCACCCCGAGCTGGACATCGGTCAGCTGCCCGCCCGGCACCCGGACGCGGACCAGTTCGCCGTCATCGGCGCGGTGTGTGGTCAGCACACCCGGGCACGCATCGGAGCGTGCGCTCGGAGTTCCGGCAACGGACGGCATGCTCGCCACTCTAAATGCCACCGGATGGCCCTATGTACTCGTTATCTCTTACGTAGTACTTCTACTATCATCTGCCACAGGGGTTGAGTACGGCATGGGGAGGCCTAACGTGACGACACCAGCCATGGCCAGGGCGAGCCGGCCGGCGGGCGCACCGGACGAAGACACCGTGATCGACGTCCGCGACCTTCGGATGAGCTACGGCACGAACCAGGTGCTGACCGGGGTGAACTTCACCGCGCGGCGCGGCGAGGTACTGGTCCTGCTCGGCCCGAACGGCGCGGGGAAGACGACGACCATCGAGATCCTCGAGGGCTTCCGCATGCGCTCGGCGGGCCAGGTCGGCGTGCTCGGCGCCGATCCGGCGAAGGCTGGTGAAGACTGGCGAGCGCGCACCGGCGTCGTCCTGCAGTCCTGGCGCGATCACGGCCGGTGGAAGGTTCGCACCCTGCTCGCCAACCTCGCGCGCCATTACGAGCCGTACGCCACGCCCAGCCGCAGGCGCCCCTACGACGTCGCCGAGCTGATCGAGATGGTCGGTCTCGGCGAACAGGCCACCGCCAAGCTCAGCACCTTGTCCGGTGGCCAGCGGCGTCGGCTCGACGTCGCCATCGGCATCGTGGGCAGGCCCGAACTGCTCTTCCTCGACGAGCCGACCGCGGGATTCGATCCCCACGCCCGGCGCGACTTCCACGACCTGGTCCACCGGCTCTCCGACCTGGAAGACACGACGATCCTGCTGACAACCCACGATTTGGACGAAGCGGAGAAGCTCGCCGACCGGGTGCTGATCCTGGCCGGCGGCCAGATCGTCGCCGACGGCAGCGCGGACGAACTGGCCAGGCAGGTCACCCGCGACGCCCAGGTGCGGTGGAGCAGGAACGGCGAGCGCTACGTACACGCGACGCCGGACGCCACCGCCTTCGTACGCGACTTGTTCGCGCAGTACGGCGATGAGGTCGACGATCTCGAGGTGCGGCGGGCGACCCTCGAAGACACCTACATCACGCTGGTGCGAAGCCACGAAACCGGGCATCCCGACGAAGCGGCGGACGCCTTCGCCGGGCTGGAGGTCAGCGACCGATGAATCCCGCGACGCACGCGATCCGGGTAGGGCTCAACCGCGGCTGGATCGAATTCACCAACAGCCTGCGAAGCCCGCAGGACCTCGGCTTCTACTTCTTCACGGCACTCGGCACCCTGGCGTATCTGTTCTTCAACCGGCACGACGACTGGGAGGGTCTCCCCTACCCGTCGGTGGTCTTGCCGAGCATCCTCGGCGCGCTGGTCGCGTTCGGCGCTTACATCGGGCCGATGTACTCACTGGCCATCGAGCGCGAAGACGGCACGCTGCTGCGGGCCAAGGCAGTGCCGCGAGGCATGACCGGTTACGTCACCGGGCAGGTGCTGTTCCAGAGCCTCAGCGCACTCCCGCTGCTTGTGGTGATCGTGGTCCCCAGCCTGTTCCTGTTCGAGATCATCACCGAGCGCGGCATGATCGCGTGGCTGATGGTGCTGGGAATCGCCGCCCTCGGTCTGCTCGCGGTGTTACCGATCGGGATGATCGTCGGCTCGCTGATCAAGGGACCGAACAAGATCGGCACCTGGGGCATGCTGCCGATGGTCATCATGTTCGGCACATCCGGGATCTTCTACCCGTTGCAGGAGCTCTGGGAATGGGTGCAGGTCGCGGTGCAGCTGCTGCCGATGTACTGGCTCGGGCTCGGCATGCGATCCGCGCTGCTGCCCGCCGACGCGGCCGCGGCCGAGCTGGGCGGCTCGTGGCGGACGCTGGAGATGCTCGGGGTACTCGGCGCATGGGCGATCATCGGCCTGCTGCTGGCGCCACCGGTCCTCCGTCGGGTCGCACGCAGGCAGTCCGGATCGGCGGTCGAGGCCGGCAGGCACGAGGCCATGCGGCGAGTGCAGTGATCGCGGTAAGTGCAGTGAGGGCCGCGGCATGAGCGACGTCATCTACAACCGCATCGCGATGCTGCGCGCCGAACGCGGGATCACGCGCCGACAGCTCGCCGATGCCCTGGGCGTTCACTACCAGACCGTCGGCTATCTGGAGCGCGGCGAATACAGCCCCAGCCTGCACCTCGCCCTGCGGATCGCGCAGTACTTCGACGTCGCCGTCGAGGTCGTCTTCTCCAACGAACCGTTTCCGCGGCTCGGCAGTGCGGAGCGCCCGCGGATGACCGGGTAGATTGCTGAGGACGACCACGCGTCGGAGGCGGAGGAACCCGGTGCGAATCCGGGACTGTCCCGCAACTGTGAACCGTACCTCGGTGAGTCAGACACTCCGGCCGGCGCGATCCCGCACAACCGGGGCGAGGACCCCGGAGAGGAGCTTGGATTGATCCTGCTGCTGTCGACATCCGACACGGACTTGCTGTCGGCCCGCGCGAGCGGCGCGGGCTACCGGCTCGCCAACCCCGCGCGGCTCGAGCTCGACGACCTGCCTGCATTGCTGGACGGCGCGCGGATCGTCGTGGTCCGCATCCTCGGCGGCGAACGTGCCTGGCAAGAAGGCCTCGACATTCTCGAGCAGAGCCCGGGCGTCCGCTTGGTCGTCCTCGGCGGCGA
The DNA here is from genome assembly GCA_009379975.1 of Actinophytocola sp. Taxonomy (GTDB): domain Bacteria; phylum Actinomycetota; class Actinomycetes; order Mycobacteriales; family Pseudonocardiaceae; genus WHSS01. The sequence continues at coordinate 6,173 of WHSS01000244.1, forward strand.
GCAGGCGCCCGACGCCGAGCTGATGAAGCTCTCCCAGGTCCCGGCGGGCATCGCCGCCCAGGCGCACCAGTACCTGGCGCACGGCGGGCCGCAGAACCTGGCGCAGCTGCACCGGTTCCTCTCCGACACGCTGCTGCTCACCGGCGACGGCTTCGAACCGCCCGCCGAACAACCCACCTGGGGCGTACTCGACCGCGAACGGCACACCACGAGCGGCCCCG
>WHSS01000175.1 GCA_009379975.1 Actinophytocola sp.
ATGGGATTCGTGATCCAGATGGTCGCTGGCAAGGCGGCGGGAAGTCCTAGTACCGGTGTTGTACTCGGGCTTTCCGGCAACACAGCCAGCGACCATCTGGGCGCGAATACCGCGATCACGGATCCGTAAGACACGGCCTAGTCCACTCTTGCCGGACACGCCGTTACCTCGCGAGGAGACCCCCCATGACTGACCCGCCCGCGCCGGATTCCGACCACGAAACGCCGCCGCGCATGCCGCGCTGGGTGAAGGTGCCTGCGATGGTCCTCGGCATCCTGATCCTGGTCTTCGTCATCTTGCAGCTCACCGGCGTCGGCGGGGACCACGGGCCGGGACGTCACCTGCCTGGCGGTGACTCATCGCCCGCGGGCTTCAGCACCGAGCAGGTCTCGGTGATGGCCGTCCGCGCATGACACGCATGACCATGCCGCCCGGCCTCCGCAAGGCGGTCCTGACCACGCATATCGCATCCTCGGTTGGGTGGCTCGGCGCCGTCCTCACCTATCTCGGCCTCGACGTCGCCGCCGCGGCCAGCACCGACGCCGATACGGCGCGATCGGCTTACACCGCTATGGGTTTGACGGTCTGGTACGTCATCGTCCCGCTGGCCCTGACGTCTCTCGTGATCGGAATCGTCAACGCCCTCGGCACCACCTGGGGCTTGTTCCGGCACTACTGGGTGCTGGTCAAGCTGCTGCTCACCCTTTTCGCCACCACCGTCTTGCTGCTGGAAGCACCGACCGTGAGCTACCTGGCGGACGGGGCAGGATCGGGCGCTGATCCCCGCGAGTTGTCCAGTACCTTGGCTCACTCCATCGGGGGTGCGGTCGTGCTGCTCGCCACCACGCTGCTCTCGGTCTACAAGCCGCGCGGCCTGACCCGCTACGGGTGGCGTAAACAGCGGGAGCGGCGCCGTCGAGCAGGCAGCACGGCGACCGCGCCGAGCGGCTAATGCCCCTTCGTCCACCGGACACTTGGGCGCGTGCCGCATCGCGAACACGGGTATACCTGCGATATGGCTCTGAACGGCGCGACTGAACAAGCCAACAACGAGTCGGCAGGGCCCAGCACGCCCGGCGGATCAACCGGCTCGCCCGAGCATGGGGCACTGAGCTGGCCGGAGCGGCGGTTCCAGTTCTCGCTCGCCCTGCCCGCGTTCGGCATCGCGCTCGCCTATACGCTGGTCAGCACCTACGCACCGGTATTGATCAACGAACTCTCGGGCCCCGCGATCACCGGCCTGGTGATCGGCGGCGAGGGCGTGTTCGCCCTGCTCATCCCCATGCTCGCCGGGGATCGATCCGACAAGTTGGAGACGCGGCTAGGCGGCAGGGTGCCCCTGATCCTCGGTGGTGGCGTGCTCGCGGTCATCGCGCTGATCCTGTTGCCGCTGGCCGCCGGCTCGATAGTGCTGCTGGCCGCCGCGCTCGCCGTCTTCTTCGTCGGCTACTTCACCTACTACACGCCGTACTACGCGCTCTACCCCGACCTGGTCCCCTACCGTGCGCGCGGCCGCTCCCTCGGCTTTCAGGGCACACTGCGTTCCGCCGGCATGCTCACCGGCCTTGGCAGCGGTGGTTACCTGCTGAGCTTGTGGCAACCACTGCCGTTCACCGTCGGAGCCGTCGCGATAACTGTGTTCACGGCAGGCCTGTACTTCGCGATCCGCAGCCACCATTGGGGCAGGCAAGACCGGCAGGACAAGCAGCGCTCCGGCACGCACAGTGGCTTCCGGGCGGGAATGTCGCTGCTACAACGGGATCGCCGGATCCGGGCATGGTTCTTCGGCAACGCCTGCTGGGAGGGCGCCGTCGCCGCACTGCGCACCTTCGCGGTGCTGTACTTCACCGTCGGCCTCGGGCTCTCGCTGCGCGGGGCGTCGAGTGTGCTGGTCGTCGTGGGCATCGGCGCGATACTCGCCGCGCCCGCCGCGGGCAAGCTCGCCGACAAGCACGGTCACCGCCGCGTCATGCGGCTGGGCCTGTGGATCTTCGCTCTCGGTCTCGCACCCGCCCTGATCACCACCAGCACGGCCTTCGCCATCGCCATCGTGCCGGTGGCCTTCGCCGCTGTGGTGCTGATGACGCTGCCTTACGCGCTGCTGATGGGCCTGCTCCCGGAGCGCCAGGAGCACGGCGTCGGCGCGGGATTGTTCGGGATGAGCCGCGGCATCGGCGTCCTGTCCGGAGCGTTGCTGGCAGGCTTCGCCACCGATCTGATGGAGAACGTCTCGGTGCTCACCTTCGAGGAAACTCAGGGCTATTCGGCCATCTTCGTGGTGGCCGCGGTGCTGTTGCTGGCCAGCCGGCCGCTGCTGCGCAGGACCGCGTGACGCGTCATCCGACCAGCTCAAAGCGCAGCCGTTCGTCGTCGGCGACGACACGGACCTGTGCGCCCGGTCGCACGGTGCCGTCCAGCATCATCCGCGAAAGCTCGTTGCCTACCTCGCGCTGAATCGTGCGGCGCAGCGGGCGGGCGCCGTACTCGGGCTGATACCCGTGCCTGCTGAGCCAGTCGACGGCCGAAGTGTCGAATTCCACGTCGATGTCTATCTGCACCGCCCTCGCCTGGTCGAACTCGGGCAGGAACTGCGAGTAGGGGAAGCTCGAACCGACGATGAGCAGCGTGTCGCAGTCACGCATCAGCTCGTAGCTGGGCCGCGTGCCGAGCAGTCCGATCGAGCCGGTGACATAGGGCAGGTCGTCGGGCAGCACGTCCAACCCCAGCAATGCCTTCGCCACCCCGCCGCCGGTTAACTCGGCCACCTGCTTGAGCTCTGCCGCCGCATTACGCGCGCCTTGACCCACCAATATGGCTACCCGATAGCCCTCGTTGATCACGTCGGCGGCGCGGGACAACTCGTCGTCGGGCGGAATCACGACCGAACGCGCCGCGCTCGGCGGGCTGGACGGCACATGTTTGAACGCATGCTCCGGCGGTGAGTGCGGCTCCTCCTGCAGATCGGCAGGCACGATGACGGCAGTCGGTGCGCGGCGTGCCTGAGCCGTCCGCATCGCCCGATCCAGCGCGTTGGGCAACTGCTCGGACACGTTGACCTCGACCAGATACTCGCTCGCGACGTCCTTGAACAGCGACTGCAGGTCGATCTCCTGCTGATAACTGCCGCCCATCGCGGTTCGAGCGGTCTGCCCCACGATCGCGACCACGCCGACGTGATCGAGCTTGGCGTCGTAGAGGCCGTTGAGCAGGTGGATCGCGCCGGGGCCCGATGTCGCCATGCAGACGCCGACCTTCCCGCTGAACTTCGCGTAGCCCACCGCTTGGAGAGCCGACATCTCCTCGTGGCGAGACTGCACGAACCGAGGATGATTGCCGGCCTTGTCGAAGGCCGCGATGATCCCGATGATCCCGTCTCCCGGGTAGGTGAAAACCTACTCCACTCCCCATTCGCGGAGCCTGCCCAGCAGGAAATCGGCCACTGTCTCGGACATGTTCGTTCCTCCTTGGTCTGCTTTGGCCGCCGCCTATACCAGGTCTCTCGGGATCGTGACCTGCCAGTTTCGGGACACCGCCCGGTGCTCGCCTTCGTAGGCGTCAAGCTCGGCGTGGACGATGAAGTCGGTTCGTGTGCATTCCAGCAACGTCCTGGTCACGGTGCGAACGTGCCAGTCGCCGCGGCGAAAACCCATGGTCCAGGTCGACTCGCCCGTCACGGACTCGAAGTCGTCGGCCAACCACCCGTAGTTCTCATGGGTGCGGCGAGCCACGTCGAGATCGATCTCCTCGAACCGGGCGACGCCCAGTCCCTTCCTGACCTCGAGCGCGGACTTGTAGTTGACCATGTCCCGCGACACGGTCCAGCGCTGCTCGCTCGGCTCGAGTTCGGTCGTGCGCAGGGGCTCCGCGAACTCGGGGTCGTCGAACGGCCGTAACGAAACCTCGTCGTCCTCGGCGATCGGGCGAATCGGCAAGACGATGCCACTGGTGCCGGTGTAGACGCTGAGCCGGACGGGCTCCGGTGGCGGCCACGCGAGTGGCCAGTAAGACGTCGACAACGACAGCCGGATCCGGTGACCGGCCGGGAAGGACTGCGCCGCACCATTGAGCGCGACCCGGACTCGGTAGCACTCGCCGGGTTCCAGCGGCGCCGGCTCCTCGTGACCGTCGCGATGCGTGAGGTTCAGCAGGCCGTAGGTCACGCGGGTGGCACGCCCGTCGGACTGCACGTCGGAGATCCGGGCCGCGATCATGGCGACCGGCTTGTCGACCGAAACTTCCAGGTCCAGCTCGGGAGAGCCGAGGATTTCGCACCGTTCGGCCAGCACGTCGCTGTCGAAGACCAGTGATCCGCCGTCCTCTTCGCGTTGGTCGTAGGGCAGATCCGGTGGCGCGTTGTAGGAGCACCATTTCCCGGCGAACTGGCCGACCGACAGCGGTGACTCGACGGTGAGCTCCTGCCGCGGCACCTCGTCGTCGAGCTGGGCAATGCGATGCGGCCCCAGGCGGTGGAAGTCTTCCCTCACGTGCGGCGAGGGCCACGACGGTTCGCCGACCCACCGGCCAGGACGCTCCTCGTAAGCAGTGGACGGCGGCACGCTGTCTTGCATCCAAATGCGCAACACGGGTTCATCGGCGTCGGCCGCCGTTTCGTTCGTGCCGTCGCGAAGCCAGTGATCGAACCACCGCACCACCTCTTGCAGGAACCCGATCGCGGGCCCGGGTTTCCCCAGATGCGGGTACTTGTGAGACCACGGTCCTATCAGGCCTTTCTTGGGCACATCGAGATGCCTGAGCAAGCGCAGCACCGCGTTGGAATAGCCATCGGCCCACCCGCTGACCGCGAACACCGGGCAGCAGATGGCCGAGTAGTCCTCACAGACCGACCCGTGCCGCCAGTAGTCCCCACGCCGCTGGTGGCGAAGCCAGTTCTCCAGCCACAGATCGATGCCGTTGAGGCGCTCCAGCCACATGTCGCGCCAGCGCTCGCCTACCAGCGCCGGATCGGGCGGGCACGTGCTGTGCGCGAACATGGTGCCCGACTCCGCGAGGTTGTCCGACAGCAGGCAGCCGCCCATGAAATGCATATCGTCGGAATAGCGGTCGTCGGTGAAGCTGGCGATCACGATGCCGTGCAGCGCGGGCGGCCGGCGCGCGGCGACCTGCAACGCGGCGAACGCGCCCCAAGAGATTCCCATCATGCCCACCTTGCCGGTGCACCAGGGCTGCTCGGCGATCCACGCCAGGACGTCCTCGGCGTCCGCTTGCTCGATCTCGAGGTACTCGTCGCGCAGCACCCCCTCCGAGTCGCCGGTGCCGCGGATGTCCACGCGCACACACGCGAAGCCGTGCCCGGCCAGATAGTTGTGGTTCATCGAATCGCGGACCGCGGTCAGATCCCGCTTGCGATAAGGGATGTACTCCAGCACCGCGGGGACCGGCTCGTCCTCGGCGGAGATGGGCAACCAGATGCGTGCCGCGAGCCGGGTGCCGTCCCGCGCGTTGATCCAGACGTGCTCGTATTCCTTGATCGTGTGTGGCAGGTCAGTCACCGTGCGCATACACGCGCTAACCTCCTTCCGGCTCTTCCGGCGCTTCGAACTCGTAGGTCAACTGTTCGGTCGCGCGGCGGAACTTGTCTTCCATTTCTGCTACGTCCGAGCCCGCCACGATCAGGTCGGCGAGGTGGTAGCTGTAGGAGTCCTGGCCGATGAGCTCGGACAACCTGCCCCAGGCCACCGCCCTCGGGTGGATCGCCACACCCGGGATGTCGGCTTCGATCCGTGCGAGCTCGTCCTCCGACGGCACCGCGCGGATCACCGCGTCCCCGCTGAACCGGCGATAGTTGTACTTGGCCGCGATGGCGTATTCGCCCTCGCGGTGCGGCATCTCCGGCTCCCGGCCGAGCGCCAACCGCAGCATGCAGTGATGGTTCGGTGCGCCGTCTACGTGGTCGAATATCTCGGCGTGCGACTGCGAGTGCCGCGGGTTGATCTCCAGCAGCCAGACGTCGTTGCTGTCCGGGTCGACGAAGAACTCGATCGAGAACGCCACGAACTCGAGCCCGATCCGCGAGATGACCCGTTCGGACACTTCCGCCATGTGCTCGACGGTGGCCGCGGGCAACTGCGACGGGTACTGGTGCCGCAGGAAGCTCGACGTGCCCGGGTAGTTGAGTGAATCGAGCGCACCGTAGATCTCGACCCGCCCGTTGATGCCGTATCCCTCGATGGCGGCCTGCCTGCCGGACAGCGCTTCCTCCGCCAGCACCGCCTGCGCGCCGACGTCGGCGATCTCCGGGGGTAACTCCGCCATATCGAGAATGTCTTGGAACGGCTCGCCCAGCCGGCCGATGCCTTCCTTGATCTCGCCGATCGCCTCGCGGAAACCGTCGTCGGTGTCCACTTTGAACGCAAGCTCCGACGAGAACGACTTCACCGGCTTGAGCCACATCGGGTACTTGAGGTCCTTCGGCGGCTCAGCAGGCCCGTCGAGGTCGACCAGGGCGAAACGGGGATGCTCGTCGATGACCTGTTGCTGCTCCAACCGGCTCCAGTACTTGTGCTCACACTTGAGCACCGACTCCAGGCTCGTGCTCGGCAGTCCGTAACGCCGGCACAGGATGGGCAGCATGGTGCTCACCGGGAAATCCCAGTAGCCGACGATCGCGTCGATATGGCCGTCGAAGCCATCAAGCTGGCGTTGTGCCTTGGCCAGCAAGTCGGTCACCGGGATCTCGCCGTACTGGAGTTCGTCGAGGCTGAGCAGGGCATGGAACCGGTACTCCGCCAGCCGCGGCACGTCGTGCATCGTGGCGAGATTTTCCTCATCGAGCCCCAGCACGAAGACGTTGGCCGGCTTCATACGGCGTCCTCGAAGCCGGGCAACCCCGGCTTACGTCGGTGACTCCGGTGCCATTCCCGGGCAGACGGCGGCGCGCTCATGGGTACCTCCACTCGTGCCGGTCGCCTTCCGAGCCGGCACCGACCGCGTACCCGCGAGCGGTTGCCGCTACACCACCGCGCGCTTCTCGAGCGCGTCCTGCGCCGTCTGTTCCTCGGCGTCCCGTGCGGTGATCACGTTGAACCGGTTCGCCAACCCGGTCAGCTCGAGCGGGCGCGTGACGGCACGGTTGCCCGCGATGAGCCACAGCGGCACCTCCCGCTGCCTGCAACGCTCTTCGAGCCACTTCACCAGGGACAAGCCCACGGTGCCGAAGAACCGGACACCGCTGAGGTCAAGCACGATGTTGCGGGGCTGCGGAGCCTGCCGCAGCGCAACGCTGAGCTGCTTCTCCAGCGTGTGCGCGGTGACCACGTCGACTTCGCCATCGGCCTCGATCACCAAGGACTCTCCGGCGATGTCGGAGCGCACGCTCAGGCCGTGATAGCTCATCGTTCACCCTCCCTCAAGATTCGGTTACAGATGGAACCAGCCAGACTTTTTTCTACCATGGACAGACCTGTCTGTATATCCGTAGCATCGGCTTTACTATGACCGTGGACAAGGCGATCGATGATCGTGGCAACGCGCGTGTGCGCATCCTGAACTCGGCATACGAGCTGTTTTCGCGGCGCGGTATCCGTGACGTCGGCATCGACGAAGTCATTAGCCGATCGGATGTCGCGAAGGCGACGCTGTACCGGCACTTTCCCTCAAAGAACGCGCTGGTGCTTGCCTTCCTGCAGCAGCGCGAGGATCGCTGGACGATCGATCTCGTCGAGGCGGAGTCCCACAACCGCGGTAATACTCCTGAGCAGCGGTTACTCGCCATCTTCGACGTCTTCCACGACTGGTTCCAGCGCCGTGACGAGTTCGAGGCGTGCTCGTTCATCAACGTCCTGCTGGAGATGGGTGCGGCGCATCCAGCGGGCGTCGCGAGCATCCAGCACTTGGACAACATCCGATCCATCGTGCGGGACCGCGCCGCCCGAGCCGGCCTCCTCGACCCGGCCGAATTCGCCCATTCGTGGCACATCCTCATGAAAGGCTCAATCATCGCCGCCGCCGAGGGCGACCTGGCGGCCGCCCAGCGCGCCAAGACCATGGCCGGCTGGCTGATCGAACGTCACCGCCCCTGATGCGACGCGCGTAACGGCCCACGGCCTCGGGTACTCGAAAACGCGGCCCTCGGGTACGCCAAACCCAGAGGGGTTCATGAACTGACAGCCCCTCAGAGATTCCATGACGACGCAGACACAAACCACTGATCACCGCAATGTCGAGCGGGCATTCGCCGAGCTGGAACGCGGCAACACTTCGCCCGACTACCGCAAGGAGCTGGCCGACCACGTCATCGCCGACCTGGTGCGGCACTCCGTCGCAGAGGAACAGTTCCTGTACCCGACGGCGCGTGACCACATCGACGGCGGCGGGGAAATGGTCGACGAGGAGCTCGCCGAGCACGCCGAGGCAGAAAAGCTGATGAAGCAACTCGAAGGCATCGCCGCGACGGATCCCCGCTTCGATCAGCTGCTCAACCAGTTGATCGGCGACGTCCGGCATCACATCAACGAGGAAGAATCGACCCTACTGCCGAAGCTGCAGTCGAGTTGCTCGCCGGCGGCACTCCGCGACCTCGGCCACAAGTGGCTGCTCGCCAAGCAAGCCGCCCCGACGCGGCCACACCCGTCGGCGCCCGACACTCCCCCGGCGAATCTCGTCGTCGACACCGGCGTCGGCATGATCGACAAGATCCGTGACGACGTGGCATCCCCGGACATGTGCACCACCGGCTCGCGCACCGCGCCGCCGATGCTGGCGGGAAAGCGACCTCGTCGCGAGATAGTCCTGGTGAGTGTCTTCGTCGTGGTTCCGCTGCTGGCGCTGGTGGCAGCGATCCCGCTGGCGTGGGGCTGGGGTGTCGGTTGGACTGAGCTGGCACTGGCCTTCGCCCTCTACTGCCTCTCCGGGCTCGGCGTGACGGTCGGGTTTCACCGGTACTTCACGCACGGCGCCTTCCGGGCGAGGAGGCCCCTGCGCATCGCACTGGCGATCCTCGGCAGCATGGCCGTGCAGGGTCCCCATCATCGGCTGGGTCGCCGATCACCGTAGGCATCACGCCTACGCGGACAAGGAAGGTGACCCGCATTCGCCGTGGCGGTACGGGAGGAGCGCGTTCGCGCTGGTCCGTGGCTTCTGGCACGCACACATCGGATGGCTGTTCGACCGGGACCGCACCAACGCCGAACGGTTCGCCCCGGATCTGCTCCGGGATCGAGCCATCGTCACGATCGACCGGCTGTTCCCCGCGCTGACCGCGGCCACGTTCCTGGTGCCCGCCGCGCTCGGCGGATTGCTGACCTGGTCGTGGACCGGTGTGCTGACCGCACTGTTCTGGGCAGGCCTGGTGCGGGTGTCGTTACTGCACCACGTCACCTGGTCGGTGAACTCCGTATGCCACATGATCGGTGACCGGCCGTTCCGCAACCGGGACCGGTCGGCGAACTTCTGGCCGCTGGCCTTCGCATCATTCGGCGAGTCGTGGCACAACTCCCACCACGCCGACCCGACCTGCGCGCGGCACGGCGTCCAGCGGTGGCAGCCGGACATCTCCGCCGCCGTCATCCGGCTCTTCGAGAAGCTCCGCTGGGTGTGGCAGGTACGCTGGCCGACCCAACGCCGGCTGGCACGGTTGCGCGCATCATGACCCACGGGAAGGACACCATCGCCGAACTCGGCCAGCAGCTGCGGGTCGACGCCATCCGCTGCTCAGCCGCGGCGGGCTCGGGCCACCCCATTTCGTCGATGTCGGCCGCCGACCTGATGGCGGTGCTGCTCGCTCAGCATCTACGGCTGAACTTCGACGAACCGGAGACCGAGTCCAACGACCGGCTGATCTTCTCCAAGGGCCACGCCAGTCCCCTGCTGTATGCGATGTTCGCCGCCGCAACGGGGGGATCACGATCAAACCCCAATTTGCGCGGCGTCTTAGATGCATTGTGGTTGTCGGGGGTCCACAATGTCTACACCCGCCCCTACCGACGGTGAGGCCTTACGCGGCCGGTTCGGTAAATTTCGGTCATCGGCGTGCCGAATCTTCCGTTGATCATGGAAGGTTCGAGGGTTTTCGCCGACACGCGGGGTGTTGACATAAAAGTGTCGGTGCGGGTTGGTAGTATCGAACATGTGATCGATCCGATCAGTCCTGCTGTGTCCGGTGCCGAGTGGTGGCGCCAGGACAAGACCGAGCTGGTCGCCGCGCTGCGCGAACGCGAGAGCGGGATGCGTCGGCTGCAGGCTGAGACGTA
>WHSS01000243.1 GCA_009379975.1 Actinophytocola sp.
GCGACTGGGGCGCGGACGCGTGCGACTGGGGCGCGGACACGGCTGCCCGGTGTCTCCGTGAGCGCTGTCACGGTTCAGAATCGTGGGTGCGGGAGTTTCGCGAAGACTGGAGGAATCGTGGTGAGCAAGGCAGCAACCCTGTTCCGGGTTCTCGCCGTGGCCGAGGCGCTGTCATGGGTCGCGTTGCTGGCAGGCATGTTCGTCAAGTACGTGCTCGGCATCGGCGAGGGCGGTGTTCCGGTGGTGGGCATGGTGCACGGCATCGTGTTCCTGGCCTACGTCGTGGTCACGCTCGGGGTTTTCCGGGTGCTGGGCTGGAACGTCAAGACGCTGATGCTGGCGCTCGTCGCCGCCGTGCCGCCCCTGTTCACGTGGTTCTTCGAGGTCTGGGCGCTGCGCTCGGGCAAGCTGGACGGCCCGCAGACCTCGCAGCGGGCAGGCGTCGCGCTGTACGCGAGCGTGCGGGAGGGCGCAGCGGCCTAACCGTCGAAGTCGCCGGTCGCCTTGCGCACCTTGGTCAGCAACTCGATCAGCCGAGTCGTCTGGCGCGAGGTCAGGCCCTGCAGGCCGAAGTCGATCGCGGTGACGGCCGCGGTCGCGGCTTCCCGCCGCCGCCTGCCTTCCGCGGTGATCTCGACCAGCGTCGTCCGGCGATCCGTCGGGTGTGGCAGGCGCTTGACGAGGCCGTCGGCCTCCAGCCGGTCGACGATGTTGGTGACGCTGGTCGGATGCAGCTGTAGCCGCTCGCCCATCACCCGCATCGGCAGCCTCGACTGGCGAGCGAAGGTCAGCAGCACCAGCGCCTCGAATCGGGCGAACGTCAGCCCGTGCGGTTTCAGCGCGGCGTCGACCGCCGACTGGATGATCTGCTGCACGCGCATGACCCCGGTGACGGCGGCCATCGTCTGCGACGGGCCGATGCGTTCCTCCCAGAGTTCCGCCGCGCGGGCAATGGGGTCGAACGGCAACGGGCGATTCATGTCGCCGAAGCTATCAAGGCCACTCGGGGGCCTGGTGACGCGCATCGCGGTAACCACAGCTCGGGTAGTGGCGTGCGCCCGGCCACGTCGTGCCAGGATGGAGGCGTGACACATCCACGCGGATCGGCATCGAGACCAGGTGCGGAACAAGCACGTCCTTCGCCGGCGATGTCGGCTGCGCTCTCGGGCGCGGTCGACCTGTCCGGGCTCAAGCAACGAGCCGACGCGGCGCGGCAGCACCCCCCGGGCTCCGAGCAGGGTGGCCCAGCTCAGGCGCCGGGCGCGGACGACTCCGTCATCGATGTCACTGAGGCCAGTTTTCAAGCCGATGTCGTCGAGCGCTCGATGCAGCAGCTCGTCGTCGTCGACCTGTGGGCGGAGTGGTGCGGGCCGTGCAAGCAGCTCAGCCCGGTGCTGGAACGCCTGGCGAGCGAGTCGAACGGCGCTTGGGTGCTCGCGAAGGTCGATGTCGACGCGAACCCCCGCATCGCGCAGGTCTTCGGCGCGCAGTCCATTCCCACGGTGGTCGCGATCGCCGGTGGACAGCCGGTCGACGCGTTCTCCGGTGCGTTGCCAGAGCCGGAGATCCGGAAGTGGCTCAACGCGCTGTTCGACGCCCTGCGCGACAAGCTGCCGGGCATCCAGGCGGCGGGGCCGCCGGGCGAGCCGGAACCCGAGCAGGAGGATCCGCGCTTCATCGAGGCGGAGGACGCCTTCGCGCGCGGCGACTTCGCCGAGGCCGAAGCGGCCTACGAACGGATCCTGGCAGCGGAGCCCGCCAACGAACTGGCGAAGTCCGCCCTGAACCAGGTGCGCTTCGCCGCCAGGACGGGGTCGGTGGACCGTTCGGTCATCGCCCGGGCCGACGCCGACCCGGCCGACATCGACGCCGCCATGGGCGCCGCGGACCTCGAGGTCGCCGACGGGCAGGTCGATCAGGCCTTCGCCCGGCTCATCGCGGGCATCCGCACCAGCACCGGCGAGCAGAAGGACCGGATCCGTGCGCACCTGGTCGAGCTGTTCGAGCTGTTCGATCCCGCCGACGAGCGGGTGATGAAGGCTCGCCGGGACCTCGCCAGCGCGCTGTTCTAGGGGCGCCACCGCCTGCCCGAAGACGTCACCGATAAGTGCTGCCGCAGGTGTCGGGGCCCTTGTTGTAGCCGACGCGGAAGGCCTCGATGCGGAGAAAGCCGCTGGGCACCTGGTCGCCCTTGACGTTGGAGGCGATGAGGCTCTCCGGCTGCAGCATTTCGAGGATCGCCTCGTCGACGTCACCGGGGGAGAGCCGCACGGTTTTCGCCACCTCCCGGGGCTGATTCGCCGCACCGGCCCATGAGCCGACCAGGCACGCGGTGCGCAGCCCGGCCCGTGTGTCGTCGATGGCGATGTCGCCGGAACGCTGCACACCCAGCACGTAGCGCGACGCCACCGACGCCCATGCGGCGAAGTCACCCTTGCCCTTGGCGTCCTCGCCCTGGCGCTCTGCCCTGATGTCGATCGGCAGGCCGATCTGACTCAGCGCGCCGATGTCGACGCTCACCGCGTTGCTGCCGGCGCAGTAGGACGCCGGTGGCGTGCCCGCATCGCCGTCGCAGGCGCCGCCCGATGCCGCGATCTCCGGGCCGCCGTCGCCGCCGAACGCCGCGTCGAGGCTCTGCTTGACCAGCCCGAGGTTCTCCTCGGTGATGGGGAGATCGCCCTTGCCGGTGTCATGCTCGCTGAACTTCTGCTGGGTGGTGCGCTGCTTGATCATTTCGCGGTCGTAGCCGGCGCATTTCTTCGGCCCCTTCTCGAAACCCTCCTGGAAGGCGAAGGTCCGGTCGAACGCGGTGCCGTGGGCGCCCATATCGGCCTGCAGCTTGCCCGGCTGGTCCCGGACGAAGTACAGCGAGCTGAGCGCGGAGTTGAGCCCTTCGGCGGTGGAGACCCTGATGTAGGCGCTGCTCTCCTCGACCACCCACCGGAAGTAGTTGCCGGTGAAGCAGTCGGCCTGCAACTCGGAAACGATGGTGGGAGTGGTGTTGTCCTTGCCCGCCTTCTCGCCGAGACGGGTCTGGACCGCATGCCCGTACTCATGCGCCAGCACCGTGACGGGCGAAATCGGACCGTATTTGCCGGTCATCTTGGGCAGCAGCACGCCCCGGTCCCAGGTGACGGTGTCTCCCGGCGGGCAGTAAAACGCGTTCTCGTCCTTGATCGTGCCGCACTTGGTCTGGACGCTCTCGCCGCGCGAGTCGTAGGAGATCAACCGGCTGACCGGCTTGAACTCCATGCCGAACTCGGCGGGCATGGTCTTGCCCCAGAAGTCGTTGAGATCCGCGATGGTGGCGACGGCGAGCCGGTCTTCCAGGGAGTCGGTGAGATTCTCGACGGTTACGTCCGGTGTGGGCGCGTCCTCTTTGAGCCCGCTGTCGAAGTGGGTCACTTCGAACCCCGCGACCTTGTCGACCGCGACCCTGACGGCTTCGCCCTCGGTGGTGGCGTCGCACGCTGACGCCGCGCCGAGCGCGAGGACGGCGAGCGACGCGATCAAGGTGATGCGGCCGCGGCACGCTCTGAACATTTCCGGCTCACTTCGTTCGTGGCCCCCAGCCGGGAACCTCCCAGTCCTTGACAGCGGCACCCTACCGACTGCCTCGCAGCGCCGCGCATGATCCGGCGAAGACCGGGCACGCCCTTGGCGTTGCCCGGAGCGGGGGTGGTGATCAACGCTACGCTCCCTCTATGAGGGCAGTCCGACGTTTCACCGTGCGGGCGAGTATCCCGCGGCCGCTCGCCGGTCTCGCCGAGCTCGCCACCAACCTGCGCTGGACATGGCATCCGCAGACCAGGGAGCTGTTCGCCGCGATGGACCCCGAGCTGGCGGGCCGGGTGGGCGGCGATCCGTTGCGGATCCTGACCGAAGTGGCCCCTGCCCGGCTGGCGGCGCTCGCGGCCGATCCGGATTTCCCGGCCAGCGCCCGCGCGGCCGTCGACGATCTGCACCGGTACCTGACCGAGCCCCGGTGGTATCAGCGGCAGGTCACCGAAGGGGCCCAGGCGAACGGCACGCGCTCGCCGCAGGGCATGGCGTATTTCTCGATGGAGTTCGGAGTGACCGAGGCGCTACCGAACTATTCGGGCGGCCTCGGTGTGCTGGCCGCCGATCATCTGAAATCGGCCTCGGACCTGGGCGTGCCGGTGATCGGTGTCGGTCTGCTCTACCGCGCGGGCTACTTCAGGCAGTCGCTGTCGCTCGACGGCTGGCAGGTCGAGCACTACCCGGTGATCGACCCGAGCGGGCTGCCGCTCGAGCTTCTCAGCGACGAGGCCGGTGTGCCGGTCACGATCGGCGTGGCCATGCCCGATGGGCAGGAGTTGCGCGCGCAGATCTGGAAGGCGCAGGTGGGCAGGGTGCCGCTGCTCCTGCTCGACTCTGACGTAGATGGCCCCGACGGTAACGACGATGAGCTCCGGGCGGTGACCGATCGGCTCTACGGCGGCGACACCGATCATCGGATCCGGCAAGAGATCCTCGCGGGCATCGGCGGCGTGCGCGCGGTCAGGCGGTACTGCCAGCTGGTCGGCCACCCGCGCCCCGAGGTGTTTCACACCAACGAGGGGCACGCGGGGTTCTTGGGCCTCGAGCGGGCGCGCGAGTTCATCGCCGATGCCGAGTTGTCCTTCGACGAGGCGCTGTCCTCGGTGCGGGCGGGCACGGTGTTCACCACCCACACCCCGGTACCGGCGGGGATCGATCGTTTCCCGGTCGAGAAGATCCGGCGCTACTTCGGCGACGGCAGGCTGATTCCCGGTATCGAGCTGGACCAGGTGCTGGCGCTCGGCGCCGAGGACAATCCCGGGCTGTTCAACATGGCGCACATGGGCCTTCGGCTGTCCCAGCGGGCCAACGGGGTATCGAAGCTGCACGGCAAGGTCTCGCGGCGGATGTTCCGGCGGCTGTGGCCGGGTTTCAACGAAAGCGAAGTCCCCATCTCCTCGGTGACCAACGGCGTACACGGGCCGACCTGGACGGCACGGGAGATGGCGGAACTGCTCGGTGACGACGAGGGCAGTGCGGCGACCGAGGAACTGACCGTCAGCGATGGTGAACTGTGGCGGCTGCGCGGTGTCTTACGTGAGCGGCTGGTCGGCGAGGTGCGGCGGCGGCTGCGCGACTCGTGGTTGCAACGGGGTGCCTCGGCGCTCGAGCTGGGCTGGACCGATCGGGTCTTCGACCCCGGCGTGCTGACCATCGGCTTCGCCCGCCGCGTGCCGACCTACAAGCGGCTCACCCTCATGCTGCGCGATCCCGATCGGCTGCGGAGCCTGCTCCTCGACGAGCGCAGGCCGGTCCAGCTGGTCGTCGCGGGCAAGTCCCACCCCGCAGACGAAGGCGGCAAGGCCCTCATCCAGCAGATCGTCCGGTTCGTCGACGACCAGGAGGTGCGCCACCGGATCGTCTTCCTGCCCGACTACGACATGTCGATGGCCCGGTACCTGTACTGGGGTTGCGACGTCTGGCTGAACAACCCGACGCGACCGCTCGAGGCCTGCGGCACCTCCGGCATGAAGTCGGCGTTGAACGGCGGGCTGAACCTCTCCATCAGGGACGGCTGGTGGGACGAGTGCTACGACGGCAGCAACGGCTGGGCGATCCCCACGGCCGACGGCGTCACCGACCCGTTGCGCCGCGACGATCTGGAAGCCGCCGCGCTGTACGAGCTGGTCGGCCAGCAGGTCGCGCCGCTGTTCTACGACCGCGACGGCGATGGCGTGCCAAAAGGGTGGATGTCGATGGTGTGGCACACGCTCGCCACGCTCGGGCCCCGGGTGCAGGCCTCTCGGATGCTGCGCGAGTACGTCGAGCAGTACTACCTGCCGGCCGCGGTCGCGGTCGCGGCTTGTGGCGCCGGTGAGTACCAGGGCGCGCGAGCCCTCGCCGGTTACCGGGCGCGGGTCGCCGCCGAGTGGGAGCAGGTGCGGGTGATCGACTCGTCGCTGGTGGCGGACTCGCGCGACGCGCGTGCCGAGCTGATCGTCGGGTCGCCGGTGCGGGTGACGGCCACCGTCGACCTCGGTGGGCTGGTGCCCGACGAGGTGGAGGTGCAGGCGGTGCTCGGCAAGGTGTGCGACACCGACGACATGCACGAGGTCGTCACGGCGGTGATGACCCACGAGGGCGGTGGCCGCTTCGGTGCCACCATGCCGTTGCCGCACGCCGGGTCGCTCGGCTACACCGTGCGCGTGCTGCCCCGGCACGAGCTGCTGGCCACTCCCGCCGAACTCGGCAAGGTCGTGCTGGCCGCCGGTGCCGGTTGAGCGAGTGGAAAGCGCCGGGATAATCCGGCATGGAGAAGGAGATGTGAGAGCTCTGCATCGAAGGAGTAGCGATCCGCGGTGGCCCCGAGTCATGCGTTGGTGTTCCGTGAGGGCGCAGCGAAGCGTTGA
>WHSS01000141.1 GCA_009379975.1 Actinophytocola sp.
CTTCCTTAGCCTCACGCGCCGGCGGGCTGGTCAAGCGCTCAGTGCCAAGTCGGCCTGAACACGGTGCCGGTCGCGCCTTCCTTAGCCTCACGCGCCGGCGGGCTGGTCAAGCGCTCAGTGCCAAGTCGGCCTGAACACGGTGCCGGTCGCGCCTTCCTTAGCCTCACGCGCCGGCGGGCTGGTCAACCCGCCGTCCGCAGCCTAGCGAGCCTGCCGAACCCGGGTTAGCCTCATCTCCCGCTTATCACAACATCAAAGTTCAGGGGTTCGACCATGCGCGCAACGAAGCTCGCGATCTTGTCCGTGCTCGCCCTCGTTTTCGCGCTGGTCGTGCCGGTCACCGCGCTCGCGGAAGACGAACCACTGCCGGTCGCCCGCAGCTTCGCACCCGCCGTCGCGCAGCAGCTACAGGACCCCGACTCGCCGCCGCCGGGCGCCAATGACTTCTCGTGTGTGCCGACCGAGCAGCACCCCAATCCGGTGATTCTGGTCCACGGCCTCTTCGCCAACCAGACGGTCAACTGGCAGACGTTCTCTCCGCTGCTCGCGAACAACGGCTACTGCGTCTACACCCTGACATATGGCCTCAAGGACGGCGTCGGATCGCCGGTGTATCAGCCGGGCGGGCTCAAGGCGATGGAGCGCAGCGCGGAAGAGCTCGACGAGTTCGTCGACAAGGTGCTGGCCAGCACCGGCTCCTCGGAGGTGGACCTGCTCGGCCACTCGCAAGGCACGCTGATGCCCAGCTACTACGTCCGGTTCCTCGACGGCGGCGCCAAGGTGGACCGCTACGTCAGCCTGACTCCGCTGTGGGAAGGCACGACGCTCTACGGGCTGTCCACGCTGTACTCCTTCGCCCAGCAGTTCGGCCTCACGCCTGCCCTGGACAGCGCCTTGGACACCGCGTGCGAGTCCTGCACGCAGTTCCTGCGCGGCTCGGAATTCCTGGAGAAACTGCACGCCAAGGGCGTTTTCGACCCCGGGGTCACTTACACCAACATCGTCACCCGCTACGACCAGGCCGTCGTGCCCTACACCAGCGGGATCGCCGAGGGGGACAACATCACCAACATCGTGCTGCAGGACGAGTGCCGGCGGGACTACAGCGACCACGCCGCGGTGGCGTTCAGCCCCAACGCGGCGGGCCACGTGCTCAACGCACTCGACCCCGCCCATGCGAAGCCGGTCGAGTGCGTCTACACCACGCCGCTCGGTGCGCCATAGGGCCGTCCTAGCTACTCACCGGTACCACACCCGGAGCACACCGGCATGATCGCGGTAGTTAGGTTGTCGACATGGAAACCTGGCGGATCATCGCGACGGCCCTCTTCGGGGCGGCGGGGATCACGCTGGTGTTGCTCGTCATGGCCAAGGTGCGCGAGCGGACCGAATCCGCGGGCCAGACCGCGATCGCGGGCGCGGTGGCGTTGTCGGCGACGCTGATCATCGGCATCCTGCTGCTCACCGTGCTGGCACCCTCGGTGAGCTGGGCCATCGTGATCATCGCGGGGGTCACCGTCACCGTCATGGTGCTGGCCGCCTGAGGAGCTGACACGCCCGACCGGGCGACACCGGTTAGTCTCTTGCCGTGACGAAACCGCGAGCAGGCAGGTACACACCCAGCGCCGGCTGGACGCAAGAGCTCAGGAAGGCCCGGCTTCATTTCGTTACCGGTAAGGGTGGCACGGGTAAGACGACGCTCGCCGCGTCACTGGGCCTGGCGCTGGCCAGCGGCGGCAGGCGCGTGCTGCTGGTCGAGGTCGAAGGCAGGCAAGGTATGGCCCAGCTCTTCGACACCGAGCCACTGCCCTACGGCGAGCGGCACCTCGTCTCGGCGCCGGACGGCGGGGAGCTCCGCGCGCTGCACATCGACGCGGAGGCGGCGCTGCTCGAGTACTTCCAGATGTTCTACAACCTCGGCTTCGCCGGCCGCACGCTGCGCCGGATGGGCGCGATCGAGTTCGCGACGACGCTGGCTCCCGGGCTCCGTGACGTGCTGATCACCGGCAAGATCAAGGAGTGCGTCACGCGTACCGGCTCCGACGGGCGCTTCGCCTACGACCACGTCGTGGTCGACTCGCCGCCGACCGGCCGGATCGTACGGTTCCTCGACGTGACGCGCGCGCTGACCGATGTCACCAAGAGCGGTCCGATCAAGGGCCAGGCGCAGGGCGTGGTCAAGCTGCTGCATTCGCCGGAAACCGCCGTCCACGTGGTGACGCTGCTCGAAGAGATGCCGGTGCGGGAGACCCTGGAGGCCATCGAGGAGCTCAGCGACGCCGGCTTGCGGCCCGGTGCGGTCATGATCAACCGGGTGCGGCCACCCCGGCTTCCCGCCCGCTCGATCACCGCGGCGGCGGACGGCAGGGTCAACTCGTCACGCGTGCGTGCCGGGCTGGAAGCCGCGGGGCTCGACCTCGACGCGGCGACGCTGGACGGCCTGGTCGACGAAACGGTCGAGCACGCGATCAGGATCGCGGCGGAACGCTCAGCGATGGAACAGCTGGGCGAGGCCAAGCAGCCGACGATCGAGGTGGCGGACCTGACCGAAGGGGTCGACGTCGCCGCGCTGTACGAGATCGCCGACATGCTGGTCGAGATGGGAGTCCGCTGACATGGCCGCCGACGTGAAGCTGACCCGCCTCGAACTCGACAAGCTGATCGAGAACCCGAAGACCAAGGTCATCGTGTGCTGCGGTTCCGGCGGTGTCGGTAAGACGACCACCGCGGCCGCCCTCGCGCTGCGCGCCGCCGAGCACGGCAGGCGGACCGTGGTGCTCACCATCGACCCGGCGCGCAGGCTGGCGCAGTCCCTGGGGCTGGACGAGCTCGACAACTTCCCGAAGCGGATCTCGGTCGAAGGCTTCGAGCCGGCGGGCGAGCTCTGGGCGATGATGCTGGACATGCGTCGCACGTTCGACGACATGATCATCGCGCATTCCGACCCGGAGCGGGCCGATGAGCTGCTGGCCAGCCCGTTCTACCAGACGATTTCCACGTCGTTCTCCGGCACGCAGGAGTACATGGCGATGGAGAAGCTGGGCCAGCTCGTCGCGGAGGGCGAGTGGGACTTGATCATCGTCGATACCCCGCCGAGCCGCTCCGCGCTGGACTTCCTCGACGCGCCCAAGCGGCTGTCTTCGGCCCTGGACGGCCGCATCATCAAGATGCTCACCAGTCCGGCAAGGGCGGGCGGCTGGGGTGTCCGCAAAGCGTTCACCGCGGGGCTGGCGATGGCGACCAAGGCGGTCTCCACCGTGATCGGCGGCCAGTTGCTCACCGACGCTTCCGCATTCATGCAAGCCTTCAACAGCACGGCGGGTGGGTTCAAGGAGCGGGCGACGAAGACCGCGGAGCTGCTGCGCTCACCGGGCACGTCGTTCGTCGTGGTCGCCGCTCCGGAGCCGGACGCGCTGCGGGAAGCCAGCTACTTCGTCGAGCGGCTCTCCGACGAGTCGATGCCGCTCGCCGGGCTGGTCGCGAACCGCACCCACCCGACGCTCGCGAATCTGCCCGCGACGAAGGCGCTCGCCGCGGCCGAGGCCCTCGAACGGCAGGAGGGCAACGGCTCGCCGCTGGCCGCCGCCGTGCTGCGACTACACGCCGACCGGGCCGCGCTGGACCAGCGGGAGCAGCGGCTGCTCGCCCGGTTCACTCGCGCGCACCCCGGCGTCCCCGTCGTCGGTGTGCCCGCTCTGCCCAGCGATGTTCACGATCTGGACGGGCTGCGCATCATCGGGGAACGACTCGCCTCAGCGGAGTGAAGGGCCCTTTCAGTCCGTCCAGTGGACTGAAGGCGTCTTTCAGCTCGCGGGCTCGTACTCCCGGCGGGCGGCGTCGAGCAGGTCCCGCCAGGATCGGACGTCCGGCCTCCGGCGCAACAGCGCTCGACGTTCCCGCTCCGTCATGCCGCCCCATACCCCGAAGGTGATCCGGTGATCCAGCGCCTCGGCCAGGCACTCGGTACGCACCGGGCACCCCATGCACACCAGCTTCGCGCGGTTCTGCTCCGCGCCCCGGACGAACAGGCCGTCCGGATCGGTGTTCTGACAGGACGCGGCTAACCGCCAATCCGGCTGTGTGGCGTTCATACCCCCAGCTCCTCACAACTCCTCATCGCTCACCCTCCGCCCGATGGCACTCCCCGTGCCTACGTGAGACGTTGACGGACTGTAGAGGCTTCTGGTTCCGTTCGCCACATCGGACCAGCCAAAATCCGTACCGCTGCCACACGCGCGTTGCTACCACGACGTAACATTCAGGGCGTGCGTAAAGCGGATGGCATCCTCAAGCTGCTCGGCCTTTGCCTGCTGGCGGGCGTGCTCCTCGCAGGCGTGATGTTCCCGTTCGTCGGCGGGCTGGGCGTGATGTCCAACCAAGCCAGCGCCACGGTCGACAACACATCGACCGAGCTCGCGAAGGTGCCGCCGCCGCTGCTGACCACGGTCACCGACGCCAAGGACAAGCGCATCGCGACCTTCTATCAGCAGTACCGGATCCCCACCGCGTCAGATCAGATCTCCGACGCCATGAAGTGGGCGCTGATCTCGATCGAGGACAAGCGGTTCTACCAGCACAACGGCGTCGACTGGAAGGGCACCGCCCGCGCCGCGATCAGCAACACGCGCGGTGGCGACACCCAAGGCGCTTCGACGCTGACCCAGCAGTACGTGAAGAACTACCTGATCAACGTCGTCTACTGGAACGACAACGACCCCAAGCACAAGATCGGCAGGCAGAAGGCGCAGGAGCAGTCGATCGCGCGCAAGCTCAAAGAAGCGCGCATCGCGATCCAGCTCGAGACGAAGATGGCCAAGCAGGAGATCCTCACCGGCTACCTCAACGTGGTGGAGTTCTCCCGGCGGATCTTCGGCGTCGGCGCCGCCGCCCGCGCGTACTTCGGCGTCGAGGCGAAGGACCTCAACGCCGCACAGTCGGCGCTGCTGGCGGGCATGGTGAACAACCCGGCCGCTCTCGACCCGTGGAATAACCCCGAACGCGCCAAGAAGCGCCGCAACGTCGTCATCGACAAGATGGTGGAAAACCGCAAGCTGGACAAGGCCGACGCCGAGGCGATCAAGAAGGAGTCGCTCGGCGTGGTCAAGGGCGGGCCTGACAAGCCCGCGGCGAACTGCGTCGGCGCGGGCCCCGACCACGGGTTCTTCTGCCAGTACGTGGAGGACTACCTGCTGCAGTCGGGCATGAAGAAGGACGACCTCTACACCGGCGGCTACACCATCAAGACGACGCTGGACCGCGAGGCGAACAAGCACGCGAAGCGGTCAGCGGAGGAGCAGGTCGACAAGGGTGAGCCGAACGTGGCGAACACCTTGTCGCTGGTGAAGCCGGGCAAGAAGCGGCACGAGGTCATCGCGCTCGCCGCCAACCGCGACTACGGTCCGGACAAGGACAAGGACCAGACCGAGTGGGCGCTGCCGTCGGACGTGGTCAACCTCGGGGGTGGCGGGTCGACGTTCAAGGTCTTCACCGCCGCGGCCGCGCTGCAGGAGCGCGAGGCAGGCATCCACGACAAGATCTCGGTCCCCGCTACGCACCGTTCCCCGGTCTTCATCGCCGAAAAGCAGAAGTCCTGCCCCGGCGACAAGCGCTACTGCGTCGGCAACTACCCGGGCGCGACGTACCCGTCCAAGATGACGCTGCAAGACGCGCTCTCGAGATCCCCCAACACCGCCTTCGTCATCCTTGAGGAGAAGATCGGCATGGGGCCGGTCGTCGAGATGGCCAGCAAGCTCGGCCTGCGCAAGTCCATGGCGGCCAACGGGCAGGGACTGCAGCCCAACCCGAAGGCGGAAAGGACCGAGCTCAAACTGAGCCAGACCGACATCTACGGGCCTCGCGACGGCTGGCCCGGCAGCGGCTCGTTCACGCTCGGGCCCGCCGCGTTGAGCGGCCTCGAACTCGCCAACGTCGGTGCCACGATCATGAGCGAAGGCGTGTGGTGCCCGCCGACTCCCATCGCGGAGGTCACCGACCGCCACGGTAGGCCGTACAAGGTCAAGGAAGCCAAGTGCCAGCAGGTCGTGCCCAAGGGGGTGGCCAACACGCTGGCCGTCGGCATGGGCGAGGACCACACGGAAGGAACCGCGCGCGGCGCGGCCGGCAGCGTCGGCTGGGGGGATCGCCCGATGATCGGCAAGACCGGGACGGCGCAGGGCGCGAAGGCCTCGACCTTCCTCGGTGCCACGCCGCAGCTGGCCGGAGCGGCGATGGTGTTCCGGCCGGACTTCCCCGAAGGCGGCCTCTGCTACAGCGGTCCGGGCAATGTCAGGGAATGCAGCGCCGACGAGGGCAACATGCAAGGTGCCAGGACGCCCGCGCTGACCTGGTTCGGCGCGATGAAGGAGATCCACGAGGACCTGCCGGAGGAGCCGCTGCCCGAGGCCGACCCCGAGTACGAACGCTTCCAGGGCGACGGCTGAGCAGCGCACATGTCACGGAGCAGCACACCGGCGGGCAAGCTTCGCGCCGGTATCGCGACCACCGCCGCCATCGGCGCCGTGACGGTGACCTACGCCGCCGCCATAGAACGCAGGCACTGGACGCTGCGCACGGCGGAGCTGCCCGTGCTGACACCTGGGTCGGCCCCGTTGCGGATCCTGCACATCTCGGACCTGCACATGCTGCCCGGTCACCGCGGCAAGCAGGCCTGGGTCGCCGCGCTGAGCGAACTGCGCCCGGACCTCGTCGTCAACACCGGCGATAATCTCTCGCACGCCGGCGCGGTGCCCGCGGTACTGCGCGCCCTCGGCCCGCTGCTCGACGTGCCGGGCCTGTTCGTGTTCGGCAGCAACGACTACTTCGGCCCGAAACCGAAGAACCCGGCCCGCTACCTCATGCCGCAAGGCCGGAAGAAGCGGGTGCATGGCCCCGTGCTGCCCTGGCAGGACCTGCGCGCGGCGTTCCTCGAACACGGCTGGCACGACCTGACGCACGTCAAGCGGGTCGTCACCGTGGCGGGCAGGCAGATCGCGGTGGCAGGCGTGGACGACCCGCACCTGCACTACGACCGCTACGGCGTCATTGCCGGCAAGCCCGACGCGGGCGCCGTCCTCCGGCTCGGCCTGACGCACTCACCGGAGCCACGCGTGCTCGACGCGTTCGCCTCCGACGGCTATGACCTGGTGCTGGCCGGCCATACCCACGGCGGCCAGCTACGCGTGCCCGGCTTCGGCGCCCTGGTCACCAACTGCGAACTCGACCGCACCCGTGCCCGCGGCGTCTCCCGCTGGGGCGCGGATATGTGGCTGCACGTCTCCGCCGGGCTCGGCACCTCACCCTTCGCGCCGGTGCGCTTCGCGTGCCCGCCGGAAGCCAGCCTGCTCACCCTGGTTCCCCGGGGTACGAGCACCCCCGCCGCGCACAAGGCCGCCCGATGGAACGCGCAGAGCACCGTCCGATAGACTCACTCGCGGCCCGATGAAAGTGATACCTCGGGGTGTGGCGCAGCTTGGTAGCGTGCCTCGTTCGGGTCGAGGAGGTCGTGGGTTCAAATCCCGCCACCCCGACGGAAGTTCTGGAAGGTGGCCTTCGGTTCCATATAGGCGCCCAAGGCCACCTTCGGCTCCCCACGGCTAGCCTGGCACCATCGTGACGTGAACACTCATCCCGCAGCCGTCGTGCCGGATCGCCTCTTCGATGACGCAGCCGCGGAAGCCCGCTGGCGTGCTCGCTTCACCGCCGCCCGGGTATCGACACCCGACTGGGCGCTCGACGCGCCCGCGGCCAACGTCTACGTCTCCAACGCGAGCGGCGTCTGGGAGGTCTACGCCTGGGACCGCACCACCGACGAGCACCGCAGGGTCACCGACCGGCCCAACGGCACCCTCTACGCGACGCTCTCGCCGGCCGGGAAGTCGATCTGGTGGTTCAACGACACCGACGGCGACGAGTTCGGCTCATGGCTGCGTGAACCGTTCGCGGCCGGTGGCCCCGCCCAGCGCGCACTGCCCGATGTCCCCGACGGCTACCCCGCGGGCCTGGAGATCGGCCACCGGGTGACCGCCGCCGGGGTGTCCACCGACGACGGGAGCACCCTGTACGCGTATGCCGGCGGGGTGACCAGCGTGTGTTACCAGAGCGAGGACGACGCCGGGATCTCCGCGCTGTCCCGTGACGAGTCGCTGCTGGCCATCTCGCACTCCGAGCACGGCGACTCCCGGCATCCCGCGGTGCGGGTGCTGTCCACCGACGGCTTCGCAACCGTCGCCGAGAAGTGGGACGGTCCCGGCAAGGGTCTGGAGGCGCTCGAGTTCTCCCCGGTGACGGGCGATGCGCGGCTGCTGACCGGCCACGAACGACACGGCCGCGAGGAGCTGTTGATCTTCGACGTCGTGGCCGATACCGAGCAGGAGATCGCGCTCGACCTGCCGGGCGAGGTCAGCGCCACGTGGTATCCGGACGCACAGGCTCTGCTGGTCGTGCATTACCACGCCGCCCGAAGTTCGCTGTTCCGCTACGACCTGGCGTCGGGCGAGCTCACCGAGCTGCCGACGCCTCCGGGCAAGATCGGCGGCGCGGGCGTGCGCCCCGACGGCGTGATCGAGTACTCGTGGTCCTGCGCGCGGACCCCGGCGGCCATCCGCGCCCGCGATGCCAGCGGTGAGGACCGCGTGCTGCTGACGCCGCCCGGTGATCGGGCACCCGAGTCGGTCGAGGTCACCGATGCGTTCGTCGATGGTCCCGGCGGTCGGATCCACGCGCTGGTGTCCCGGCCCGCTGACGCGCCTGCCGGCAGGCTGCCGACGCTGTTTTCGCTGCACGGCGGCCCCCATGCTGCCGACGAGGACCGCTTCTCCGCCTACCGCGCGGTGTGGGTGGACGCCGGGTTCGCCGTGGTCGAGGTCAACTATCGCGGCTCGACCGGGTACGGCTCCGCGTGGCGCGACGCCATCGAGGGGAGGCCGGGGCTCACCGAGCTCGCGGACGTGGCCGCGGTGCACGACTGGGCCGTCGAGAGCGGGCTCGCCGATCCAGCGGCCTGCGTCGTCAACGGCGCCTCCTGGGGCGGTTACCTGACGCTGCTCGCGCTGGGCACGCAACCGCGGCGGTGGGCGGCGGGCATCGCCGGCGTTCCGGTCGCCGATTACGTCGCGGCCTACGAGGACGAGATGGAGCAGTTGCGCTCGTTCGATCGGGCGCTGTTCGGCGGCTCCCCGGCCGAGGTGCCCGACGTCTACCGGGAATGCTCGCCGCTGACCTACGTCGACGAGGTCACCGCGCCGGTACTGGTGCTCGCGGGCGACAACGACCCGCGATGCCCGATCCGGCAGATCGAGAACTACCTCGAGCGGCTCGCCGCCCGCGACGTGCCGTACGAGTTCTACCGATACGACGCGGGCCATGGCTCACTGGTCATCGCGGAGACCGTCAAGCAGACCGCCGTCGAAGTGTACTTCGCGCAGCGGGCCGTGGCGAGCCGAATGTGGCGTTGAGTACCGCATAGGTACCGAACGCCACATTCGGCTCGGCCCACCACAGCTAGCGCAGCCTGCCGCGGGCGAAGTCGACGACCTGCTCGCCGATCGCCCGCAGCGTCTGCTCGACCTTCTCGTCGCTCGCGCTGCCCGCCTCGTCGAACTTGGTCTCGATCGAGTTGACCGCACCGCCCAGCGGCGTCGGCCAGCCCCGGAGCGCGTGCACCGTGGTGCGCAGCTGGTTGAGCGTGGTGACCGCCGCCTGCCAGCCGAAGGACACGGCGATCGTGCCGACGGCCCGCCCTTCGAGGTAGGGGCGCTCGTCGTGATGGAGGTCTTCCACGTAGTCGAGGGCGTTCTTCACCAGCCCGGACAGCCCGCCGTGGTAGCCGGGTGAGACCACGATGAGCCCGTCGGCCTCCCGGATCGCCGCGACCAGTTCCCCCGCCTTCGCCGACCGCTCGGCGATGGCGATGTCGTAGAACGGCAGCACCAGACTGTCGCCGGTGATCGCGGTGGTGTCGGCCCCGGCGTCGGCTGCCCCGGCCAGCGCGATGCGCAAAGCCTGCTCGGACTGCGAACGCTCGCGCAGCGAACCACCGATTCCGACCACGTTGATCGCCATCGCCTCATTCTCCTCCTCGCCGGGTGCGACCACCGTACGACCTCCAGCGCGCTCCAAGTCCAGCTACCGTGGCGTTGCTCGCATTCCATCAGCGTTCGTGTACGTGTCAGACTGCGGTAACTGGCGCTTCAAGGAGGACGCATGCCCAAACTGACCGAGCGAGCCCCCATTCCGGTGCAAGCCGCCGTGCTGCGCGCTGTCGTCGCGCTGCCGAAGCGGCTCCGGCGCCGTATCGCGGGCAAGCCGATCGTCATCGAGGGGCAGGAGCTCGCCCTCGACGCGCAGTTACTGCTCACCCTGAACCGGATGTCGGGCGTGACGCTCACCGAAGCGGACGTAGCCACCTCACGTGCCGCCCTCGAAGCCGCGGCGGGGATGGCCGGTGGCAAGCCGATCGAGGACATCGAAACCCGCGAGTTCAGCATCCCGACGCCCACCGGGGGCATGCGCGCCCGGCTCTACACGCCGGAGCGGCTGGACCAGCCGGCACCCCTGCTGGTCTATTACCACGGCGGCGGCTGGGTGCTGGGCAGCCTCGACACCCACGACCACCTCGCCCGGTTCCTCGCGCGCCACGCCGGGCTGCGGGTGCTCTCGGTCGACTACCGGCTCGCCCCGGAGCACCCGTTTCCCGCGGCCGTCGATGACGCGATCATCGGCTTCGAGTACGCCCATGCCCACGCGGACGAGCTCGGGATCGACCCGGCGCGCATCGCGGTCGGCGGCGACAGTGCGGGTGGAAACCTCGCAGCCGTCGTCGCGCAGCACGCCACCCGGAGCGGCGGCCTGGCGCCAGCGTTCCAGCTGCTCATTTATCCCGAGGTCGATTTCTCGGTGCGCCGCCGCTCCAGGAATCTGTTCGCCGATGGCTTCTTCCTCACCAGCGCGGACATGGACTTCTTCGAGGCGCACTACGTCCCGGTGGGCACCGACAAGTCGGATCCGCGGTTGTCCCCGCTGTGCGCGGACGATCTCACCGGGCTGCCGGCCGCGTGCATCGTCACCGCGGGCTTCGACCCGTTGCGTGATTCCGGGGAGGACTACGCCGCCGCGCTGAAGAAAGCGGGCGTTCCGGTGGTGGTGCAGCGGCAGGGCGATCTCATCCACGGCTTCGTCAACTTCATCGGCGTCGGTTCCCGTTTCCGGGACGCGACGCTGGAAATAGCCAGTGCGCTGCGGACAGGACTCGACTTGCTTGCGCCATGAGGAGCGTTGTTCGGGCTTAACAGTCAAACACCGACCAGCAGATGTCGTTCCGCAACCGCTGGTCGTCAAGCACGAGCTCGCGAATCGCCGCCGGGAGCTGGTCACGCTGCCACCGGCACTCAAGTCGCCCTGCGGCCTCGCCCTCGCCTTCCGGCGCGCCGGCACGTGCGGCCTTGATCGCATAGGCGGCCGCACCAAGCTCGTGCGCGGCGACGTGCGCGACGACGTGCGCGACGACCGCGGCCTGGCCGGCAGCGTACGCGGCATGCCGTGCCGCGCCACGCAGGTCTCTGGCCGCGCCCATCGCATGGCCGCCCGCCGTACGAGCCTGGGTCATCTTGACCTCGCCACGCACCCAGGCGCGGGCATGCTCGATCGCCTGGCGCGGTCGTGGGTCCGCAGGCTGGGCCGACTCGAAGAAGTTGAGGACGTGCTCCGCGCACGATGCCGCCCAAAGGGCAAGGAGGTGGT
This sequence comes from Actinophytocola sp., assembly GCA_009379975.1. Classification (GTDB taxonomy): domain Bacteria; phylum Actinomycetota; class Actinomycetes; order Mycobacteriales; family Pseudonocardiaceae; genus WHSS01. Next base: position 11,737 of record WHSS01000141.1, read on the forward strand.
GATCCGAATCGGCGAGGGTCCCCCTCGACGGACCGTCACGAAGCGAGGGTCTCGGACCTTCGGGAGGATCATGGTTGGCACACCTTCCGCATCCGCTCGACATGCTAAGCCCTCCAGGCCATCTCAAAGCAAGGTCTGCCGAGCTCGACGGCCGATCCGCTCGCGACTGAAGTGGCCTACTCCAGTGAATAACGCGAGTTATACATGAGACACAAGGAATCCGGCGCCGGGACACCGGCGCCGGATTCCTCCCCCCATTTACTCTGGCCGCGAATATGCGCGGCTGCGATTTTTACGGCAATGGCAGGCCCGGGTCGGGCAAGCCTGGGTCAGGCGCGTCGCCCTCGGGAAGTCCCGGGTCGGGCAGCCCCGGGTCGGGCAGCCCCGGCAAGCCCGCGTCGGGCAGCCCCGGCAAGCCCACGTCGGGCAACGCAGGTGCCGCACCCAACAGGCTGTCGAGCAGCCCGGTCAAGGTCGACAGCAGCGTCTGCAACAGTGCCTTGACGGTCGCGATCGGATCGGGTAATGACATCAGCCGTTCTTCTGCCGAGCTGTCCACCA
>WHSS01000195.1 GCA_009379975.1 Actinophytocola sp.
CACAGCTTGTACACAGCGGTTGACCTGCGGTTTTCCTCAGTTGGGTGATACTTGTCAACAAGTTATCCCCAGTGTTTGCGCGGCCTGTGGTTGACTCGGCGGACTCTTCCCCAGGCAGTGCACAGAACCATCCCCAGGCGGAATTGCTCGGCGGCGCCGCTTGGCTCTAACGTGCGCTGTCCGGCTGAAGTGATGTGCGCGATGAGCGGAGCGCTGTGCCCGCGCGTCGCTACCGGCCGGCGGGCCCATCGTGGGTCATAATCGAACAAACGTTCGCAGACGAGGGAGGTACCGCACCGGTGGCGCTCACCGATGATCGCAGTCCAGCATTCGCGGGCGCCGCATCCGGCCGCGGGGAGATGTCGGGCGGTGGGTTCGATCGACAGCCCCCGCAGGACGTCGCCGCCGAGCAGTCGGTGCTCGGCGGGATGCTGCTGTCCAAGGACGCCATCGCCGACGTGGTCGAGGTGCTGCGACCGGGCGACTTCTACCGCCCGGCGCATCAGGCCGTCTACGAGTGCGTGCTCGACCTCTACGGCCGCGGCGAGCCCGCGGACCCCATCACGGTGTCGGCCGAGTTGGAACGCCGAGGCGAGCTGGGCAGGGTCGGCGGGGCGCCGTACTTGCACACCCTGATCGCGACCGTACCGACGGCGGCGAACGCGGCCTACTACGCGGAGATCGTGTCCGAGAAGGCGATCTTGCGGCGGCTTGTCGAAGCGGGCACCAGGATCGTGCAGTACGGCTACGGGGCGGCCGATTCGTCGGGCAGCGCGGTCGACGAGGTGGTGGATCGTGCGCAGGCGGCCATCTACGAGGTCACCGAGCGGCGCACCGCCGAGGATTACATCGCACTCGAAGAGTTGCTGCAGCCGACGATGGACGAGATCGACGCCATCGCGTCCCGCGGTGGGATCTCGCACGGCGTCCCGACCGGCTTCGCCGACCTCGACGAAGTCACCAACGGCTTGCACGCCGGTCAGATGGTCATCGTCGCGGCGCGGCCCGGTATCGGTAAGGCACTGGCGCTGGATACCCCGCTCGCCACGCCGGACGGCTGGACGACGATGGGCGAGGTCCAGGTCGGCGACCGGCTGATCGGCGCGGACGGCTCGCCGATCACCGTGGTCGCCGCGACCGAGGTCATGCTGGATCGGCCGTGCTACGAGGTGGAGTTCGCCGACGGCAGCGTGCTCGTCGCCGATGGCGAGCATCAGTGGCTGACCGAGACGCCTGGGTCGGGGCCTGCGGTGCACACCACCGCGCGGATCGCGGCGGATCTCCGCTCCAGCCACTCGGTGAGCAACTGCCGCGCGCTCGATCTGCCCGAGCGCGCACTGCCGCTGCCGCCGTACGTGCTGGGGGCGTTGCTGGGCGCCGGGGATCTGACGAGTGCCACGCTCGGTCCGGAGGTCGTGTGCCACATCGAGGCCGAGCTGGACGACCAGCGCATACCGCGGGAGTACCTGCGCGGTTCGGGCGCGCAGCGGCGCGCGTTGCTGGCCGGGTTGCTCGACACGGACGGCACGGTGCACCCGGATGGCAGCGTGGGGTACCGCGACGCCGATCCGCGGCTCGCTGAGGACGTGTACGAGCTGATCGTCAGCCTCGGCTACCGCTGTGAGCGCACCGCGTACGGGTTGAGCTTCAGCACCGACGACATCGTGTTCCGCGTGGCAGGCAAGCAGATCGAGCACAAGGAGCGCAGGCGCGCGGCAGGCACGCGCGCGGCAGGATCACGGGCCATCGTGGACGTTCGGCCGGTGCGCAGTGTGCCGGTGCGCTGCGTCGAGGTCGATGCAGATGACCACCTGTACCTCGCAGGCCGGTCGATGATCCCGACGCACAACTCGACGCTGGGGTTGGACTTCGCACGGTCGTGCTCGATCAAGCACGGCATGTCCAGCGTGGTGTTCTCGCTGGAGATGAGCCGTACCGAGATCGTGATGCGCCTGCTGTCGGCGGAGGCGCGTATCCGGTTGCAGGATATGCGTGGTGGCCGGATGAGCGACGACGACTGGACAAGGCTGGCGCGCCGGATGAGCGAGATCAGCGAGGCGCCGCTGTTCATCGACGACTCGCCGAACATGACGATGATGGAGATCCGGGCCAAGGCGCGGCGGCTCAAACAGCGCAACGACCTGCGCCTGATCATCGTCGACTACATGCAGCTGATGACGTCGGGCAAGAAGGTGGAGTCGCGCCAGCAGGAAGTCTCGGAGTTCTCGCGGCAGCTCAAGCTGCTCGCCAAGGAGCTCGAGGTGCCGCTGGTCGCGATGAGCCAGCTCAACCGCGGTCCGGAGCAGCGCACCGATAAGCGCCCCATGCTTTCCGACCTGCGTGAGTCCGGTTCGCTCGAGCAGGACGCCGACATCGTCATCCTGATCAACCGGCCCGACGCTTCCGAGCGGGACGATCCGCGAGCCGGTGAGGCGGATCTGATCCTGGCCAAGCACCGTGCGGGGCCGACCAGCACGGTCACCGTCGCGCACCAGTTGCACTACAGCCGCTTCGCCGACCTCGCGTACGGCTGAGCGGAGCCATAGGTTCTCAAAACCCGCGCCATATTCTCAGAGTTGACCACATGTCAGCACTGACGCCCGCCTCTTCTTCGGGATCGAAGACCGCCCGTGGGGCAATGCGCCGTTCGATCTGCTAGTAAGGTGGCGCCGCTCCAATTGCTGCAGCGCTGTTATATTAGCGCTGTGACATCTTCCGACCCCACGGCGCTGCCCGAGCCCTGGAAGTCGCTGCACGAGCTGCTGGCTGCCATGGATGCCGAGATCGAGCGGGTCTACCTCGAGCGTGGGATCGAGGGGGTGCGGCCGCGGTTCGCCTATCCGTTGATCCGGCTCGCCCACACCGGGCCACTGACCATCCGCGAGCTTGCTGAGTCCCTGAACCGCTCGCACTCCGCGATCAGCCAGACCATCGCCGCCATGCGCAGGGAGGATCTGGTCACCTCCGAGCCGGGGCCCGATGCCCGCACCCGGCGGATCGACCTGACCGAGCGCGGCCAGTCGCTGGTGCCGTTCCTGGAGGCAGAGTGGCGCGCCACCCACGCGACGGTCGCCGAGCTGAACGGTGAGATCCCGTACGCGCTGACCACTGTCGTCGAAGAGCTGCGGCGGGCGCTAGAGCACCGGTCGATGCGGCAGCGGATCCTCAACCACCTCGTCGAGCCACGGCAATGAGGGGGCGTGTCCGGTTCCTCGACACCCGCCCGCTGCGTAGCAGCCGCCCGTTCTGCGACCTGTGGATCGGCTCCTCGGCCTCCCAACTCGGCGCCCCTGCCCGGCGCACCTTCCCAGTCCGGCTGCTGCCGGCCGACCAGGTCGCGGCCGGTCTCGCGCTGACCAACGCATCCTTCCAGGCGGCGATGCTGGCCGGGCCCGCGCTGGCCGGGCTGGTCATCGCCCGCTGGAACTTCCCTGCCGCCTACGCAGCCCAGGCAGTGGCCATGGCGGTTTCGATACTCGCGGTGATCCGCCTCCCGGTCATGAGGCCCGAGGGCGCCGACGCGGTGGGCGCCAGGCGCCGATCGGAGCGCGGCGGCTGGCGGATCGTCCTGCGCCGCCCGACGCTGTGGGGCTCGATGGCCACCGCCCTGTCCGCGACGCTGCTCGCCATGCCGATCGCGCTCTTCCCGCTGGTCAACGAAAACCGTTTCGGTGGTCACCCGAAGTGCCCTGGTCCAGTTGGAGACCCCGGACGCGTACCGGGGGCGGGTTTCCTCCGTGGAACACGTCATCGGCGCCGCGGGCCCCGAACTCGGCAACTTCCGTGGTGGCCTGCTGGCGTCGGCCACCTCCGCCTCCTTCTCTCTGGTCGCCGGCGGCCTGTCCGCCATACTGGCGATCGCCGCAGTGGCCGCGACTAACAACCCCCTCCGCGCCTACCGCCCGCCGCCCTGAGTCGATCGTGCCCGGGGCCGCCGACGCTGCTACGGCTGTTGGGTAGGCGGTCGTGCCCGGCCTCGTTGCCTCCGTCCTCCTCTGAATGCACCACCGAGTACGGCAGGTCGTCGCTCGGACGCGCTCGGAGCCAGCCCCCGAGGGCCAGATGGCTCTGGCTCCGGATTCCGTCATGGGCGCACCAGAACAGCCGCCTCTCTTCGGCGTTCCAGGCGAGTTGCTGCTGTGGCAAGAAGGACCAGATCCTAAGGAAATGCCACGGAGTGGAGACAGAACACGGATGGCATGGCGTGAGACGCCGTAAGAAACCCCACGTCACAGCGTCGCCAGATGACACGGACGCTGAGAACTTGCAGGGCGGGCGTAGGCGCGGCGAGACCCTGCCCGCGGGGCGAAGTCCGGAATCGGCCTCCTGCCCGCGGTGTAGTGCGGGCAGGAGGTGGCGAGATGAAACCGTCAGCAACAACTGCCGCCCTGGCCGCGCTTCTGGCTATCACGGCGTCGTGCGGCCAGGCCGGCACGGCCGAACCGCAAGCGCAGCGCGCGCAGACAACCACCACGGCTCCGCGGTCTGTGGTCAAGGTCGCCCGGGAGACAGGTACACGACGATCACCGGAACCGACGGCGAGCCAATCCGGCTACCGGGCAAGTTCGAGTTCGACGCGGTGTCCACCAACGGCTCGCTGCTCTACCGGATCGAGCAGCGCCCGCCGCAGGGCTCCAAGAGCTACCGGGCGCTCGTCTACGACTTCGTCGCCGACGAGCTGCGGCCGGAGCTGGTCGCCGACAAGCGCGACCTGGAAACCGACATGACCTGGCGTCCGATGGCCAGGGCGACCAGCAATGACGGCGTCTGGGTGTTCACGCACTACCGCGGCGCCAAGCACGCGTTCGTGCACGCGCTCAACGTCGACCACGAGGTTGATGCCGCGCTCGGCCGGCGAGCTCCAGCCGGCTGGTATCCGGCTGACCGCGATCGGTTGGTCTCGTCCGGCGCGTAGTACGCGTACCAAGCCTTTCGGTGCTCGGTGACGAACTACTTGTGTGCGTGTTCCAAACCGGAAGGTCGGAGGATGAAATGATCACCGAGGATGTGCGGTGCTGCCACGGGACGCCTGTCGCCGTGGTGTGCAGAGCCACGATCACGGACGGAAACGAGGGTGCCGTGAGGCACCCGTACACGCCCGTTGACAGGGGTGAGTCACGTGGATAGCGATGTGCGGATCGGCCGGGATCGCCGATCGTTGGTCCGGTGGGGGTTGGCGGGTGTGACCGCCGTGGCGCTTGTCATCGATGCGGTGGTGCACTTTAATCTCGCGTCGACCTATCAGTCCGCATTCACGGGTGGCGTCGGTGGGGGCACCGTCTTCCGGGTCGAAGCGGTGGTCGCGGTACTTGCGGCAGCGTATGTTCTGATCCGGCGAAGCCGACCATCGTTTGCGGTGGCTTTCGTGGTCACCATCAGCGCCTTCGGTGCCGTTCTGCTCTACCGCTATGTCGATGTGCCTGCGTTGGGTCCGATTCCGGCAATGTACGAGCCGATCTGGTTCTTCGAGAAGAGCTTGAGCGCCGTCGCCGAAGGTATCGGCGCCCTGGCCGCCGCGATCGGCTTCGCCGTCTCCTCCCAGCCTGCCACTGGCATGGCTCACCGCAGGCAGCGCCGTTAACGCCGCGGGATTTCGAGTCGAGGAAGCGTCCCGGATTTCGCACACACAGTTGTGTGGCCGGATGCCGTGGGGTTGAGGTTGCGGCGGCGGATTGGCTTTGCCTGGGCAACGTCGATGAACTCCGGGATCTGATGGTGGATGGTGGGCAACCGTCGCGCACTTCGGTCTGGAACGCCGGCGGGATCGTGCTTGGCTCTGGCCACGGCTGCTGTCAGGGCAGCGCCAGTTGCATGATCGGGTCGGTTGTCGGCTGTTTCGATCCGCCCGCCGGCTCAACGGTCACCCCGACCTGACGCATGTCGCGCACCGTCTTGGCCACCGCGATCCGTCGCGGATCGGGCATCAGTCCCGCGGAGTGCGTGTCGCGCGGTGTGATGAGCCAGAGTTGGTAGGTCCGGCCGGGCCCGGGAGCCGGCATGCGGCGCGGCACGAACGCGAGCTTGCCCAGCTCCCGCGATACGACGACCGCGGCGGCGGTGTCGTCCCGGTCGTGGGTGACGATCTGCGCATCAGCCGCGGCCAACACCTCGACGAGTTCGGTCTGTCTGGTGGTGAGCTGGCTCAGCTGCTGCTCGGTCTGGTCGAGGTCGCGGTTCGCGCTGATCACCTGGACCCCGAGTACGACGGCCACGATCAGCGACGCCGCCGCGACCAACGACATCAGCCTCAGCTGCCACCTGCGACTCCGCAGTGGGATGACCCGGAGCTGCCGGGTCCGCCGGATCCGTTCGAGGACCTGCGGTTTCAGCTCCGCCGGAGTCTGCACCGCTACCGCCGAGCCCAGCTGCGCGGCCGTTTCCCGCAGTTCGCGCACCTCGCCGGCGCATGCGTCGCATTGGGCGACGTGCTCCTCGAAGGCGGCACGTTCGGTATCGGACAGGGCGTTGAGCACGTAGGCGCCGGTCAGGGTGTGTAGGTCGGCGTTCACCGAGCCAGCCCCAGGCGGTCGCGGAGCCGGATCAGGCCGTCGAGGCAGCGGCGCAGCTGCCGACGCTCGGCACCGAGGCTGTGGGATTGGTTCGACTGCCCGCGTGTCGCGCCATGCATCGGACCTCCTCGTCAGCTCGCCGCCGTCGCACTGAAGGTATTCGGAGCCGAGCGTCGTCCTGGATTGGACCGTGACACCGGGTTCGGCGCCGCGCCCTGCGAGGCGGCCGTCACGAGCCCTCTGGTCGGATCGGCAGCTGGCCCGCGCCGCGCAAGGGCGCCCCGAGCTCAGGCCGACCAGGCCGCCGTGGAAGTAGCCGACGGCGTCGTTGCTCTGCGGCCGCGGAAGATCTTCCGGTGCCTGGCCGCAGCGCCGCGGTTGGTTGCGTCGCGGCCACACCCACCGGCACACCCAACCCTCGCAGCAGCCTCGATCACGCTGTCACCCTCGACGGCGACCGCTTCGATGACCCCGCCCTCCCCCGGGGTAAGCCTGTCCATACGGGGTCGTCGCCGATTCGCAGGGCGACCCCGTACCGTCGCGCTGAACTGGTCGACCAACTCCGCGAACGCGCTCCGGTCGCCGTCCCGAATGCGCGACACCACCTGCCGTTCGATCCTGCCCCTGCTCGTGATCTGTCGGCCAGATATCGCGCCTCAGCCGTTTCGGGTCGTCGGCGTGACCCGCTGATCGCAGGTGGTTGTGACCACGTCTGCAGATCGCACCAATCCGGTGCGCCGTCCGCCGCGAATACCAGGTATGAGGCGCCCTGACCTCGCTAGGAACAACGCAAAGTTACCCGGGATCCCGGGGAAGGAGGTCGCACAGTGCGCAGAGCGCGATATGCGCTGTCGGTGGTGGCCCTTGGCGGGTTGGCGTTGGCCGGCTGCAGCGGTCCGTCGGAGCAATCCGGGCAATCCGGCGGCGCATCCAGTGATGGTGCACATGGCACGCCCGGTCACCACGGTGCGGACGCGTCCGCGTCGGGAAATGCCAGCGCCGTGACCACGAAGCTGCTCGATTTCACGCCGGAGAACCTGACGGTGACGGCCGGGACGACCGTGGTCTGGAAGGTGGCAGACGACATCGGCCACACGGTTACTACCGGCACGTTCACTCTTGGCGGTGAGGGGTTGCGCAGCGCCGAAGAGCCCGACGGTGTGCTCGATATGCCGCTGGCCAAGGGCAAGAACGTGTCGCACACGTTCGACAAGCCCGGCACCTACACCTACTACTGCTCGATCCACAAGGGAATGAACGGCGAAGTGACCGTCATGCCCTGACGGGCCTCACCGCCCGTCGTTACTCATCTGGAAGGAAAGATCATGTCATTGCGTAAAACCACACTCGTGAGCGTGTTCGCCGCGGCCGTACTGGCCGTGTCTGCGTGCTCGCCCGGCGGCGACGAGCAGTCCCCGCCTGCCGGGAACAACGAAGCGCAAACCTCGGAACCTGCGCAGGAAGACGAGCAGGCCAGCGGGAAGGCAGCGGTCGACGCCCCGGCCTCGGAGCTGCGTGCCGGGCTGACCCACCTGCTCACCGAGCACGTCTACCGTGCCGGCATCGCGGTCAAGACCGCCGTCGACAAGGGCGGCGAGATGGACGACCCGACCGTGAAGGCGGCCGTGGCCAGTCTGGACAAGAACTCCGTCGACCTGTCCAAGGCCGTCGGTGCGGCCTATCCGGATGCGGAGAAGCCGTTCCTGGAGGCTTGGCGTCAGCACATCGGGTTCTTCGTCGACTACACCCTGGGTAAGGCGACCAAGGACAAGGCAATGGCCGCCAAGGCGCAGAAGGACCTGGACGGCTACCGGACCTCGTTCGGCGAGCTGATCAACTCGGTGAACAAGGAACTGCCTGCCGATGCGGTCGCAGAGGAGCTCAAGCCGCACGTGGCGAGCCTGTCCGCGGCCATCGACTCCGTCGTCGCCAACGACGGCAAGGCCTTCGACCTCCTCAAGAAGGCCGCCGGTCACATGCCGATGACCGCAGCCACCCTGGCAGGCGGCATCTCGGAAGACAAGAAGCTGGGCTGACGCCCCAGTAGCTCGGCCCGACAATCCGGCGCCTTTCACGGTTCGTGAGTGGCTATCAGTGTTCTAACCCTGATCAGCACTCACGAACCGGGTGGC
>WHSS01000288.1 GCA_009379975.1 Actinophytocola sp.
CATTCAATGCGGCCCGTTCGCTGACTTTGCCACTACAGTTGGCCCAAGATCATGATCCTTGAGCTTGGGCGGGTGGGTGACCAGTGCTGCTGTCGCAGCGTTCGGCGCTGCGGATCTCCGGTTCGTGCTGGAGTACCAGCCGGCGGAAGGCGCCTGGTGTCGTGACGTGTTACCGGCGTGCTGCGGCGAGCGGTTCGAAGACGTACTGCCGGTTCGACCGTTCCACTTCGAGAAGGGCCTGCGTAGCTTCGCGGGCTGGTGGTACTTCGCCACGACCGGAACCCATGTCGGGTTCGAGTCCTGGCTGGAACGTGATCACCTGATGCTGATGGACTTCGACCCCGACATCCGCGCGGTGTCCTCGCAACCTTTTTGGCTGCGCTGGCACGACGAACAGGGTACGGCCCGACGGCACGCGCCGGACTACTTCGCTCGTCGACAAGACGGCACCGCGGTGGTGGTCGACGTCCGCCCGGACGACCGGATCCCGGACCGTGACGCGGAGACGTTCGCGGTGACGGAGTCGGCGTGCGAGCTGGCGGGCTGGCAGTTCCGCCGCGTCGGCGAGATCGACCGGGTGCTGACGGCGAACGTGCGCTGGCTGTCACGCTATCGGCATCCTCGCTGCCTGGTGCCGGAGATCGCTGCGGCACTGCTGGAGGTGTTCGCCCAGGGCAGGGAGTTGTTCGCCGGGGCGACTCTGGTTGGAGAACGGCTACGGGTGTTGCCGGTGCTGTTCCACCTGATGTGGCATGGCCAGCTGGCCGCCGATCTGACCGGCGGTCCGCTGGGCGCCTCGACCCTGGTGCGCACCGGGGAGGCGCGGTGAACACGCCACGCGGACGGCGGCGGCTGGCGGTCGGTGACCGGGTCCGTGTCGACGGCGTGGGGCACATCGTGATCGGGGTGTCGGGCACGCGGGTGCGGTTGGCTGACGAAGCCGGGACCGTGCGGGCGGTGACGGTGACCGAACTGCTCTCGGATGCCCGGTTCGAGCTCATCGACGCCAGCGTGCCCGAGGTGGCGCGACCGGAGGTCGGGCTGGAGGGCCTGCCCGCCGACGCGGTGGAGGAGGCGTCGTGGTGGGAGGCCCACATCGTCGAGGTGGTGTATGGCCTGCCACCGGACGCACCGGCAGGGGCACGCCCGAACCCGCAGTACGACCCGGAACGAACCAGCCTGACCGCCCGGGAGAAGGCGAAGGCGGCCGAGTTGGCGGCGGCGGGCCGCTCGGTGGCGGTCAGCACGCTGAAGCATCGCCGGCAGCGGTGGGAAACTCGCGGGCTGGCCGGCCTGGTGGATCACCGGGTGGCGAAACGAACCTCGCCGACCGGCCGGGTCGACGAACGCGTGGTCGCCGCGATGCGGCAGGCGATCGAGGAGGCCACCGAGGAGTCTTCACGCACGGCCGGTTTCGCGATCTGGCGCACCGGCGAGATCCTCGCCGCGGCCGGCATCACCGATATGGTGCCGTCGCAGCGGACGATGTATCGGTTGTTCGACACCTTGGCGCGGGGCAAGCACACCACCGGTTCGGCGTCCACTCGCCGCTCCCTGGCTGGACGCCCCGCTGGCATGTTCTCGACGTTGCCGGCGGCCGCGCCGGGTGAGTTGATGCAGATCGACTCGACCCCGCTGGACGTGCTGGTGCTGCTGGACGATGGGGTGACCGGGCGCGTGGAGCTCACCGGCATGATCGATGTCGCGACCAGGGTGGTGCCTGCGGCGGTGCTGCGCCCGACTACCCGCTCGGTGGATGCCAGCGTGTTGCTGGCCCGCAGCCTCACCCCGGAGCCGATGCGGCCCGGCTGGGTGGAGGCGTTGTCGATGGCGCGCTCGGTGTTGCCATATGACCGGCTGCTCAGTATCGATGAGCGGCTGGAGCACGCGGCCGCGAAACCCGTGATCATCCCGGACACCATCGTCATCGACCACGGCAGCGTGTTCGTCTCGAACAACTTCCGGGCTTCCTGCCGGCACCTGGGCATCAACATCCAGCCCGCCCACCTGGCCAGCGGCGCCGAGAAACCCCATATCGAACGCTACTTCGGCTCAGTGGGTTCGCTGTTCTGCCAGTTCGTGTCCGGCTATGCGGGCCGCAACCCGGACCGGCGGGGACGCGGCATCGAAGACCAGCCGTTGTGGTCGATGCTGGAGTTGCAAGAACTCCTCGATGAGTGGCTCATCGCCTTTTGGTTGAACAGGCCCCACGATGGGCTGCGTGATCCGGCCCATCCCGGCCGGGCGTTCAGCCCGAACGAGAAGTACGCGGCGCTGGTCGAGGCCGCCGGGTACGTCCCGGTCGCGCTGGGCCCCGAGGACTATATCGAGCTGCTGCCCGCCCAGTGGCGGGCGGTCAACGCCTACGGGATCAAGCTGAACCGCCGCAGCTACGACAGCGAAGCACTCAACCCGTTGCGGCTGCAGCCCTCCGGGGTGCGGGAGAAGAAGGATCTGTGGGAGGTCCGCCACGACCCCTACGACGTGTCCCGGATCTTCGTGCGCGGCCCGGACGGGTGGATCACGGTGTTCTGGAAACACCTGGACCGCGTCCCGGTGCCGTTCGGGGAACTGGCCTGGGACCACGCCCGCCGGCATCTGGTCGCCGACGGCCGGACCGCCACCGAGGAGCAGATCGCCGACGCGGTCGCCGCGCTGCTGCGCCGCGCCCACCACGGCCCCGAGGAGCAGGAGAAACCGAAGATGAGCAAACGGGACCGCAGGGTCGCCGCCCGCACCAAGGCGACAACACCCACGAACACCTCCCCGGTCGGCGAACAGGCCAACGGGGCCGACACTGCCGACGCCGCTGAGCAGGCCCACGGTGCGGCCGCCGAGCCAGCGCCGGCGTCGGGGCCGGAGGACGACGACGCCCCGTTGGCGAAGGTGATTCCGCTGGGGATCTTCGACCCGTTCGCCGAAGCGGACAAGCGCTGGTGACCGCCGTCACCGGCCAGCAGAAGCCGGATCCCGACACCAGCGGCGAAGCCGATAGCGGTGGTGCGCGGCAGCTGACCACGCTGCGCGGCTGGCGATCCTTTGTCGCCGAACGCCCCGCCGTTCCGGAGCTGCTGCCCGAGGACGCCTGGCGAGACCTGGACGACGGTGATCGGTTCCGTTATGACGAGGTGCGGCTGGCGCACCTCGCGAAGCTGCTGGTGGTCGCCACCCCCACCATCCAGCAGGTGATCATCGAGGGGCGGCGGCTGCAGTACCTGAACCGGCACGCCGCCCTCGGCCGGTGCGGGCTGATCCTGTCCGGGCCGGCCCGCACCGGCAAGACCACCTGCCTGACCCAGCTCGGCAAGACCATCGAGACGATGCACACCCGGAGGCACCCCAATGCCGCGGGGCAGCACATCCCGGTCGTCTACATCACCGCACCACCGGCCGCGACCCCGAGGATGATCGCGGTGGAGTTCGCCCGGTTCCTCGGGCTGCCGCTGACCCGCCGCGCCAACATCACCGACGTGCTGGAAGCCGTCTGCGGGGTGTGTTTGCAGGCCGCGACGACGCTGATCTGTGTCGACGAAATCCACAACGTGAACCTGGGAACCCGACACGGCGCCGAAACCTCCGACACACTCAAGTACTTCGCCGAACGACTCCCGGCGACGTTCGTCTACGCCGGCATCAACGTCGAACGCGCCGGGCTGCTCAACGGCAACCGCGGCGAACAAATCGCCGGACGCTTCTCCATGATCCGCACCGGGGCATTCGGCCGCGGCCAGCAATGGCAAGCGCTCATCGCCGCGCTGGAAACAAGCCTGCGGCTGCACCACCACCACGCCGGCAGCCTCGTCGAACTGGCCGGCTACCTGCACAACCGCAGCAACGGGATGATCGGCAGCCTGCTGCGGCTGGTGCGAGCCGCGGCGATCCAGGCCGTGCTTGACGGCTCCGAAGCCATCACCAGGGCAACGCTGGAGTCGATCCCGGTCGACATCGCCTCCGCCGGAGAGCATCTGCCCACGTGATCCCCGAGTACTCCGCCAAGCGGGCCATCACGTTGTCGGAGCGGGGCTGGACGGTCTCGCAGATCGCCGACCACCTCGGGCACGACCGCAAGACCATCCGCATCTACGTCAACGGCAGCCGAGCCCCCGGCCAGCCACGCCTACACGCCGAGTCGTTCGCCCCGTTCGCCGGCTACGCCGCCCGGCGAGTGCGCGACGATCCCCACCTGCGGGCCTCA
>WHSS01000224.1 GCA_009379975.1 Actinophytocola sp.
AGCCGGAACTCGCGCCGTGGAAGCCGGAACTCGCGCCACTGAGGCCGGGACTCGCGGTTAGGGTGCGACGCGCTCGACGTGCCAATCGTCGTCGTTCCGGACGAAGCGGAGCCGGTCGTGCATCCGGTCTTCCCTGCCCTGCCAGAACTCGACGACATCGGGGTTGATCCGCCAGCCACCCCAGTGCGGGGGCGGCGGCACCTCTTCGGCGTCGGCGAACCGGCGCTCGATCGACCGCAGCGCGTTCTCCAGCGCTCGCCGGTTGGGGACGATCCCCGACTGCGGCGACGCCCACGCGCTGAGCTGTGACCCGCGTGGCCGCGACGCCCAGTAGGCGCTGGTCTCGGCAGGCGAGACCTTCTCGACCGCGCCTCGCACGTGCACCTGGCGATGCAGGGCGTACCAGGGGAAGGTCGCGGATGCGTAGCGCATGTTGTTGAGCTCATGGCTCTTCGCGGAGGTGTAGTTGGTGTAGAAGGCGATCCCCCGGTGGTCAAGGCCTTTGCAGAGCACGGTGCGCGATGACGGCCTGCCCATCACGTCGGCCGTCGCCAGCACCATCGCGTTGGCCTCGGCGACCCCGGCGGCGATCGCGTCGTCCAGCCACCGCTGCAGCTGCTCGGGCCAGCTGCCGGCAAGGCCGGATTCGTCTAATGCGTCCCCCTCGTAGGACACCCGCATGCCGGGCAGTACTACGGCGATGTCAGATCCGTCATTACCGTCCGTCGCGAAGTCTGTCATTCGCATGTCCTCCGGTGATCAACCATGAGCAGGTGAATGGCTCCGTAACGATTGACGTTAGGCCCTGGGCCATCCCGAGCGAAAGGGCGGATTTCCCGCGTCATCTTGCCCGTAAGCCCCTGGCGTTGTCAGATAGTCGATAACAGCGGGCGCAACGTGACCGAACACACGGCGACGCCAATTGCCCACTTCACCCTTCGGAGTGCAAAGTGGGCGCGGTTAACACACCGCGGCGTGGCGGCGTACCCGAGCCATGCTGCGACCGCAGGACCGGCAACGGACCGACAAACCGGGCATGGCGGCGGGAGAAAGCGTGCGAGCGGACGACACCGCGCACGATTTCGACCGGGGCGTCCCGCGACACGAGGAGCCTCGATGACACAGACGGCGAGCGATCAGAACGTAGATGACGGTTTCCGGCCGGGGCTGGAGGGTGTGGTCGCGTTCCGCACCGAGATCGCCGAGCCGGACCGGGACGGTGGCGCCCTGCGCTACCGGGGTGTCGACATCGAGGACCTCGCCGGCCGGGTGACCTTCGGCGACGTGTGGGCGCTGCTGGTGGACGGCAAGTTCGGCCACGGCTTGCCGCCCGCCGAGCCGTTCCCGTTGCCGGTGCATTCGGGCAACGTGCGGGTCGACGTGCAGGCAGCGCTGGCCATGCTCGCCCCGATCTGGGACTACGAGCCCCTGCTCGACATCACCGATGAGCAGGCCCGTGACCAGCTCGCCCGCGCATCCGTCATGGCCTTGTCCTACGTCGCGCAGTCCGCGCGCGGTATCCACCAGCCCGCGGTGCCGCAGTCCAGGGTCGACCAGTGCTCGACCATCACCGAGCGGTTCATGACCCGCTGGCGCGGCGAGCCCGATCCCCGGCACGTGAAGGCCATCGACGCGTACTGGGTTTCCGCCGCCGAGCACGGCATGAACGCCTCGACGTTCACCGCCCGGGTGATCGCCTCGACCGGGGCCGACGTCGCCGCCTGCATGTCGGGGGCAATCGGCGCGATGTCCGGCCCGCTGCACGGCGGCGCGCCCGCGCGGGTGCTGCCGATGGTGGAAGAGGTCGAGCGCGTGGGCGACGCGCGGGCCGTTGTCCGCGGCATCCTGGACCGCAAGGAGCGGCTCATGGGCTTCGGGCACCGCGTGTAC
Organism: Actinophytocola sp.; assembly: GCA_009379975.1. Lineage (GTDB taxonomy): Bacteria > Actinomycetota > Actinomycetes > Mycobacteriales > Pseudonocardiaceae > WHSS01. Next base: position 1,891 of record WHSS01000224.1, read on the forward strand.
CGGGCGGAAGACCCACGCGCCAAGGTGTTGCGACGTACCGCACGGGAACTCGGCGCAGGGAAGTACGAGGCGGCGGCCGCGCTGGAGCAGGCCGCGCTCACCGAGCTTCGCGAGCGCAGGCCGGATCGCGCGATCGAGACCAACGTCGAGTTCTGGGCGGCGGTGATCCTCGACTTCGCCGAGGTCCCGCCGCACATGATGCCCGCGATGTTCACCTGCGCCCGCACCGGCGGCTGGTGCGCGCACATAATGGAGCAGAAGCGGACCGGCAGGCTGGTGCGGCCTTCGGCGACCTACATCGGCCCAGGCATCCGGCAACCCGAAGAGGTCGAAGGCTGGGACACGGTCACGACCGTCTGAGCCGGTCGGCGGCGGGGGGCCCAAGGTGGCCCCGGGTGCCAAATAGGCGCCCCATGGCACCTTGGTGCCGCCCGGGCACCGCTGGCCACTGGCTACACCTGGCCATTTCGGATGAACCGCACAGGGCAGAATGTTCCGCATGCTACCCACGACCGAGCACGCGCTGTTGCGCCGGATCGCGACCGAACAGGCGACCAACCGCGCGCCCTCACTCGTCGCGGCGGTAGTCCGCGAAGGCGAGATCGCCTGGTCAGGAGCCCGCGGCTTCGTCGACGGTGCCGCGCCGGACAACGACACCCAGTACCGGCTCGGCTCGATCACCAAGCCATTCATCGCGGTCCTGGTGATGCGTCTGCGTGACGAGGGCTTGCTCGATCTCAGCGACCGCCTCGAGCGGCATCTGCCCGGCACCGAGTTCGGCCACCTGACGATCGCGCAGTTGCTTTCCCACACCTCCGGCCTCACCGCCGAAGCCCCCGGCAGCTGGTGGGAACGCAGCGTCGGCGACGACTGGAATGCGCTCAACGCGACACTGTCCGCCGACGAGCTCAAGCTGCGCCCCGGCAAGCAGTTCCACTACTCCAACGTGGGCTACGGCGTCCTCGGGGAACTCATCACCCGGCGCCGCGGCAGCGGCTGGCTGGATGCGCTGCGGCAGGAGGTCCTCGGCCCGCTCGGTATGACGCGCACCTCGCCGCACCCCGAAGAGAAGCACGCCGAGGGCTGGGCGGTGCACCCGTTCGCCGATGTGGTGCTGCCCGAGCCGACGCCCGACGCCGGTGCCATGGCTCCGGCGGGGCAACTGTGGTCGACGGTGAACGACCTGGCCCGCTGGACGGCGTTCATCGGCGGCCACACCGGCGATGTGCTGCGCCCCGAAACCGTCGCCGAGATGCGCGAGGTGATCACCGTCGACGAGGGCGACACCTGGACCATCGGCTTCGGGCTGGGACTGCAGCTGGTGCGGTATCAGGGAAGGCGGCTGGCGGGGCACGGCGGGTCGATGCCCGGCTTCCTGGCCTGCACGCTGATCGACCCGGCCACCCAGACAGGCGCGCTCGTCATGGCCAACACCACCGCGGGAGTCGCGATCTTCCAGCTGGTCCTGGACCTGATCAGCCTCGCCGACGAACATGAACCGCCGCTGCCGCGCGAATGGCGGCCGTCGGAGACCGACGCCGGCCTGCTCGCGCTGACGGGCTTGTGGCACTGGGGCCCCGCGTCGTTCCACATCCGCATCACCGCCAAGGGGTGGCTGGACCTGTATCCCGTGGGCGACAAGGGCAGGGCGTCCCGGTTCCGCCCGCTCGGCGACGACGCCTGGCTCGGCCTCGACGGCTACTACGCGGGCGAAACACTGCGGGTAGAACGCGCCCCGGACGGCACGCCGCAGCATCTGAACCTGGCGACCTTCATCTTCACCCGGGCGCCCTACGACCGGCATGCGCCGATCCCCGGCGGTGTCGACGAAGCGGGCTGGCGCGCGTGACACACTAGCGCCATGACCGATTCTGGACAGTTGACTCTTCCCGACGACATCAAGCCCACCGACGGCCGGTTCGGCTGCGGACCGTCGAAGGTGCGGCCTGAGCAGCTAGCCAATCTGGTCTCCGACGGCGCGGCGGTGATGGGCACGTCCCACCGCCAGCAGCCGGTCAAATCCCTGGTCGGCCGGGTACGCGCGGGCCTGCGGGAACTGTTCAGCCTGCCCGAGGGCTACGAGGTGGTGCTCGGCAACGGCGGCACGACGGCGTTCTGGGACGCCGCGGCTTTCGGCCTGGTCGCCGAGCGCGCACAGCACTTCACCTATGGCGAGTTCTCGTCGAAGTTCGCCAAGGTAACCGGCGGGGCCCCGTTCCTCGCCGACTCGATCGTGGTCAACGGCGAGCCGGGGAGCGCGCCCGAGATCGCCTACCAGTCCGGCGCCGACCTGGTCGGCTGGGCGCACAACGAGACCTCGACCGGCGTCGCCGTCCCGGTGAGCCGCCCCGAAGGCAGCGAAGGTGCGCTGATCGCCATCGACGCCACCTCCGGCGCCGGCGGTCTGCCGGTCAACGCCGAGGACTTCGACGTCTACTACTTCGCGCCGCAGAAATGCTTCGCCGCCGACGGCGGGCTGTGGCTCGCGCTGATGTCGCCCGCCGCCGTCGAACGGGTCGGTGAGATCGGCGGCTCGGGCCGCTGGATCCCCGAGTTCCTCTCGCTCACCACGGCGCTGGACAACTCGCGCAAGGACCAGACCTACAACACGCCCGCCGTGGCGACGCTGTTCATGCTCGCCGACCAGATCGAGTGGATGCTGAGCAACGGTGGGCTCACCTGGACGACGAAGCGGACCGCGGAGTCCTCCGGCAGGCTCTACGACTGGGCCGAACGGACCAGCTACACCACGCCGTTCGTCACCGACCCCGCGCTGCGCTCGCAGGTCGTCGGCACCATCGACTTCGCCGACGACATCGATGCGGCCGCGATAGCCAAGACGCTGCGCGCCAACGGTGTGGTCGATGTCGAGCCGTACCGCAAACTCGGCAAGAACCAGCTGCGGGTCGGCATGTTCCCCGCCATCGAGCCGGACGACATCGGCAGGCTGACTCGCTGTATCGAGTGGACGGTCGAGCGGCTCGGCTGACGCGGGCGAACAGGCTCGACAAACCCCTGCCTATACGTTTACCATACGTATATGCGTCAAAGCGCCGTGTACCTGCGGGAAGAGCAGCAGAAGCAGCTCAAGGACCTCAGCGGAAAGCTCGGCCGTAGCGAGTCCGAGCTGGTCCGGGAGGGTATCGACCTCATCTGGGCCCGTTACCGCCCTCCGATCGGGGTTTGCGATCTGCCAGTCGCCCACGGGCCGGGCGATTTGGCGGAGCGGGCCGACGAACTGCTGGACGAAGGCTTCGGAAGCATCGAGTGATCGTCATCGCGGACACGTCGGGGTTACTTGCCGCCGTTGACGCCAATGAGACCGAACACCATGCCTGCCGTGCTGCCATCGCCAAGACGAGCCTGCTGGTGATCCCGCCCTTCGTGCTGGCGGAGTTCGACTATCTCGTCGCCAAGCATCTCGGTGACGCCACCGCCATCGCCACGTGCGCGGATATCACCAAGAGCGTCCGACGCGGCGATTACGAGATCGCCAACATGACGCCGGACATCCTTGCTGACGCGACCGCTGTCCGAGCCCGGTACCGCGAGCTGAAGCTGGGGCTGACCGATGCCGTCAACGTCGTGCTGGCTGACCGGCTCCGGGCAGAAGCGCTACTCACGCTCGACCGGCGTCACTTCCGAACCATCCGGCCGATCACGGCGACCACGCAAGCTTTCCGGCTTCTCCCGGACGACGTCAGCGCGCAGGACCAACCTGGGACTAGCCCATCCGCGTGATCAACGGAACAAGATCGGGCGAGTCACGGCGCGCCTCGAACGTCAAGTCGCCACGCCGATCTACGGTGACCACCCATACAGGTGACGTCGCGGGAGGCGGGACATGCGAGCGCTACGGGTGGTCGGGCTGCACGAGGACGGGAAGTCCATCGTGTGCGAAGACCCCGTCCAGGGCGAGCGGTTCCAGATTCCGGCCGACGATCGGCTCCGTGCGGCCGCCCGCGGCGACATCACCCGGCTCGGGCAGATTCAGATCGAGTTGGAGAGTCAGATGCGCCCACGCGAGATCCAGGCCCGCATTCGTGCCGGCGAAACCGTCACGCAAGTGGCCGCCGGTGCCGGGATTCCCGAGCAGCGTGTCGAACGGTTCGCGTACCCGGTCCTGCTCGAACGTTCCCGCCAAGCCGAGCTCGCGCAGCAGGCGCATCCGGTGCGCGAAGACGGGCCGGATGTCCGCACCCTCGGTGAGGTGGTGGCGTTCGCCTTCGGCGTCCGGGGGCAGGACTACAGCACCGCGACCTGGGATTCCTGGCGGGGCGACGACGGGAAGTGGATCGTGTGCCTGCGGTGGAAGACCGGCCGGTCGGACAACCGGGCGCACTGGGTCTTCTCGCCGGGCGCGCACGGCGGCACCGCGATCGCGCTCGATGATCACGCGGCCGATCTGCACGATCCGGAGACCAGGCGGCAGCCGCGCACGCTGGCGCCGGTCGGCGAGCTTGCCGACCAGACGCGCACGGAGCAGGCGGTGCTCGACTCGGATGAGGACAGAGACGCCATCGCCGATGCGGTCGCCGAGGACAACCAGCACATGCTCGAAATAGAACACGAAGCGAAGGTCATCGAGGCACCGATCCCCGAACCAGGCGAAGACGACACCACCGAGATCCCGAAGGTGCCCGCCGACGCGGCGCCTGTCGCGGCCCCGCGCAAGGGTAAGAAGAACCACCCGGTCGTGCCGGCATGGGAAGACGTGCTACTGGGAGTACGCAGCTCGCGATAGTCACCCGCACGAGTGCGGAACCAAAACGTCCCCTCCTGCGTCGTATGAGGCGTCGACCTGCACCGGTAGCTTGTTCGGCATTCGACAGCAGGAGGGGGTCCCGGTGGCCGACGGCTACTCCGTCAACATCGTCGAGTTGGCGAAACTCATCCAGACACTCGAGGACGGCGCGCAACAAGTCAGGGAAGCGAGCAAGACCCTGGCCGCGCAAGGCCAGCTCGACATGCTCGGCCACGACGAGCTCAAGGACTCGGCCCACAAGTTCGAGGAGAAGTGGCAGTACGGCCTCGACAAGCTCGACGAAGCGGCCGAAGGCGTGATCGAGCGCCTGCAGGCGGCCAAGAAGAACTACCAGGAACTCGACGACGCGCATTCTGGTCTCTTCGACAAGATCTTCAGCGGCGGAGGCGGTGGCCAAAGTCCGGAGTTGCCCGGTGGTGGCTGGACCGGCGGCGGCGAGATCGGTAACGCGCTCTCTGGGGGGCAGCCATGACGGTGCTAG
>WHSS01000136.1 GCA_009379975.1 Actinophytocola sp.
ATCCGCCCAACATCATCATCGCGAGCAAGGCCGGTCTGACCTTCAACGACTTCCTGATCCACATGGCGCCGATCGTGGTGATCGAGCTCATCGTGTTCACGCTCATCCTGCCGCTGCTGTTCCGTGGCTCGTTCGACGCCGACCCACGGCGCGTAGCCGAAGTCATGGAGTTGAACGAGAAGGAAGCGATCCAGGACCATCGGCTGCTGATCAAGTGCGGCGTCGTGCTGCTGGGCGTCTTCGCGGGATTCATCATCCACGTCGTCGAGCCGTCCGTCGTCGCGCTGCTCGGCGCCGGGATCCTGGTGTTGATCTCGCGGGTGGAAACACGGGACTACCTGGCGAGCGTGGAGTGGGAAACCCTGTTGTTCTTCGCCGGGCTGTTCATCATGGTCGGCGCGCTGGTCAAGACGGGGGTGATCGGCGATCTCGCCGGAATGGCCGCGGAAGCGACCGGGGGCGACGCGCTCGTGGCGGTCATGCTGATCCTCATCGTCTCCGCCCTGCTTTCCGGGGTCATAGACAACATCCCGTACGTCGCGACGATGAGTCCCCTCGTAGCGGAGTTGTCGGCCGGTATCACCAACCCGGTCCACGCCGAGGCACTGTGGTGGTCGTTGGCGCTCGGCGCGGACTTCGGCGGGAACCTCACGGCGGTCGGCGCGAGCGCCAATGTCGTCGTGCTGGGCATCGCCAAGCGAGCGGGCACTCCGATCTCGTTCTGGGAGTTCAGCAAAAAGGGTGCGATCGTCACCGTCATCACGATCGCGATCGCGGCGCCCTATTTGTGGCTGCGGTACTTCGTGCTCGCCTGACCTGGATCGGCGCCTCGGGTGAGTGTGACGTTGGGACGATAGGTTGGGCTGAGTGTCACACTCGCTCAACCCACCCGCCCGTCTGAGCCCGTGTCCCCTCAAACCCTGGAGCCCGTGTGGCCCGTCGCCGAACGCACCCCCGAGCTGAGTTCGCCCGATTCCTGCGTACCGAGACCACCGGCGGCATCGTGCTGCTCGTCGCGGCAGCCGTAGCGGTGCTGTGGGCGAACTCCGCCCTCGGCGAGGGCTACATGGCGCTGCGCGAAACCGAGATCGGCCCCGAGGCGCTGCACCTCAAGCTCTCCATCGGAGACTGGGCCAAGGACGGCATGCTCGCGCTGTTCTTCTTCGTCGTCGGGCTCGAACTCAAACGTGAGCTGATCGTCGGCGAGCTGTCCAACGTCAAAGCGGCCGCCCTGCCGATCGTGGCAGCCATCGGCGGCATGGTCGTGCCGGCGCTGATCGCGCTCGCCATCTCGTGGGGCGAGCCGGGCTTCGAGAAGACCTGGGCGGTGCCGATGGCCACCGACATCGCGTTCGCGCTCGGCGTGCTCGCGCTCACCGGCAGGCACCTGCCGAGCAGCGCCCGGCTCTTCCTGCTCTCGCTGGCCGTCGTCGACGACCTCGGCGCCATCATCATCATCGCCGTGGTGTTCACCGCGAGCTTCAGCATCATCGCGTCCGCCGTCGCCGTCGCATCGCTGCTCACCTATGCCACGCTGCAGAAGCTGCGGGTTCGCAGTTCCTGGTTCTACGTGCCCATCGCGGTCGTCACCTGGATCGCGATCCACGAGGTGGGTATTCATGCCACCATCGCCGGCGTCGCGCTCGGCCTGCTGACCAGGGTGCGCCCGGATCCCGGCGAGGAGGAAGCGCCCGCGATCCGGCTCGAACACCGCCTACAGCCCTACTCGGCGCTGGTGGCGGTCCCGCTGTACGCGCTGTTCGCGGCGGGAGTGCCGATCGACGGTGACTCGCTCACCGAAGTGTTCACCGGCGGGATCCCGCTCGGCATCATGACCGGACTCATCCTCGGCAAGCTGATCGGCGTCGTCGGCTTCAGCGCGCTCGCCGTGCGGTTCGGGCTGGGCAAACTGCCGCACCGGACCAATTGGCGCGACCTGACGGCGTTGTCGGTGCTCGGTGGCGTCGGGTTCACGGTCAGCCTGCTCATCGCCGAACTCGCGTTGCCCGTTGACGAGTTCGGCAGCGAGGTGGAGACCGCCAAATCCGCGGTGTTGATCGCATCGGTGACGGCGTCGCTGCTCGCCGCGGCAATGCTGCGCGGGCGGAACAGGGCCCACGCGGCAAAGAACCAGCAGGAGGCAGGCGACGGAACGCAGGGCAACAGCACCGCGGACGGCTGAGCCGCGGCAGACTCGCGGTTGGGCCGGCCGCCGGTTCACCGCGGGTCGCGGAGGTCTGCAACGTTCGGCTACCGAGGTGAGCAGTTGGCGGCTGGACCAGAGCTCCAGGTGTGTCAGCAGGGACCTCCTGTCTTGCGAGAATGGCTTGCCATGGCACGATGGCAGCGTGACCAGGCCAGAGGATCAGTTCAAGGACAACGACGGCGGCGCGTCCGTGCCCTACATTCCGCTGACGGACGACGACAAGGCGTTGACCGGCAACGGCGCCGGCGGCGATCAGTCCATCGGTTCGCTCGTCCGCGATGCCTCCCAGCACCTGTCCACATTGGTCAGGGCGGAGGTCGAGCTCGCCAAGACGGAGGTCGTCGGCGAGGTCAAGAAGGGCGTCAAGGGCAGCATCTTCTTCATCGTCGCCCTGGTCATCGCGCTCTACAGCTCGTTTTTCCTGTTCTTCGCCCTCGCGGAACTGCTCGCCGACGTCGGGCTTCCCAGGTCGGCGGCCTTCGGCATCGTGTTCGGGCTGATGCTGCTGGCGGCGGCGCTGTTCGGGTTCCTCGGCTGGCGCAAGGTCCGCAAGATCAAGGCGCCCGAACGCACCATCGCGAGTGTCAAGGAGACCTCCGCGACGTTCAAGCGCAAGCCGGCCGAGCCGCAGCCTGGTGAACTGACCTCTCGTTAAGAGCGTGGCCGCCTTACCTGATCCTTCGAGCGTCCGCTTCGCCGGTCCGTGGACACATCGTGCGATCTCCGCGAACGGGATCTCGATGCATGTCGCGGAAGCGGGTAGCGGCCCCATGGTGTTGCTGCTGCACGGCTTCGCCGAGTGCTGGTGGGTGTGGCAACACCAGCTCACCGCGCTAGCCGAGGCCGGGTACCGGGCCGTCGCCGCCGATATGCGGGGCTACGGCGACTCCGACAAGCCGCCGCGCGGTTATGACGCGTGGACCCTCGCGGGGGACGTCACCGGCCTGATCCGCGCACTCGGGGCGAGCCGGGCGCACCTCGTCGGTCATGCCTGGGGTGGTGCCGTCGCGTACACCGCGGCCACGCTGCACCCGCGGGTGGTCGAATCCGTCAGCGTGCTGGGCGGCGCGCATCCGCTAACGCTGCGTCCCGCGTTGCGTCGATGCCTGGTGAGCGCGCAGGAGCGCGATGCGACCGGCTACGTCTACCGGTTTCAGCTGCCGCTGGCGCCGGAACGGACCCTCCTGGCCGATGACGGTGCCGAGATCGAGCGGTACCTGCGGAAGTGGTCGTCCGAGCGCTGGCAGCACACCCCGGAGTTCACCGAGGTGTCGCGGCGGCTTCGGGCCGCGATGCGCATCCCCGGCGTCGCACATTCCTCGCTCGAGTACTACCGCTGGGCGTTCCGGTCGTTGTTTCGTGGCGACGGCAAGCGGTTCGCCGCGGCCATGCGCAAGCCGTGCCGCGCGCCGGTGCTGCAACTGCACGGCACCGCGGACGGCTGCGTGCTGACCCGCACCGCACGGGCGTCGACCCGCTGGGCAGGCCGCGGCTCGAAGTTCGTCGAACTGCCAGGGGTCGGCCACTACCCGCACCTGGAAGCTCCGGGCGCCACCACGGCGCTCCTGCTCGACTGGCTCCGGCCCGCGCGCTGAAAGACGCTTTCAGTCCGTTCAACGGACTGAAGGCGTCTTTCAGCTTGTGCAGCGCCCGGTGTCGACACCCCTTGTCATCGCCGGAGCTTCGTTGACCTCGGGCTCGACTTCGGCCGCGGTGAGTGTGAAGCCGGTGTCCGGGTCCTGCACCGACGCCCCGAACACCACCCCGATCACCCTGCCGTCCGGCGCGACCATCGGTCCGCCGGAGTTCCCGCTGCGGACCGAACCCCGCACGGTGAACACATCCCGGCGCACCGTCTTCGACTCGTAGATGTTCGGCCCTCGCAGGTCCCTCCGCTGCCGGATCCGCGCCGCCGTCGCGGTGTACGGGCCGTCGAGCGGGTAGCCCAGCACGATCGCGCTGTCGCCGCCCTGCGCCGCGGCGGGCGCGAAGTCCATCACCGGGGCGTTGAGGTCCGGCACGGTCAGGATCGCCACGTCGGTATCCGGATCGAAGTACACCACCGTGCCGCCCAGCAGCGAGCCGTTCGACTCGACGCTGACATCGTCGGTGCCCGCGACGACGTGAGCGTTGGTCATCACCCGCTGCGGCGCGATCACGAAACCACTGCCTTCGAGCCTGCGCTGGCACGACGGCGCGTCGCCCCTGATCTTGAGCACGCTCGGCTGCACCCGCTGAACCGTCGCGGAGTTCTGCAACTGGTTATCCGGCGGCTCGACCTCACGCTCCGGCTGCGGCGTGAAGGGCGCCATGACCGCAGGCAGGCCGGACATGTCGAGCAGCTTGCGTAGATCGTTGGGCAACGCGTGTGCCTGCGACGGCATTGCCTCGTTGACCTTGCCCAGCACGGTCGAGTTGTTGATCGCCGCGGTGAACGCGGGCAGGCCGCTGACACTGGTCAGCGAGAACCCGACCAACCAGGCGATGGCGAAGGCCGCCGCGCCCTGCACCACGGCCCCCAGCGCGTTGTCGACCCCGTGCAGCTTGAGCGGACCGATGCGTTCCTTGACGGTCCGGCCAATCCAGATGCCGAATGTCTCCCCCAGCGCGACCAGGAACACCACCGTGGCCACCGCGAGCGCCGCCCGTGCCGCCGGATGCTCGAACAGTTCCACCACCTTCGGCGCGGCGAAGCGGATCCCGATGATGGCGCCGGAAAGCACCCCGAGGAAGGCGGGCAGGGCCACCACGACGCCCTGGCGCGCGCCGGATGCCGCCGCGAACAGTGCGACAACCACTATCACCAGGTCGACCCAGTTCACGATGACTCCTTGACCCGCTCCGACAAGACTCGCTCCGACAACGCTCGCACAGCCAACGCTGACAACCCGACACGGCACACGCTCATAGCCGCTCGCCGTGTTCGGCCAGTGCGGCATCGAGCGGGCGAACGTCGCTGGTGTCCCAGTCGCGCTCCCACCCACCGAGCGAGAGCAGCGCACTGAGCAAGCCGGCAGTGAACCCCCACACGAACAATCCGTCAACCGAGAACGCCGGCCCTTGCCAGCCCGCATCCTCCCGCCGCACCTGGAACCGGTTCGCGGGATCGGTGAGGTCCGCGACCCGGACCCGGGCCACCGAGGCGGTCTCGGCGGGGTCGACGGCATGCACCCGGCTCGGCCGCTCCCAGTACGCCAGCACCGGCGTCACCGAGAAGCCCGAGACGGGAACCCACAGCGGCGGCAGCAGCGCGACCGGCCGGACCCCGTCCGGTTCGAGGCCGGTCTCCTCTTCCGCCTCACGCAGCGCGGTGCCGACCGGGCCACCGTCGTCCTCGTCGGCGCCGCCGCCGGGAAACGCGACCTGGCCCGGGTGTGACGCCATATCGTCCGACCGGCGCAGCAGCAGTACATCGGGGTCGTCCGGCCCACCCGGCCCCGCTCCGAACAGCACCAGCACGGCCGCGTCCCGCAGGGCGGCATCCTCGGGCGGCGAGAACCTGGTGAAATCCAACGAGTTGAGGTCAGCGGCGATCCCGACGAGGCCCCGCAACCAGTCCGGCACCTGCGCGGGATCGACCAGCGCGCCGGGAACGGTGTGGCTCAAGGGCTTCCTCCGTACCTGCTGACGGCCTTGCGTACTTGGTCAACGCCGGAGAACACGCGAGGGTTCTCAACGAACCTGATCTCGCCGTCCGGCCTCACAAGATACGACGCAGGCAGGGTCTTCGGCGCCCGCAGCGCAGACCGTACTCGACCCCTGCCGTCCCCGTCGTTCAGGGACGGCAGCCGCACACCGAGCTCGTCGAGCATCGCAAGCCCGCCCGCCACGGAGCTCTCCACCTGCACGGCGAGCACATCGACCGCGCCCGGCGACGTCGCATACTCCTCGAGCACCACCAGCTCTTCCCGGCACGGGGCGCACCAGGTCGCCCACACGTTGAGCAGGGTTTCGCCGCCCGCGAGCGCACTCCCGACGTCAACCTGCTCGCCGTCACCGAGGCACATCGCCTTGATCCCGCGCAGCGATGCGACGGGGGCAGCCTTCGGGTCACCGTCCGGACAGGGCCGCAGCTCCGCTTGCTCGCGCGCGGCCGCCAGCTCCTGGGCGGTCGCCGTGTCACCGGAATCACCCGGATCACCGTTCCGCAGCAACGGCAGCGCCGCGATCACGCCGGCGAGCACGAGCACTCCGGCGATCAGCGCCCACCGCGCCGCCGGCGTCACCGGCGCCTCTCGGCCTCGGCCATGGCGAGCAGGTGCTCGGCTTCGCTGCCCTTCACCAGCACCGCCGCCTCGGCGAACTCGGTCGGACCCGCACCGAAGGACGGGCAGTCTCGCGCCAGCGGGCATGCCCCGCAGGCAGGTTTGCGGGAGTGACAGACTCGCCGACCGTGGAAGATGATCCGGTGGGAGAGCAGGGTCCACTCCTTGCGCGGGATCAGTTCGCCGATGGCGTGCTCGACCTTCACCGGATCGTCGAGCTCGGTCCAGCCCCAGCGGCGCACCAGCCTGCCGAAGTGCGTGTCGACCGTGATCCCCGGAACGTCGAAGGCCTCGCCAAGCACGACATTCGCGGTCTTGCGTCCGATCCCCGGCAACTTGACGAGCTCCGCCAGCGTGCCGGGCACCTCGCCGCCGAACTGGGCGACGACCGCGGCGCCGAGCCCCATCAGCGAGCTCGCCTTGTTCCGGTAGAACCCGGTCGGCCGGATGTATTCCTCGAGCTCGACCCGGTCCGCCTCGGCGTAGTCGGCCGCCGCGCGGTAGCGGTCGAACAGCGCGGGCGTGACCTGGTTGACCCGCTCGTCGGTGCATTGAGCGGACAGAATCACCGCTACGACAAGGTCCAGCGGCGTGGTGTAGTCGAGTTCGCAGTGCGCGTCGGGATAGGCCTCGGCAAGGCGGCGGTTCATCCTCCTCGCGCGCCTGAGGAGGGCCAACCCGCTTTCATCTGTGAACTTCTTGCGGCGCCTGCTCGGCGGGGAAGGAACCTGGGAGGAGCCCTCAACGGGGGCGTTGTCGGCTACGGATGGCACACGGCTAGCCTACGGCTGACGGCAGACCCACTCTCTACAGGGCCACAGCCCCAGCGACCGGTGGGCAGCCACAACCGCAGACAACGCAGCTTGCCGCCAAGCCCCGCCGGCGCCGGCGGCAACACGCCGAACAGGTCACCCATCCGGGCGAGCCAACGAGACGTAAGCGAGGATTGTCCACCATGACGGTCTGGTTCGTGATCCTAGTACCGCTGGTCATCCTGTTCTTCGCGTTGTTCATGGAACGCGTTGAGAGCAAGCTCCGCAATGTCACGGTGCAGGCGAACGAGGTCGAGGAGTTCCTCGAGCAGGCCCAGCCCAACGAGGTCGGCGCGCTCTACGGCCAGGGCATCGGCCGCGCCCTCGAACTGTTCCGGCTGCGCAGGCTGGGTAACCGGGCGAGCAGGCTACGGCAGCGACGCACCGAAAGGGCGTAAGGCGCGTTCAAAGGAACCAAGGGCACATTCAGTGCATATGCGACACCGAAGGCGTCCTTCGGCTCGCCCTGCTGGCACCACGTTCCGGCACCGGGATAGGATCCCTGACTGGCAGACGCCTCGAGCACTGACGAGCCCGACACGTGCGGATTGGTTCGTCAGGACGTCCGCGCGGCCAGCGAGGCAACTTCGCGAGCAGAGCCTAGACTGCCGCATTGGGCCGTCGAAACGACAGCAGGTAGCCCGGGCGGTAGATTGAGCCAGGAGTGATCAGCGACACGTGTCCTTTTAGGAGAGGATGGCGGTCGAGTGCGACAGGAGGCACCAGGTGGACGAGGTCCTTGCCCGCGCGGGCATTTTCCAAGGCGTGGAACCAGCCGCGGCTGAGGCACTCGTGCAGACCTTGGAGAGCGTGGAGTTCCCCAGGGGGCACGTGATCTTCAACGAAGGCGAGCCCGGCGACAAGCTCTACATCATCCAGTCCGGCAAGGTGAAGATCGGGCGCAAGTCACCCGACGGCAGGGAGAACCTGCTCGGCATCTTCGGCCCGTCGGACATGTTCGGCGAGCTCTCCATCTTCGACCCGGGCCCCCGGACGTCGAGCGCCGTGACGGTGACCGAGGTTCGCACCGTCACCATGGACCGGCACGCACTGCGCCAGTGGATCTCCACCAGGCCCGAGATCTCCGAGCAGCTGCTGCGGGTGGTGGCCCGCAGGCTGCGCCGCACCAACAACATGGTCGCCGAACTGATCTTCACCGATGTGCCCGGTCGCGTCGCGAAGGCGCTGCTGCAGCTCGCGCAGCGCTTCGGCAGCCAGGAGGCCGGCCTGCTGCGAGTCACCCACGACCTCACGCAGGAAGAGATCGCGCAGTACGTCGGCGCCTCCCGCGAAACGGTCAACAAGGCGCTCGCGGACTTCGCCCAGCGCGGCTGGCTACGGCTGGAAGGCAAGAGCGTGCTGATTCTTGACCCGGAGCGGCTCGCGCGCCGCGCCCGGTAGCGGAGCCACCCGAGCGAGACCGTCGAGAACATAGTGAAGGAGCCGGGCGCCACCCCCGACGTGGCGCACCGGCTCCTTCACTTTGCGCGGCCCATCCCCCGACGTTCCGCGCTCCCCGCCCTCCGGTCGTAGGCCCCGACCCGTTGCCGGAGGGAGTATGTACTTATCTCCACCATCCACGACCCCTACCCGATAGTTCAAGGCCGTTCACCCTCAAGGACGGCCTTCAGCGCTTCGTGTTGCGCCAAGTGGTCGAAAAATGTGTTCCGTTGCCGAACTGTTATCTCCCGCTGCACGACAGCTTGACAACTTCGCCAGATCGACACACACCGTGGGTCTTCGCAAGTCGGGTGAGTCATCTGACCCGAAAACTAGTGGTACTCACGTACCATTTCTTGCATACTGGTACGCATGTGCCACAATGCCTCCCTCGCCGACTACCGCACCGCGCTGAGGACGCCCGGCTCCTTCGGCCCGGTGCTCTTCTCGCTGCTCGCGCGGCTACCGGTCGCGATGGTGGGCTTCTCGGTGCTGCTCTACGTGCAGCGCGAGACGGGCACGTTCGCGATCGCTGGGCTCGTCGGCGCGAGCCTGGTGCTGGGCGTCTCGCTCGGCTCGGTCATCCAGGGACGCATCATCGACCGGTTCGGTCCGACCCGGCCGATCCTGCTGGTCACCGTGCTGTTCGCGGTCGCGATCAGCGCCTTGGTGTTCGCCATCGATGCCCACGCCGCCACCGGCCTGCTGGTCACCCTTGCCGTCGCATCGGGCCTGACCGAACCGATGATCGCCTCGGCCTCGCGCTCACTGTGGAGCAGGCTGCTCCCGCCTGGCCACGCCCGCGACGCGGCGTACGCCTACGAGGCGATCAGCATGGAAGTCTTCTTCATCCTCGGCCCGGCCTTCGCGGGCTTGATGCTCGCGATGCCCTGGCCGGGCTCCGGGGTGATCGCGGGCGCCGCCTGCATGATCATCGGATCCTGCGCGTTCGCCGTCACGCCGGCGGTCCGGGAATGGCGGGCCAAACCCGCGACGGAGCACCGCGGGACCTGGCTCGGCGCGATGGCCGGTCCCGGCATGCGCACGCTCGGCATAGCGGCGCTGGGCTTCGGCGTGGTCATCGGCTTCGTCGAGGTCGCCGCCCCCGCGGTGGCGACGAAGGCGGGGCACCCCACCATCGGCGGCCTGCTGCTGTCGATCTGGTCGTTGAGCTCAGTCCTCTTCGGCGTCTACTACAGCCTGCGGCCCTGGCCTCGCCCGCTCGCGCAGCGCATGCCGGTGTTGCTCGGCGGCTTCGGGCTGATGGTCGGCATGCTGGCGCTGCCCACCTCGCTGGCACCCACGTCCATGGTGATCCTCGGCTGCGCGATGGTGATCGCGGGCGCACTGATCACCCCGCAGGCCACCACCCATTCGAAGGTGATCGAGCTCGTCGCGCCGAAGGGCACCGCCACCGAAGCGTTCGGCTGGGTCATCACCGCCGTCACCCTCGGCATCGCCGCGGGCCAGTCGATCAGCGGCTACCTCGTCGAGACTTTCGGGCCGCCGGTGTCCTTCTTGGCAGCCGCGTTCAGCGGTGTGCTGCTCGCGGCCGTGCTCTTCGCGCGCAGGCACACCGTGAGTGGCTCACCGGCGGCGGGCGAGGTACTCGAGCTGGGCCCGGACACTGAACTCGGCGGCGCCCCACAGCGCGGGGTCGACGTCGGCGTAGACCAGCTCGACGATCTCGCGCGCCCCGGCGTCCGGCCCTAGCTCGGCGAGCGCGGCCCGCACCTGGTCGAGCCGCTGTTCCCGGTGATCGCGGTACTCGTGCACCGTGGCAAGCAGATCCGGCAACGCGGGGCCGTGCCCCGGCAGGCCGACCGCGCCCGCGGTCAGCTCGGACAGCGTGGCCAGCGAGTCGAGGTAGTCGCCGAGGTCGGACAGCACGGTGGTGCCGTAGCCGAGGATGGTGTCCCCGGTCAGCACGTTGACCTCGCCGGCGTGAGTCACCACGAAGGTCACCGAGTCCGCGGTGTGGCCGGGGGTGTGCAGCACGCCGATGTCCAGCCCTGCCGCCTGGATCCGTTCGTCGCGGGCCAGCGGCTCGGCACCCCGGCACAGGGACGCCTCCCAGGCACGGACCGGGGCCCCGACCTGCTCGGCGAAGGACGGCGCGCCGTCGGCATGGTCGCCGTGGTGGTGGGTGAGCAGCACCAGCTCCACCTCGCCCGCCGCCGCGACGAGCAACGCCAGGTGCTCAGGGTCGTGGTGGCCTGGGTCGACAACCACGCTGCGGCCCGAGTCGCCGTCGCGCAGCACCCAGCTGTTAGTGCCCTCCAGCGTCATCGTCGACGGGTTGTTCTCCAGCAACACCGACGCCACCGGGGTGACCGGTCGCACCGTCCCGTATGCCGGATGCCGTAGCTCGCTCACCGCTCCTCCATTTCGCGCGGCGCCACCCCGTCACTCGACGCCATGAACTCGATCCGGGCGCCGTCGTCGTCGCGCACGATTGTCGGCTCCACCCGCGGGATGGACCGCTCGGCGGCCAGCACGGTCGCCACCGAGCCGAAGTCGGCCAGCTCGGCGAGCGTGACCCGGGTCGGCGGCATCATCATGCTGCCCCCGGCCGCCACCTCGGCCAGCGCGTCGGCAGGCCGTGACCAGCCCGACGCGGCCGCCTCGGTGGTGGCTCCGTCCGCGATCTGACCGGCGGGCAGCGCGGCGAGGAAGAACCGGGTGTCGTAGCGGCGCGGCTCTTGCGGCGGCGTCACCCAGCTCGCCCACGGGCGCAGCAGGTCGGCCCGCAGCACCAGCCCTTCCGCGTCGAGGAACGCCGCGAGTGAGAGCTGCCGCGTGATCAGGTCCTGCCGCGCGTCGTGAAAGGGGGTGGTGTCCGCGACGACGCTCTCCTCCGACGGACCGGCGAGCAGCACGCCCGACTCCTCGAACGTCTCCCGCACCGCGGCGCACACCAGCGCCCTGGCCAGCGCGGTGTCGCACTCGAACCACTCCGCCCACTGCTCGGCGGGCGGCCCGGTCCAGGTGACGGCCGCGTCCGCGTCACGGGCATCCACGCCGCCGCCGGGGAAGACCGTCATCCCCCCGGCGAACGGCATGCCCTTGACGCGCCGTTGCAGGAACACCTCGAGCGAGCTGCCGTCGGTGTCGCGAACCAGCATCACCGTCGCCGCGTCCCGGGGCACGACCGGGACCTCCGGAATCTCCGGCAGCGTGAACCCGTCGGGCAGCGGGATCGACCTCAGGTGCCGCGACACGCTAGGCCACTTCGACGATCAGCTCGACCTCGACCGGCGCGCCGAGGGGCAGCTCAGCGACGCCGACGGCCGAACGCGCGTGCGCGCCCGCGTCGCCGAAAATCTCGCCGAACAGCTCGGAAGCACCGTTGACCACGCCAGGCTGGCCGGTGAACCCCTCGGCGGAGGCCACGAACCCGACCACCTTGACGACGCGTTGCACCGCATCGATCCCGACCAGGTTGTGGACCGCGGCGAGCGCGTTCAACGCACAGACGCGGGCATGTCCTTTCGCCTCGTCGGCGCTGACGGCGCCGCCGACCTTGCCCGTTGCGACGAGCTTGCCGTCGGCGATCGGTACCTGGCCCGACGTGTAGACGTACGATCCGCTGCGCACCGCGGGCACGTAAGCCGCGACGGGCGGCACGACGGCGGGCAGGTCGATGCCGAGTTCATCCAATCGCTCAGTCCAGCTCATAGGTCACTCTCCGCCCATCGGACGCTTCAGGTACGCGACGTGCTGCTCGCCGGTCGGATTGGGCAGCACCGTGACCAGTTCCCAGCCGTCCTGGCCCCACTGGTCGAGAATCTGCTTCGTCGCATGGATCAGCAACGGGACCGTCGCGTACTCCCACTTGGTTGCACTCAATGCACTAGTCCTTTCCTTAGCCTCACGCGCCGGCGGGCTGGTCAAGCGCTCAGTGCCAAGTCGGCATGAACGCGGTGCCGGTCGCGCCTTCCTTAGCCTCACGCGCCGGCGGGCTGGTCAAGCGCTCAGTGCCAAGTCGGCATGAACGCGGTGCCGGTCGCGCCTTCCTTAGCCTCACGCGCCGGCGGGCTGGTCAAG
>WHSS01000111.1 GCA_009379975.1 Actinophytocola sp.
TCAACGCTTCGCTGCGCCCTCACGGAACACCAACGCATGACTCGGGGCCACCGCGGATCGCTACTCCTTCGATGCAGAGCTCTCACATCTCCTTCTCCATGCCGGATTATCCCGGCGCTTTCCACTCGCTCAACCGGCACCACCGCCGCGAGCGGCCTAGAGCTTGTCGGGGACCGCGCAGATCTGGTAGCCGGGCGTCTCCAGGCAGTTCTGGTACAGCACCTTGCCGAAGTCGGAGAGCTCGACACCCTTGTGGACGATCTTGAGCCGGATGATCCTGCCCTCGGGTTTCTTGACGTCCTGCACCTCGGGCTGACAGTAGAGCAGGTCGTAGTTCGGCTGGCTGCGCAGCCGGTAGTCCCTGACCACCACAACGCCGAGCCGGGCAAGGTTATCCAGGTAGATCGGCGTGTAGTGCGGCCGGATGCAGCCCGATTCCCGGCCGACGATGGAGAAGTTGTGCACCAATTCGCGCCGCTTGCGCGTCATCGGGTTGTGCGCCACGACGTCCACGACCGCGTGCGGGCCGGTGGTGGCCAGGAACCTGATGATCCGCGCCTCGTCGGGGCTGATTTCGGTCAGGATCCGCGCGAGCGCGGGGTGCTCCTCCGGGTCGTCGAGTGCGGTCGACCGCTTCAGCAGCTCCATGCCCTGCGCTTTGAGGTTCCACCGCACCTCCTGCACGGTGACCCCGGCGAGTCCGGTCATCGCGCGCAGTGGCGTGAGTGAAGCCACCGACTCGACGGCGGACTTCATCGGCCCTGGGATCGCATCGCTGACCGGCTTGGCGATCCGGTTGAGCTGCTCGCCCGCCTTCTCGATGTCCTGGTCGACGCCGAGCATGTGCCGGGCGCCGTCGGCCAATCCCATCACCACACCGGTCGCGATCTCGCCCGCCGGGCGGCGGTCCCGTGCCCCTTCGACGACCTCCTTGCCGACGACGAAGGCCTGGCCCGCGAGATCCACGGTGAGCCGCCGGGTCAGCGACGCGGCGACCCCGGCCAGCTTCATCGAGACGTCGACCGCCTCGCCGACGCCGGAACGCGGCTGGTCGTGACCCGTCGAACCCGCCGTCACGGGTGCCGCCGCCTTCATCGCCGATGCATCAGCCGAGGGACGCTTCGCGACGGTCATACGCGCTCCTCCTCACCATCAGCGGGCATGTTGACCATAGTTCCAGATCACTAGAGCTTGTCGGGCACGGTGGCCAGGTGCGATGTCTCGGTCTCGAGGCACTGCTTGAACAGCTCCTTGCCGAAGTCGGAGAGCTCGACGCCCTTGTGGACGATCTTGAGCCGGATGATCCTGCCCTCGGGTTTCTTGACCTCCTGCACCTCGGGCTGGCAGTAGAGCAGGTCGTAGTTCGGCTGGCTGCGCAGCCGGTAGTCCCTGACCACCGCGACCCCGAGCCGGGCGAGGTTGTCCAGATAGATCGGCGCGTAGTCAGGCCGGATGCAGCCTGCCTCCCGGCCGACGATGGAGTAGTCGTGCACCAGTTCCCGCCGCTTGCGGGTCATCGGGTTATGCGCCACGACGTCTACCACCGCTTGCGGACCCCGCTCGCCGAGGTACCGCACGAGCCGCGCCTCGTCGGGGCTGATCTCCCGGAGAATCATCGCCATCGCCGGGTGCTCCTCGGGATCGTCGAGGGCGGTGGAGCGTCTCAGCAGCTCCATGCCCTGCTGCCGAAGGTTGCGCCGGACATCGGTCACCGTCATCCCGGTCATCCCGGTCAGCTCGGTCATCGCCCGCACCGGCGCCAGCTCCGAGACTTGCTGCGCCACGTCCTTGACCGGCGAGGGAACGTAGACCGCCATGGGCTTGGCGGCTGCCCTGAGCTCCTTGCCCATCCGTTGCAGCTCTTCATCGAAGCCGAGCAACTGCCGCGCGCCGTCGAACCAGCCGCTGAGCACCAGGGTCGCGATCTCCGACGACGACTTCCCGGTACGGGCGCCTTCGAAGACCTCCTTACCGGTCTCCACCGTGGTCTCCGCGATGTCGACCGTCAGCCTGCGGGTGATCGCACCCGCCGCCTTCGCCAGATTCCCCGACACCGCCAGGAAATCGCCGATGCCGCCACCAGGCCGCGCCATCAGCCACCTCCCAGGGTGACGAACACCTGCACGACGCCGGCCGCGAACCCGAGGAAGGCACCGACCGCGATCAAGATCCATTCGTCCTGTTCGAACGCCGAGCGCAGCATCGCCGCGAACTCCCGCGACGGCAGCACTCGCATCCGCGACGCCATGAGGTCGGACAGTTTCTGCTGCCGCTCGGTCACGAAACTCTCGTCGGTCAGCGCTTCGACCGTGGTACCGACCGCGCCTGCCGCGATGTTCTCCTGGATCGAGTCGTAGCTCGTGCCTGCCGCTACCCGCACCAGCGGCCGCGCGACGCCCACGTTCCGCTCGACGACCGGGCGCAACGAGTCGGCGATCAAGCGCTGCGTCCGGTCGCCGTCCGGCCCGTTGAACATCGTACGGACGATGTTGTTCATCGTCAGGACCTTCTGCGCGATGATGTTCGAGAACACGATCGACACTTCGGCCTGACGTTTGAGGAAGATGCCGAAGAACGTGAACGGCCCGATCTTCTTCGGATCGAGCGGCTCGAAGATCACCTTCAACGCGATCCAGTTGGTCAGATAACCGACGAGCGCGGCCCCCACCGGCACGGCGATCAGATCGGGAACGCCGGTGAAGAGGTAGACCGCCATCGGCCCGAAGCCCAGCAGGAAGCCGAGCCAGGCCCCGGAGTTGATGACGAACCGGAACTCCTTCGCGCCGACCTCGAGGAAGATCTGATTGATCAGTCTCGGATTGGCCTCGAGGAAGCGGATCACCATGAGTTTCAGGTCGACGAGCCGGTCGATGTGATCACCGATCTCGTTCATCACCTGCTTGATGATGTCCGGCATCTCGCTCTCGATGCGCTGGTGCACCGCTTGCTTGACCGGCCCGGGCAGCTGCCGCCAGAGGTCCGGGTACTCCTCCTGGATGATGTCGTCGATGAGCTGATGCATCTCGTCGCGTGAGGACTTCACGATGTGCGCGGCCAGCACCTCGGGCTCGAGCGCCTGGTAGAACTCCGACATCGTGCCGAGCTTGGACAGCCCGGTGTCGACGGTGATGCTGCCCATCTTCGCCGCCTTCGACGGGATGATCCCCTGCCAGCCGATGACCGGAATCCCTTTGAGCGTGAAGGGCATCTTCACCCCCCAGAAGTCGATCGGCAGGAACATCATCTTGATGGCGACCCAGTTCGTGCCGTAGCCGATCACCCCCGCGAAGACCGGGATCAAGATCGCCCCGACGGTGATGTCCGCTCCGAAGAGTCCGAAGAGCCTGGTGTCCATGCGACGCTCCCTTCCTCGCCGCGGACGACCCCCGGGGTCAGCGCGACTCCCGCACAACTCTTACCTAGTCGGCGCAACTCGCAACCCGAGAGCGGGCTGCCACGGCGCCCCGGCGGCGCGACTAATGAAGAAATAACACAGGTCCCGGATCAGAAGACAATATGTTACGAATTCTTATCTTCCTGGCCGGTTAATTGTCCAGACACTCGTTTCGTAAAGTAGCCGCGAGGCCGCCGTGACCTGCACTCATACCGAGCGTAAGGATTTTCGCCGAGGAACACACTTTTCGTCGTTGCTCTTCTTGCCGGGCCTGGCGGCCGTCGCCGGTATCTTCGTCGCGATGTCGCAGGGGGCCATCGCGGCGCAGTTCGGCGTCGCCGACTCGAACATGAAGATGGGCATCGCGAAGCTGGACGGCGGCAAGGTGACCGGCTACGTCGGCACCGACCGCAGCGTCAAGGACGGCGAGGAACCCGTGGTGCTGCTCGGCGTCGGCGGCGGCACCGCCGAGAAGCTGTGCCTGTCCACGCTGCTCGACGTGCCTATCGCGGGGGCGGTCTCGCTCAACGTCAGTGCGGGCGAAAAGACGCCGGTGGACATCGACGGCCTGACGGCCAACGCCACCGAACTCCTCACGCCGGACGGCGTACTCAGCGACGCCCAACTCGGCCGCGACGGCTCCACTTTGGACCAGAACCAGCTGGTTAAGGGCCCGCGGGGATCCTGGGGTTTGCAGGCAGGCGCTCTGCAGGCACGCGATGTGCGGATGACGGCGTTCAACGCCGGTGCGGCTTCGCTGCGACTGTCCGGGCTGAGCATCAAGGTCACGCCCGGCCGGCACGAGTGCTTCTGACGCGATGAAACAGACCAGGGCGGGCGCACCGGTGGCCGCGGGCGAGACGCGCGGCAAGTTCGGCGCCGCACTCGACGCACGACTGCCGATGCCGGGCAGGCGGCGCAGCTTCCGGCGGTGGCGGCCCACCCGGCCGTTCTGGGCGGGCGTGCTGGGCGGCATCTTGATCATCGCCTACCCGCTCGGCCCGCCGCTCGACATGGTCGCACTCGGCTCGGCCGCACTGACCGGGGTCGCGATCGGGCTCATCCTCGTCATCGGCGGGCTGTTCTTCTTCGCGCCCGAACAGCAGATGTTCATCGCCATAGTGTTGATGATCTGCTCGGTCCTGTCCCTCGTGGCGTCCAATCTCGGCGGCTTCCTGCTCGGCATGGTGCTGGGCATGGTCGGGTCGAGCATGGCCTTCGGCTGGAAACCGGCGGGCGAACGCAGGCGCGGCGGGTCCGCCCCGGCGGAAGATCCGAAGCCGAGCCCGGTACCGCGGCAGGGCTCGCGCAATAGCGGCAACACCGCCGTCTCCACCGCGACGCTGAACGCGAAGGACGTCCAGGTGCGCGGCACGACCTTCGTCGAGGACGGCTGCGGGAACCGTACCGAGGTCGTCGACCTCTACATCCCCGGCGCCGACCTGACCGGCTACGTGGTCAACAGCCCAGGTCAGACGTTCCGGATCGCGACGGATATGCATATCGAACGCATCGAGCTGGCGACGCCCGAACTCACCGCCCACATCGACATCGCGGGCCTGGTCACCGAGCAGCTGGGCATCTCGGCCGAGCTGCTGCCCCCGATCCTGCGCCCGAAGGTGGGGCCGGTGCCCATCACCCCGGAACTGGTCAACGCGCTGCAGTCGCTGGGGCTGGCGACGGCGGAGCGGCCCTTGGTCATCAACTCACTCGTGGCGGCACCCGCCACCTGGGTGCAGCCGATCATCCGCGGCGGCGATGTTCACCTCGCCAACGCCCGCCTCTTCATCGAGGGTCGCCCGCCGATCATCGGCTGAGGAAGGCGCATGGTCGAGCTGACGGACAAACTGCCGCTGAAGCGGGCGCGCGAGCCATTCCGAGGGCAAGATTACGCCCCGACGCCGCGAGCCCTGACCAGGGCGTCCACCACGTAGGCGAGCTTTCGCGCCGCCTGATCGATCGACTCGGTCGGGCACACGATGTGGCTGATCACCAGCCTGGTCGCCATGTCGGACGCGAGCTCGATGTCCTCAGGGTGAGCCTCGGGCCACAGGTGAGCCCCCGCCACGATCAGCCGTTGCCGCGCGATCTCGAAGACCGGGGCGGCATCGGTGGTGGGCAGGACGATGAGGTCGTCGTCCTCCTTGTGGGTGAGGGCGAGCTGGATCAGCGGCTGCTCGGTGGCCAGCCGCAGCGCGACCGAGGTGGCGGCGGCGACCGCCTCCGCCAAGGTCGGATACTTGGCCAACTCGATTTCGATCACGTCAAGCAGCCGGTTGGCGATCTGGACGGCTACCGCCTTGGCCAGGCCGAACTTGTCCCCGAACTCGTTGTATACGGTCTGCCTGCTCACGCCCGCCTCGGCCGCGACCTGTCCCACCCGCAGCTTGGACATGCCAACCGCGGCCGCCCGTCGCTCCGCCGCCGCCAGGACTCGCTCGCGCGTGCTGGGTCCCGTCACTGACCGCCTCGTTGCTGTCACGCAGGTCACAATTAGTCATTCGAGCGCAAAAGTCAATCACCGTTAGTCGGGCGACGGTCGCGGTGGCTTGCTAGCTTCTTGCTATGGCCCCCGTGTCCCTCGAAGAGTTCGCCGCTGAGCTCTTCGCGACCGCGGCGAACCCGGAACGGATCGCGGCCGCGGCGGCGACGGTGATCGAGAATCCGATGCCGGTCGGCCCGTTGCGGGTCGGCCCCGGCGGCATCGGCAGCGCCAACGCGATCTGCTACGTCGGCGAGATCTCCGGGCGGGCGGCAGGCGGTGACTGGGATGTGGTGCTCGACCTCCCCGTCCGGGTGGGGGCCAGCGTCAAGGTCCGGCCGCAGCGCTTCAAGTTCGGCCTGGAGATCGTCCTGCAGACCCGGCTGCGGCTGGTGCCGGCGGCGGGGCTCACCATCACCGTCGACGTCGACGAGGTGCGTACGTCGGACATCACGACCAAGATCGATGCGCAGCACCTGCCCGCGAAGCTGGTCTCCCTCGGCTACGACATCGAGGCCGAGGTCGTCAAGCAGGTCGTCACGCGGGCCAATCACCTGATCAACAGCCCGGAGATCATGGCAGCGCGGCATGTCGACATCACCGAGGTCATCGATCGCGCATGGGAGGAAGGCGTCATTCTCGCCAGGCGCAGCCCCACACTGGTCGTGCCCGACGTGGTCGAGCCGCCCCCGTTCGACGACGAGCAGGAAATGTCCACATCGGACGAACCGGCCCTTGGCGTGGCGGAGCACCAGCGGACGCTTCCGCTGGAGTTACCCAAGGACACGCCGCATACTTAGACACCCGCCGCGATAACAGGGGGCTCACGTGGCATGGCGTCGGTCGCTCGCGCTGTTCGCGGTCTGCATGGTCGCGGTGGGCGTGCTGGCCTTCGGGTTGATCGCCGGCGTCATTCCCGTCCAGTTCGGCATCTCGCAGAACCCGTTCCACATCAGCTTGGAACGGCTCGAAGGTAGCCGGATCACCGCCTACGTCGGCTCGGAAGACGACGTCGACGGCGGCGCCACCGCGATGGCGATCGCGGGCGTCGAGGGTGGCGAAGGGGACGCCCTGTGCCTGTCCACCGTGCTGGACCTGCCCGTCATCGGCCCGCTGTCGATCACCATCACCAGCGGCGACAGCAAGCCGATCCTGCTGGACAAGCTGACGGCCTACGGCACCGGGATGGAGATCGACAGCGTCGACGTGCGCGCGCTCGAACTGGGCACCGATGCAGCCAGGCTGGACACCAACGACCTGCTACGCGGGCCGGCGGGATCGTGGGGGATGCAGCTCGATCACGCCGACGTCAACGGCATCCGGCTCGAAGGCGAGCAGCTCAAGGTGGCCAAGCTACGGCTCCGCGGTCTCGGGCTCGGCGAGCATCACTGTTACTAGGCCGCGTGCGCCTGGGCCGAGCCGAATGTGGCGCACGCGTTCGGTACCTATTCGGTACTCAACGCCACATTCGGCTCGCCTGCCGCTTGCGCAGCGCGTCCCGTAGTACCTCGGCGAGATGCTGGGACCGCACCCCCGCCAGCTGTTCGAACTGGGTCCGGCAGCTGAACCCGTCCGCCACGATGGCGGCATCCGGCGATGACGCCGCCAGTGCGGGCAGCACGCCGTGTTCGGCCACCAGGCGCGAGGTCTCGTAGTGCCCGCGTTCGAAACCGAAGTTGCCCGCAAGGCCGCAGCACCCCGCGTCGAGCACGGTCGTCTTCGCTCCGGTCGCGCGCAGTACCGCGCCATCGGCGGCGGATCCCATGATCGCGTGCTGGTGGCAGTGCACCTGCACGCTGGCGGGCCCGTCGAGGGCGGGCAGCTGCCAGTCCTGCGCGTACTTGCGCAGGAATTCGGCCAGCGTGTAGCTGGCGCTCGCGATGGCCTGCGCACCGTTGTCGCGCGGCAGCAACTCGGTCGCGTCGGAGCGGAACAGCGCCGCACAGCTCGGTTCGAGCACGACCATCGGTATACCCGCGTCGATCAGCGCGGCGACCGAACGGATCGACCGGCGCAACTGCCTCCGCGCGACCCTGAGCTGACCGGTGCTCACCCAGGTCAGCCCGCAGCAGAGCGGCTGATCGGGTACCAGCACCTCGAACCCGGCGGCTTCGAGCACCTCCACCGCGGCGAGCCCGATGTGCGGCGAGAAAAAGTTCGTGAACGTGTCCGCCCACAACAGCACCGACTTGTCCGGCATATCCGGAGTATCGGGGGTGTGCGGGGTCGCACGAGGCTCGCGAGCGGCATAGGCGTCGATGAAGGTCTGCTCGGCGAAGCGCGGCAACTCCCGCTCCTTCGCGATGCCGCCCGCCCGCTTCACCGCGCCGCTGAGCCAGGACGACATGATCGCGTTCACCGTCTTGGGAATCCGGGCACCGGCGCGGGCCAGCATCGGCAGCCAGCCCATCGAGTAATGCGACGCGGGCCGGATCCGCCGGCGGTAGCGCTGAAACAGGTACTCGGACTTGTAGGTCGCCATGTCGACGCCGACCGGGCAGTCGCTCTTGCACCCCTTGCACGACAGGCACAGATCCAGCGCCTCACCGACCTCATCGGAGCGCCAGCCGTCCTTGACCGTCTCGCCGAGCAGCATCTCCTGCAGTACCCGCGCCCTGCCGCGCGTGCTGTCCTTCTCGTCCCGGGTCGCGCGGTAACTCGGGCACATCACGCCACCCGACGTGGTGCGGCACTTTCCGACACCGACGCAGCGATGCACTGCCTGGCCGATCTCGCCGCGGTCCTCGTGCAACGCGAGCTTGACCGGCAGCTTGCGCCACTTGTTGCCGGGATCAAGCCGCAGGTCATCGGAGACCGCGCTGGGATCGACGATCACCCCGGGGTTGAGCCTGCCCCGCGGGTCCCAGACGGCTTTGAACTCGGCGAAGGCCCGCAGCATCTCCTGGCTGTACATGGTGGACAGGAACTCCGAGCGGGCGCGACCGTCCCCATGCTCGCCGGACAACGCTCCGCCGTGAGCGACGACGAGCTCCGACGCGGCCCGCATGAAGTCGCGGAACTTCCCCACTCCCCCGGTGGTCGAGAAGTCGAAGTCGAGCCGTACGTGCAGGCAGCCTTCACCGAAGTGGCCGTAGACCACGCCGTGCAACCCGTACTTGTCGAGGAGCGCGTAGAACCCCCGCAGGTAGCTGCCGAGATTCTCCGGGGGCACCGCCGCGTCCTCCCAGCCCGGCCACGACAGCGTGCCGTCGACCGAGCGCGTCGCGAGCCCAGCGCCGTCCTCGCGGATCTTCCACACCGCCTTGCGGTGCGCCGGATCGTCGACGACGGTGACGCCGAGCATCCCGTCGATGCCCTCCAGGCCCTCCGCCAGTGCGGTCGCACGGCTGCCGTCGCCGGTCGTGTCGACGTCCATCAGCAGCCACGCCGCCCCCTGCGGCAGCACGTCTTCCGGCACCGCGCCCGCGCGGCGGTCCCGCAGCACGTCGAGGATGCGGACGTCGATCCCCTCGCAGGTGAGCGGGCTGTGGCGCAGGACATCCGGTACCGCGTCGGCGGCGGCGACGGAATCGGTGAACCCGGCGACGACCAGTCGCTGCTCGACGGGCAGCGGCACCAGGCGCACCGTCGCGGCCAGCACGATGACACACGTGCCTTCGGTGCCGACCAGGGCGCGGGCGACGTCGCAGCCGTTCTCGTCGAGCAGGTGATGCAGCCCGTAGCCGGACACCTGCCGGGGGAACCTGCCGAGCTCGGTCCGCAGCGCGGCTCGGTGGGTGCTGGCGATCTCGCGCAGCTGACCATGGATCCGGCCGGCGTCGCCGCCCCGGGTGACCGCCACATCCAGTTCGCCGGGCGGCATGGCGCCGACTCGCATCTGGACGCCGTCGTAGGTGAGGATCTCGAGCTCGACGACGTTGTCCGAGGTACGGCCCCACGCGACCGAGTGTGAGCCGCAGGCATCGTTGCCGACCATGCCGCCGATGGTGCAGCGGCCGTGCGTGGACGGGTCAGGCCCGAACCGCAGGCCGTACTTGGCGACGGCCTCGTTGAGCACATCGGGCACCACGCCGGCCTCGACGCGCGCGGTCCGGTTGGCCGCGTCGATCTCCAGGATCCGGTTGAAGTGGCGCGACAGCTCGATGACCACGCCGGAGCCGATCGCATTGCCCGCGATGGACGTGCCACCGCCGCGCGTGGTGATCGGCACATCGTGCTGCCGGCACACCGCGACGGCGGCTTCGACGTCGGCCACGTCGAGCGGGAACACCACACCGAGCGGCACCCGGCGGTAGTTCGACGCGTCGGAGCTGTACTCGGCCCGCCTGCGGCCGGAGAAATCAACCGAACCGCGCACGGCGGCTTCGAGGTCGGTCTGCAAAGTCATGATGACCCCCAGTGTGCCGCGCCGCGCTGGCCCGGGCGAGTCCGACATTCAGGCATCGCTCCGCCAATTTTCCCTCAGAGGTTGCCGAGCACGCGCGCCACCGAGATCTCGAGCACCACGCGCCGCGGGTTCGCCCTCGGCTGCCGGTAGCGGGCGGCGTAGCGGGCTTCGGCGTCGGCGACGGCGGCCGGTTCGCCACGCAGGATCGCCCTGCCTTCCAGCGTCGACCAGCGGCGGCCGTCCACCTGGCACACCGCGACCACGACGCCCCGCTCCCCCGCCGCCCTGGCCAGCCGCGCCTTGTGCGAGGTCCCCGAGCAGATCACCCGCGCGGTGGCCGTCGGCAGGTCCAGCGTCACGCCCACCGGGACGACATGCGCCGTGCCGTCGGGCCGGACCGTCGTCAGGGTGCACAGGTGCCGCTCGGTCCAGAACGCGGCGAACCCCGCGGAGCGGGTGCTCAGATCCATGGACGGGAGGCTAACCCGGCGCTGAAAGACGCCTTCAGTCCGCTCAACGGACTGAAAGCTCCTTTCACTCCGTCCAGTGGACTGAGTGCGTCTTTCAGCGCGCGGAGTTCACGTCAGGCGTAGCTGCAACTGGGTGAACAACCGCTGTTTCGGGTCGGCCAGATCGATGTCGCTGATCTCGCGGGCGCGCCGCACCCGGTACCGCACGGTGTTGGGGTGCACGCCGAGCGCCGCGGCGGCGGCCCGCACGTCACCGAGCGCGTCCAGGTAGGCCAACACCGAGACGGCGAGCTCGCCGCGATGCCGCTCGTCGTGCTCGCGCAGCGCCGTCACACGGGGATCGCGAACGCCAGGGTTCGCTCGCAGCAACGCGGCCGTCTCGGCGAGCAGCACGTCGGCGCGCACGTCATCGAGCGCGGCGGCCCGGCGGTTTAGATCGCCGCCGATCGCGTCGAGCACCCGGTCCGCCTCCTCCCGCGAACCGCGGACCTCCGACACTCCCGCGACGACCGAACCGACACCGCCCTGCACCGGTGTTCGCAGGTCGCGCGTCGCGGCCAGTGCGACGTCGGTGGCGAAAGCCAGCACGGAACGCTTCACCCGATCGTCGTCGCCGCCGGTGCCCGCGAGTTCCGGCAACAGCACATACGTCCGCCCGTCGAGCGCGGCCACCAGCGCGGAACGACGGAAGGCGGCAGCGTGCACCGAGATCAGGTTGATCATCTCCGCGCGCAGTACCTCCTGCGCCGGGCGGTCGGCGCGGGCGTGCTCGGCGATGCTGAACCCGATCACCGCGGCGCCGGTATCCGGCGCGAGGCCGATCTGCTCCGCGGCCGACTCCGCCTCCACCCGGCCGTCGAGCAGGCCGGCGAGCACGTTCTCCCGGAACTGCAAGCCGACATCGGGCTCATGCCTGCGCCGCGCAAGCTGGGTCGCGGCCACCCGGCCCGCCCCGACCAAGGCCCGCTCGGCACGTTCCCCGAGTGGCTCAGCACCCTGGGCTACCCAGATCGTGCCGAGCGGCAACCGGCCGGCATGAATGCCGACGGCGATGCGTTCCAGGATGCCGAGCTCGGGCCTCGCCTCGACACGGACCACCTCGTCCGACGCGCGCAGCCGCCGGTAGACACCCCAGTCGCGCAACAGCTTCAGGTACGGCTCCGGGCCCTTCCGGCCCAGGATGGACAGCCTGCGCAGCTCGTCGACCTCGTCGCCGGTGCTGGAGTAGGCGATGACCCGGTTGGCGGTGTCCTCGATGCTGACATGCCCGCCGGTCACCGTCGCGACCGTCTGCGCCAGCCCGAACAGGTCGGTGCGCAGCTCGCCGGCGTCGGCCTCCGTGCTTCCTGACGCCCCGATGAGCACGTCTTTGGCCAGCGCTTCGAGGTGCCCCCAACGCACCTCGGGGCCGACCGCGAGCAGGGCGATCCCGGCATCGCGGGCCGCGGCGAGCAGCGGGGTGCTGAACGTGGCGGTGCGCCGCGACGGATCGGACTTGACCGCGATCGCGGCCACTCCCCTGGCGCCAGCCTCCCGCACCGACGCCACCGCCGCCCGGCCGCGCGCGCCGACGAGCAGCGCGAGGTCATGCCGGCGCAGATCGGACGCGTCCTCCGGATCGCAGATGACGATGTCTCGCACCTCGACCTCGAGGCCGGCGGGCGCCACCTGCATCTGCAGCATGGACTCGCCGAGCGAGATCAACAGCTGCCGCAACGTCGCACCGCGGGGTTCCACGTCCGTAACCTCCCATTGTTGTGGGATCAGCCAAAGCGTACGCCTACATGCTGGCCAACTACACAACCCTTCGGGATCGGCCGTTGCCTAACGTTTCCTCTAATACCCCTCGCCCAGCCAATTAAGGAGCCGACAAGTGGATGCGGTGACCGCCCCGCCAACGCCCGTCAACGAGCCGGTGCTGAATTACGCCCCTGGCAGCCCGGAACGCGCCGAACTCACCGACGCCCTGACCGCACTGGTCAAAGAGCCGCTCGAGCTGACCATGACCATCGGCGGGGAACAACGGCCGGGCTCCGGCGAACGCATCGACGTCGTCCAGCCGCACAACCACGCCTCGGTGCTCGGCACCCTGGGCAACGCGACCCAGGCCGACGTGCGTGCGGCCATCGATGCCGCGCAGCACGCCGCCCCCGCATGGCGCGCGATGTCCTTCGACGAGCGCGCGGCGGTCTTCCTGCGCGCCGCCGAGAAGCTGTCCGGCCCATGGCGGTCGACGCTGAACGCGGCCACGATGCTCGGGCAGTCCAAGACCGCGATCCAGGCCGAGATCGACTCCGCGTGCGAACTGGCCGACTTCTGGCGGTTCAACGTCGAATTCGCGCGGCAGATCATGGCCGGCCAGCCGAGCAGTTCGCCCGGCGTATGGAACCGGATGGACCACCGCCCGCTCGAGGGCTTCGTCTACGCCATCACCCCGTTCAACTTCACCGCCATCGCGGGCAATCTGCCCACCGCACCGGCCTTGATGGGCAATGTCGTGCTGTGGAAGCCCGCGCCGACGCAGTCCTTCGCCGCGCATCTGACCATGCGCCTGCTCGAAGAAGCGGGCCTGCCGCCCGGCGTGATCAACCTGGTAACCGGCGACGGCCAGGCGGTCTCCGAGGTCGCACTGGCCGACCCGGCGCTGGCAGGCATCCACTTCACCGGCTCGACGCGGGTCTTCCGCCAGCTCTGGTCGCAGGTCGGCGCGAACATCGACCGCTACCACGGCTACCCGCGCATCGTCGGCGAGACCGGCGGCAAGGACTTCGTGCTCGCCCACCCTTCGGCCGACGTCGACGTGCTCCGCACCGCCCTGGTTCGCGGCGCGTTCGAGTACCAGGGCCAGAAGTGCTCGGCTGCCTCCCGCGCCTATGTGCCCCGATCGCTGTGGCACAAGCTGCGCGACGACCTCACCAGCGAGGTCGACAGCCTCGAGATGGGCGACGTCACCGATTTCGGCAACTTCATGGGAGCCGTCATCGACCGGCGCTCCTTCAGCAAGCTCACCGGGGTCCTTGACACCGCCCGCGTGGACGACTCGCTGGAGATCGTCGCGGGCGGCACCGCCGATGACGAGCAGGGCTACTTCGTGCGGCCCACCGTGCTGCTCGGCTCCGACCCGTCGCACCCGGTTTTCAGCACCGAGTACTTCGGCCCGGTGCTCGCCGTCCACGTCTATGACGACGCCGACTACGACCGGGTCGTCGATCAGGTCGACAACGGCTCGCCCTACGGCCTCACCGGCGCGATCATCGCCAGGGACCGGGCGGCCATCGCGCATGCCGGAGAGGCGCTTCGCTTCGCCGCGGGCAACTTCTACGTCAACGACAAGCCGACCGGCGCTGTCGTCGGGCAGCAGCCCTTCGGCGGTGCCCGGGCGTCGGGCACCAATGACAAGGCGGGTTCGATCTACAACCTGCTGCGCTGGAGCAGCCCCCGCTCCATCAAGGAGACCTTCGACGCCCCGCGCGCCTCGCGCTACCCGCACCAGGGTTAGGCCGTGAGTAGCCCGACTGTAGGAGCACGCCCATGCTGCGATCCAGCCTGCTGGCGGCGAGTCGTTCGCCCCGGCTGCGCGATCTCGTGGAACACACGCCGCTCGCCGCCCCGGTCGTCGACCGGTTCGTCGCGGGCCGCTCGGTCGACGATGCCCTGCGCACGGCGACCGGGCTCGCCGCGGCCGGCCTGCGGGTGACCCTGGACAACCTCGGCGAGGACGTCACCACGCTCGCGCAGGCAAAGGCGACCGTCGTCGCATATGAGCGGATGCTGGCCGCCGTGTCTTCGGCCGGGCTGAGTGACTCGGCCGAGGTGTCGGTGAAGCTCTCCGCCCTCGGCCAGTACCTCGGCGTTGACGGCGAGACGGTCGCGCTCGACGGCGCGCGCCGGATCTGTGCGGCGGCCGCCGCCGCGGGCACCACGGTGACGGTCGACATGGAAGACCACACGACGACCGACTCGACGCTGGCGATCGTGGAAGAGCTCCGCACCGACTTCGGCTGGGTGGGGGTCGCGTTGCAGGCTTACCTGCGTCGCACCGAAGCCGACTGCCGCGCCTTGGCGACACCGGGATCGCGGGTCCGCCTCTGTAAGGGCGCCTACCGGGAGCCCGCGTCGGTGGCCTACCAGGACAAGTCCGAAGTGGATCGCTCCTACGTCCGTTGCCTGCGGACCCTGATGGCGGGCACCGGTTATCCCATGGTCGCGACGCACGACCCGCGCATGATCGCGATCGCCACCGAGCTCGCCACCACCTTCGGCCGCACGGCGGACGACCACGAATTCCAGATGCTGCACGGAATCCGCCCGGACGAGCAGCGCCGCATCGTCGGTGCGGGTCACGCACTGCGCGTGTATTTGCCGTACGGCGAGGACTGGTACGGCTACTTCATGCGCCGGCTCGCGGAACGGCCGGCCAACGTCGCATTCTTCCTGCGGTCATTGGCCACCCGCGGCTAGCACCGA
>WHSS01000205.1 GCA_009379975.1 Actinophytocola sp.
AACAGTTTCATAGAGTTACGGCGGCCACAGCGGCAGGGAAACGCCCGGACCCATCCCGAACCCGGAAGCTAAGCCTGCCAGCGCCGATGGTACTGCACCCGAAGGGGTGTGGGAGAGTAGGACACCGCCGAACACCCTTCAGCTGAGGCCCCGGTTGAGGACGATAAGCCGTCCTCCCGGGGCCTCGGGCATTTCCGAGGATGCACGTCGCGACGAACGCGCCGTCGGCCAGCGGCTTGTATGGGCTCGACTCACCGGGGCGCGCGATTCGGCAAGGCCAGTGCGGGATAGCCTTCCAGTGTCTTATTCAAGCAGGAGGTCACGTGTCGGAAACGGGTCGGCGAGGCAGCCCTCGCCCTGATGACCGGTACGGTCGTCCGCAGCGCAGTGGCGGGCCGCGCCGGGACGACGGTGGCGGCCCACGCCGTGACGATCGCGCCCGGCCACAGCGTAACGACCGCGGCGACCGTGACCGCAGGCGCGACAACGACCGGCGCGACGAACCGCGGGTCCCTGCTGGTCCTGCGGTGCCCGAAGAAATCGAGTTCTCCCAGTTGGACCCCGAGGCGCGCAAGGAACTGCGCAGCCTGCCGAAGGAGTTGGCCGAGCTCGTCGGCAAGCATCTGGTGGCGGCCGGTGCGCTGCTCGACACCGACCCGGCAGCGGCGCTGGAGCATGCCCGATACGTCAAGACGAAGGCCTCCCGTATCGCGATCGTGCGCGAAGCGGTTGGCCTCGCCGCCTACCACGCCGGCCAGTGGTCGGAGGCGCTTTCGGAGCTACGAGCGGTGCGCCGGATGACGCGCACCGATATGCACGTCGCCGTCATGGCGGACGCCGAACGGGCGCTGGGCCGCCCGGAGCGCGCCCTTGACCTGGCGAAAGAGGCCGACATGAACAAGTTGCCGCAGGAGATCGCGGTCGAACTGCGCATCGTCGCCGCCGGGGCCCGGCGGGATATCGGCCAACTCGATGCCGCGGTGGTGTCGTTGCAGGGTAAGGACTTGGAGCCTTCGCAGCGGCAACCCTGGAGTGCACGGCTGTTCTACGCCTACGCGGACAACCTGCTCGCCGCGGGCCGTACTGACGAGGCTGCTACCTGGTTCATCCACGCGGCCGAGGCGGACACGGCGGAAGAGACCGACGCGGCAGAACGAGCCGCCGAACTCGCATGAGTTCGCCCGCATCCTTGCTTGATCTCCACGACGCGGTGCTGCTCGATCTGGACGGGACCGTCTACGACGGCGTCCGGCCGATCGACGGCGCGGCAGCGGGCATCGAGGCCGCACACGATGCGGGCGTGGCCGTCCGATTCGTCACGAACAACGCATCCAAGGCGCCGCACCAGTTCGCGGCTCGCCTGCGCGACCTCGGGGTACCGGCACGTTCTGACGAGGTCGCGACCAGTGCGCAAGCCGGTGCGAGCCTGCTCGCGGCGCTGGTCCCGCCGGAGACGCTGGTCCTGGTTGTCGGCACGGGAGCGCTCGAGGCAGAAGTTCGTGCCGTCGGGCTGCGAACGGCGCGAAGCTTCACCGACGAGATCGGCGCGGTGATCCAGGGGCATTCGCCCGATACGGGGTGGGCGGAGCTGGCCGAGGCCTGCCTGGCGATTCGAGCCGGTGCCCGATGGGTGGCGTGCAACGCCGACCCCACAGTGCCCACCGAACGCGGGCTGTTACCCGGCAACGGTTCGATGGTCGCGGCGCTGCGCAGTGCGACCGGTACGGACCCCGAGGTGGCGGGCAAGCCCGAGCCCGGCCTCTTCACCGAAGCAGCGCTGGCCGCCGGGGCCGATCGCCCGCTCGTGGTAGGCGACAGGCTGGACACCGACATCGCAGGCGCGGTCGCGGCCAAGATGGACGCGCTGCTGGTTTTCACCGGCGTCGCGACGCCCCACGATGTGCTGGCCGCCCCCGAAGGACAGCGTCCCCAGTATCTGGCGCCGGACCTGACGTCGCTGAGCGTTCCCGCGGCGTCGCTGGCGATCGGGCCGCGCGACGGCTGGCACATCGGCGTCGACGGCGACACGCTTCTTGTCAGCGGCGCCGGGGACCCGTTCAACCTGTTGCGCGCCCTGTGCGAGCGCGCGTGGGCCTCGGGACACGCCAGGGTGAGTGCGGTCGACGACGGCGCGCGGGAGGCCGTGCGTTCGCTCGGATTGTGACGGATCGACTACCGTTGACCACGTGGAGGAACAGATGGATCGCCCGGTGCCACGGCCGCCGCAGACCGCACCGCAGGACACCGACCCGCTCGCCGGCGTCGCCGATGCGGTTCGCGGGCTGGACGCACTCGATGACGTCCCGGTCGCCGAACATGTCGAACGGTTCGATGCCGTGCACACCGAATTGACCGTCGCGCTGTCCGGCATCGACAAGGTCTAGAGACCATGGCGCGCAAGGCGCGGCTCGACGCGGAGCTGGTGCGGCGCAAACTGGCCCGCTCCCGGGATCACGCGGCCGCGCTGATCACCGAAGGCAAGGTTACCGTCGCCGGCATGGCGGCGAAGAAGGCGGCGACCGCTGTCTCTACCGATGCCGCGATCGTGGTGCGCGACGAGGACGACCCGGGCTGGGCCTCGCGTGGCGCGCACAAGCTGCTCGGCGCGTTGACCACGTTCGAGCCGCGTGGCCTGTCCGTCGAGGGCAAACGCTGCCTTGACGCGGGTGCGTCCACCGGCGGATTCACCGATGTGCTGCTCCGGCGTGGCGCGAAGCAGGTGATCGCGGCCGATGTCGGCAGGGGGCAGCTCGACTGGCGGCTGCGCACCGACGAGCGCGTCGTCGTCCTGGACAAGACCAACGTCCGTTCGCTCACCGCGGCGGACATCGGCGGGCCGGTAGAGCTGATCGTGGCCGATCTGTCGTTCATCTCACTGCGCCTGGTGCTGCCCGCGCTGGCCGCCTGCGCGCTGCCGGGCGCGGACCTGCTGCCCATGATCAAGCCGCAGTTCGAGGTCGGCAAAGACCGGCTCGGCAGCGGGGGAGTCGTGCGCGAGCCTGAGCTGCGGGCCGGCACGGTGCTCGACGTGCTGACCGTCGCGGGAGAGCTCGGATTGCGTACCGCGGGCGTTGTGGCGAGCCCCCTGCCGGGGCCGTCGGGCAACGTTGAATACTTCGCATGGCTGCGCAGCGTGGCCACCGACGCCACCGCGTCCACACAGGAGGACCGCATGACCGACGAGGGCGAAACATCCCCCGCAGCCGTCGAGGCGCTCGTGCGGGCGGCGATCGCAGGCGGTCCCGCATGAGCAGGCAGGTCCTGCTGGTCGTTCACCCAGACCGCGAGTCGAATCGGGACGCCGCGCGCGAGGTGGCGGAGCTCTTCAGTGCGGCCGGGTTCACGTTGCGGTTGCTCACCAAGCAGGTAGCGGAGTTCCTCGCGATCGACGCCAACGGCGACGCCGGAGATCCGTCGCAGTTCATCGTGGTCGAGCACGACGCGGACCCGGCGGCCGGGGCGGAGCTGGTCTTCGTGCTCGGGGGCGACGGGACGCTGCTGCGCGCCGCCGAACTGGCGAGGCCCGCCCAGGTGCCGGTACTCGGCGTGAACCTCGGCCGGATGGGTTTCCTCGCCGAGGCGGACTCCGATGCCCTCGCCGAGACCGTGCGGCGGGTGGTGGACCGCACGTATCAGGTCGAGGAGCGGATGACCCTCGACGTCACCGTGACCGTCGACGGGCGGACGTTCGCCCGCACCTGGGCGTTGAACGAGGCCAGTGTGGAGAAGGGCACACGCGAGCGGATCCTCGACGCGCTGATCACCATCGACGGCCATCCCGTGTCGTCCTTCGGGTGTGACGGCGTGCTGTGCGCGACGCCGACCGGTTCGACCGCGTACGCGTTCTCCGCGGGCGGGCCGATCATCTGGCCGGATGTCGAAGCGCTGGTGGTGGTGCCCAGCAACGCGCACGCCATGTTCGCGCGGCCGATGGTGGTCTCCCGGAAGTCCGTCGTCACGGTGGACATCGACCCCGACGGCTCCACCGGCGTGCTGACCTGCGACGGGATGCGCAACGTCGAGCTGCCGCCCGGCGCCCGCGTCCAGGTGAACAGCGGCGCGGTCCCGGTCCGGCTGGTCCGGCTGTGGGAGGGCCCGTTCACCGACCGGCTGGTGCACAAGTTCGACCTGCCGGTCAAAGGCTGGCGGGAGCGGCACTCGCGCGGCTGAGCATTCGTGGGTGTTTGCGGCCAACTACCACCCGGGTGGTAGTTGGCCGCAAACACCCACGAAACACCGTGGGCTGCGGGGAGTTGTCCGCGTAAACCGCTACGGTGGGACCCGTGCTGGCCGAGATGCGGATCCAGGGCCTCGGAGTGATTGACGACGCCCTCCTAGAGCTGCACCCGGGATTCACCGTGGTTACCGGGGAGACCGGTGCTGGTAAGACGATGGTCGTCACCGGGCTGCACCTGCTCTCCGGCGGCCGCTCCGATGCCTCCCGGGTTCGTGCCGGGGCGAAGAAGGCCGTCGTGGAAGGCCGATTCGAGCTCGCGCCGCTGCCCGAGGCCACCGCGGTCGTCGAGGACGCCGGAGCCGATCCCGACGAGGACGGCAGTGTCATCGCGCTGCGGTCCGTCGGCAAGGACGGTCGTTCCCGGGCCCACCTCGGCGGCCGATCGGTCCCGGTCGGTGTGCTCGCGCAGCTCGCCGAGCAGGTCATCGCCGTGCATGGGCAGAACGATCAGCTGCGATTGACCCGGCCGACCGAGCAGCGCGCCATCATCGACCGCTTCGCCGGTGACGACGTCGGCGAACCGCTCGCCGAGTATCAGCGTGTCTTCTCGGCGTGGCAGGAGGCGGTGCGGGAGCTCGCCGAACGCACCAGCCGGTCCCGCGAGCTGGCGCAGCAGGCCGACATGTTGCGCCACGGGCTGGCCGAGATCGACGCGGTAGAACCGGAGCCGGGGGAGGACACCCAGCTCGCCGAACAGGTCAAACGCCTCGCCGAGGCCGACGAGCTGCGGGAGACCGCGACGGCGGCGCAGGCAGCGGTGTCCGGTGCGGAGGAGGGCGACCCCGATCAGCCGGGCGCGCTCGGTCTCATCGGCGACGCGAAGCGCAGGCTCGGCGGGGCGAACGACCCCGAGCTGACCGCGCTCGAGTCCCGGCTCTCGCAAGTGGTGGTGCAGCTGGCCGATGTCGGCGCCGAGCTGGGAGCCTACCTGGACTCGCTGGACGCGGATCCGCAGAAGCTGGAGCAGGTGCTTGCCCGCCAGGCCGAGCTGAAGAAGCTGACCCGCAAGTACGCCGCGGACATCGAAGGCGTGCTGGCCTGGGCGGCGGACGCGCGAGAGCAGCTCGCGCACATGGACACCTCGGAGGAGGCGCTCGCCGAGCTGGCCGCGCGCCGGGACGAGCTGGCCGCCGAGCTCGCCGGTCACGCCACCCGGGTCACCAAGGCACGAAAGGCCGCGGCGGCCGAGCTGGCGTCGTCGATCACCGCCGAGCTCGCCGGGCTGGCGATGGCGCAGGCCGAGATCGACGTCGTCGTGCGGGCCAAGCCTGCCGAGGGCGAGGCGGATCAGGCGGCGCTGGTGGTGGCTGGGGAACGGCTGCACGCGAGCAGGTACGGCGTCGACGAGGTGGAGCTGCTGTTGCGCGCACACCAGGGTGCCCCCGCCCTCCCGGTGCACAAGGGCGCTTCCGGTGGTGAGCTTTCGCGGGTGATGCTGGCGATCGAGGTCGTCGTCGCGAGTGCCGACACGGTGCCGACCCTGGTTTTCGACGAGGTCGATGCCGGTGTCGGCGGCCGGGCCGCGGTCGAGATCGGCAGGCGGCTCGCGCGGCTGGCGCGGAGTCACCAGGTAGTGGCCGTGACACATCTGCCGCAGGTGGCCGCCTATGCGGACAAGCACATCGTGGTCGACAAGGGCACCGACGACGGCGTGACGCGTAGTGACTTGCGCACCCTCGGCAGCGGCGATCGCGTGGTCGAGCTGGCGCGGATGCTGGCGGGAATGGACGGCACGGAAACCGGCCGGGCGCACGCGGAGGAACTGCTCTCATTGGCCGAATCAGATAAGGCCGAATGAGCCAGCTCACAAGGTAACCGGCCAGGATTTCGTAACCGGCACGGCGTGGCGACCGCCGAACGGAGTAACCGTTTGTCACTATCGGGCACATGAAGCTCAGTGGCTTACTCTCTCGGCATAGCGAAGTTCTTCCTGGCACACCTGGTGTGGCGCGGGTCGACCGGCGCACCGGCGAGCTGCTGCGCAGAGTCGGCCCCGGTGACATCGTCGTGCTCGATCAGGTCGACCTCGATCGGTCGACCGCCGATGCGCTGGTCAAGGCCGAGGTCGCGGGCGTGGTGAACGCGTCCCCGTCCATCTCCGGGCGGTTTCCCAATCTCGGCCCGGAAGTGCTGGTCGGCGCGGGAATTCCGCTCATTGACGGGGTCGGGAGTGATGCGCTGCGCGTCATCAAGGACGGCAGCCGGATCCGGCTGCACGAGGGCGGTGTATACGGCGGCTCTCGTGAGCTGGCGCGTGGCGTGCAGCAGACCCCCGACACCGTTGCGGACCTGATGATCGAGGCGAAGGCGGGGATGTCGGCGCAGCTCGAGGCGTTCTCCGCGAACACCATGGAATTCATGCGAGCCGAGCGCACGCTGATTCTCGACGGCGTAGGCGTGCCCGAACTGCGGCTGCGGCTGCGGGACCGGCATGTGCTGGTCGTCGCGCCGGGAAACGATCACGCGGAAGACCTCAAGCGGCTCAAGAAATACATCGGCGAGCACCGGCCCGTGCTGATCGGCGTCGACGCGGGTGCGGATACCTTGCGGTCGTTCGGCTACACGCCGGATGTGATCGTCGGCGACCCGACGGGCATCGAGGCGGACACGCTCAAGGTCGCGGGCGAGGTGGTCGTGCCCGCGCAGCCGGATGGCCACGCTCCGGGTGTCGAGCGCATCCAGGACCTCGGTATCGGCGCGGTGACTTTCCCGGCCTCCGGCAATGCCGAAGACCTCGCGCTGCTGCTTGCCGATGCGCATGGCGCGAGCCTGGTCGTCTCGGTGGGCTTTCAGGCCACGCTCCGGGAGTTTCTGGACCGAGGCAGGTCCGGCTCCAACCCGTCGACCTTCCTGACCCGGCTCAAGCTGGGCACGAAGCTGGTCGACGGCAAGGCGGTGGCGACCTTGCACCGAAGCCGGGTCTCCGTCACGGCCGTCGTGCTGCTTGTGCTGGCCGCGCTCGCCGTGGTGGCCGCCGCGCTGCTGATGTCCGATGTCGGTGCGGTGTATCTGGACTGGGCGAAGGCGCAGTGGATCGCGCTGTCCGACTGGGTAAAGGGGTTGCTCGCGTGATTTCGTTGCGGTACCACGTGCTGTCCATCGCCGCGGTGTTCCTCGCGCTGGCGGTGGGCGTCGTGCTCGGTTCGACGACGCTGAGCGGGAACCTGCTGTCCGGGTTGGCGGGGGACAAGCGCGATCTGGCGAGCCAGGTCGCCGACCTGGAAGCGGAACGCACCGAGCTGCGGGCGCGGCTGGCCGACGCGGACAGCTTCGCCGGGTCGGTCGGCCCCAGGGTCGTGTCCGGGAGGCTGGACAAGCGCACCGTCGTCATGGTGACTTCGCATGATGTGAAGCCGTCGGAGCGAGACGCCCTCACCGGGCTGATCAAGTCCTCGGGCGCGAAGATCGCCGGGGAGATCCAGCTGACGCCCGAGTTCTCGGATCCGGAGAAGTCCGATCAGCTCTCCGAGATCGCGACCAGGCTGCAGCCTTCGGGCGCGAAGTTCCCGACCTCGGGCGGGCCGGGCACGCTCGCGGGCGCGTTGCTCGGCCAGGTGCTGCTGCTCGACGGCAAATCCGCCGAGCCACAGGCCTCGTCCGACGAGCGCGATGCCGCGCTGGCCGGGCTGACCGACGGAGGATTCATCCAGGTCAACGGCGATGTGCGGCCCGCGCAGCTGGCCATGGTGCACATCGGGGGCAAGCCGAAGGGCAACGGCATCGGCGACCGCGCGGCGACCATCGCGCGGTTCGCCACCCAGTTGGACAAGTCGGGCGCCGGAGCGGTGCTGGCGGGGCGGACCTCGGCGGCGGGCAGCGCGGGCTCGATCGGCGTGGTCCGGGCGGACACCGCGGCCGCCGACGTCCTCTCGACGGTGGACAACGTGCACACCGCCGCGGGCCGGGTGGTGTCTGTACTCGCGCTACGGGAGCAACTCGAAGGCGCATCCGGCCGCTACGGCACGGCGGGCAACGCCGAAGGCCCCGCGCCCGGCGTGAAGTCCTCCGGCAGCTGACGGGCCACGACATGATTGTG
>WHSS01000180.1 GCA_009379975.1 Actinophytocola sp.
TACGGCCGCCGCGTCCCTGCCCGAGCGCCGCCAGCTTATGGCCGCCGCGCCCCGGGTAAAGCGCCACCACGCCCGATTCGTCCCATCTCCGAGCAGCAGTGGGGAGCCCAGGGTGGCCTCGGGTGCCATATAGGTGCCCCATGGCACCGTGGTGCCGCCCGGAAGCGCCGCCGTCATTCGCGCACCACCCCGGCATACTGTTGACTGCATGTCAATAGGCGTGCGATGGTGACAATATGAACTACGAAGACGTGGCGTACCGGGTGGCTGACAGGATCTGCATGATCACCCTGCGCCGCCCCGAGGCGCGCAACGGCTACACGGTGCGGATGTCCGACGAGCTCAACGACGCCTTCGCGCGGGCGGAGACGGACGAAGACGTGCGCGTCATCGTGCTCACGGGCGAGGGTAAGGACTTCTGCGTCGGCGCCGACCTCTCGGGCGGCTCGATCGACGTTGTCGACGAACCGGGTGCCGGCGAGTGGCAGGAACCCGCGGGCCGCTGCTCGCGACGGATCTTCGAGAGCAGTAAGCCGGTGATCGCGGCGATTCGCGGTGCGGCCGTCGGCGCGGGATCGACGATCATCCTGCCCGCCGACTACCGGCTGGCCTCGACCGACAGCCGCTTCGGGTTCGTGTTCTCCCGCCGCGGTATCTATCCGGAAGGCGCTTCGACCTGGTTCCTGCCGCGGCTGGTCGGCATGGGCAAGGCGCTGGACTGGATGGTGAGCGGCCGGGTGTTCGACGCCGAGGAGGCGCTGGCCGCCGGAATGGTGCACAGCTTGCACGAGCCGGACGAAGTGCTGGCCAAGGCGTACGAGCTCGCTGCCGAACTGATCGCGGCAACGGCCCCGGTCTCGGTGGCCGTCATCCGCCAGATGCTGTACCGGATGAGCCCGCTCGACTCGCCGCTGCCCGTGCACAAGCTCGACTCGCGGCTGATCGCCGAGTGCGCGCAGGCTCCCGACGCCATTGAGGGCGTCATGTCGTTCCTGCAACGCAGGCCACCGGAGTTCACGCAAACTGTGAAGAAGGACGTGCCCGAATGGCTCCCGTGGTTGAACAAGAGCGGACC
The DNA here is from genome assembly GCA_009379975.1 of Actinophytocola sp. Taxonomy (GTDB): domain Bacteria; phylum Actinomycetota; class Actinomycetes; order Mycobacteriales; family Pseudonocardiaceae; genus WHSS01. The sequence continues at coordinate 1,076 of WHSS01000180.1, forward strand.
AGAACCGAAAACCTAAGGCAAGATGGCAACCCATGAGTACCGAAACGGTTCCTCGTTGGCGGCGCCTCGAGCCGGACGAACGGCGTGAGCAGATCCTCGCGTGCGCGATCCGGCTCTTCGGTGAGCGGCCCTACGCGGCGGTGTCGACCACCGACGTCGCGCGGGAGGCGGGCGTCGCGCGCGGTTTGATCAACCACTATTTCGATTCCAAGCGCGGCCTATATCTTGAGGTTGTGCAGCGGATGGTCACGGTGCCGAAAGCCGGCCGTGCGAAGGTGCCGACCGGCCCGTTGCGCGAGCGGGTGGAGTTCAGCGTGGACTGGCTGCTCGACGCCATCGGCGCGCACGGCAAGACCTGGATCGCGGTGCTCGGCACCGAGGGCGTCGGCAACGACCCGGAGGTGGAGCGCATCCTCGCCGAGGCCGACGAGCAGGCGGCGGTGAATCTGCTCAAGACGGTCGGTATGTACGACGCCGAACCGGAGGGGGAGCAGCTGCGCGCCCTGGTGCGGGCTTACGGCGGGATGGTCAAGGCGCTCGGCCGCGAGTGGATCACGCATGGCAACCTGACCCGCGAGCAGGTGCAACTCGTGCTCACCGAGCAGCTGATCACCCTGCTCGTCGACACCTTTCCGCGCATGCAACGGCAGAACTGACCAACGTTCAATGGAGTGAGTGGCCCATTCAGTCCGTCCAGTGGACTGAAGGCGTCTTTCAGCTTCCGGTGCGTTCGGCGGCCTTGACCAGCTTGGTCGCGAAGGTGCCGATCAGCTTGCTCAAGCTGCGCTGAACGATCTTGCCCGTGCCGGGCACGCCCTCGTTGAACTTGCCGGTCCAGCGGAGGTCGGTGCCGCCGTCTTCGCGCGGGGTCAGCCGGACCTCGGCGCGGTAGTCCTTGGCGGGGCCGGGCGTCAGCATCGCGTAGGCGTGCAACCGGTCCTGCTCGTAAGCCGTGGTCTGCTCCTTGACACCGACCGGGCCGACGCCGAGCTTGCGGATCGCGCCGACACCGCCCGGCGCGGGGTTGCCCTCTGTCACCATCGATCCGCTCACCACCAGCGGCTTAGCCCACTCAGGCCACCGGGAACCGTCGCTGACCAGGGCGAACAGCTTCTCCGGCGCTGCGCTGCTGGAGCGGTTGACCTCGAAGGTGAACGACTTCGCTGACATGGGCGCCTCCCGACGGGTTCGTGTGCCGGTAAGGGTACGTCGCGAGGGGCATAAGTAAACTGCTCGGTGGTTCGTGACCAATCGTGACTGAATGTGACCGTCTGCGAGTCGCTTCCGCGGTTTGGCAGATGGCGCGGTTACCGTAGTTGTGGTCGCGGTGGGGGTCAGGCGAAAGCCAAGTCTGGTTCCGACCCGATCCGCCGGGAGTGGTCCGGTGGCAGGACGTGGAGCCGACTGTAAGACCGGGTCCGACCCGTAACTGGGTGGCCGGGCGGGTGGCTGTGAAGCGTCAACCCCGCACAGTCTTTCCAGGCTGGTCAGACGGGGACCGCTTCTCCGCAAGGAGAGGCTGCCCGATCATGAGCACGCACATTCGCTCACGAAGGGCAACGGCATAAGTAAAGATGGGTGCGTGCACGCCTTCCGGGTTACCGGCCCACGGGACTACGAGCCACCTCGGTGGCTCGTCCACCTACTGAGCAGGCGTTCGGTGCCCGTGCCGTACCGGGCCGCGGCGCGCGGGGCGCTGGTGCTCGCGTTGCCGCTGGCCGTCGGCTTCGCGGTGGACCGCCCCGACCTGGGCGCCCTCGCGTCGATCGGCGGCCTGCCCGTGGTGCTCGCCGATGACGGCGGCCCGTACCGCAGGCGGGTGTTCCGGCTCGGTGGCGCGGCGCTGACCGCGCTGATCGGCTACGTCATCGGGTCGCTCACGCTCGAGTTGCCCGCGCTCGCTTCGCCGGTGATCGTGGTGCTCGCGCTGTCGTCCGTGCTGGTCGCCAGAGTGGGTGCGGCGTCGGGCGTGGCGGGCATGCTGCTGCTGGTCTTCGGCGTGATCGGTGCGGCGGAGCATCACGGTCAACTCGGCTTAGGGGCGCTGCTCGCTTCGTTCGCCGCGGGCATGGCGTGGAGCCTGGTGGTCGGGTTCGCCGGCTGGGCGGTGCGAGGCACCGCTCCGGAGCGAGACGCGGTCGCCAAGGTCTTCGTGGGGCTCGCCGTGATGCTCGGCGACGATGACCCCGCGACGTCGCGCGCCGCCCGGTACGAACTGACCGTCGCGATGAATACCGCGTACGACCGGCTGCTCACCACGCGGGCATGGCTGCCGAGCCGCGATGCCGCGTACCGGTCGCTGTTCACGCTGCTGACGCAGGCGACGCCGATCGTGGAGGCGGCGGTCGCGATGCTCCATGCGGGCGAGCGGGCGCCACGGCCGGTGGTCGATCACCTCACCCGGGTCGCGGCGGCGATCCTGACCAACTCGGAACTCCCCGAGACGCCGGACCTCGATCCGTTCCTGGAAGGCGAGGCGGGACACGGCGTGGCGGCACTGTGCGCCGGACTGCGGCGGCTCGACAGCGGCCACGAGCGGACGCCCCGCTCACCGGCGACCATGGGTGGTTGGCTGCGGGAACAGGCGGCCGAGCTGGTGCCAGACCGCCTCGCGCTGAACTCGGCACTCCGGCTCGGGCTGTGCGTTACGCTCGCCGAGATCGTCGGCCACGCGTTGCCGATGGAGCACCAGCACTGGATCACGCTCACCGTCGCGATCGTGCTCCGGCCTGAGCTGGGTTCGGTGTTCGGGCGAACGGTGTTGCGTGGCATCGGCACTGTGGCCGGTGTGCTGGTCGGCGCCCTGGTCGTGCTGATCGAGCCCAACGGCTGGCTGCTGGTCGGCTTCGCGGCGATGTTCGCCGCGGGCGCGGTGGTGGGTAAGGCGATCAACTACGGGATCATGAGCGCGTCGATCACGCCGTTGATCATCGTGCAGCTGGACCTGCAGCATCTCGGCGATCCGGCCATCTTGACCGAGCGGCTGACGCACACCGTGCTCGGCTGCGTAATCGTGCTGGTCGTCGGTTACTGGCTCTGGCCGGGCAGCCTGCGGCCGCGGGTCGGCGGTCGCGTCGCCGACACACTCGGCGCCGTCCGGGAGTATGTGGCGCGCGGGCTGCGCGTTCCCGGCACCGGCGACACTCGCTCCGTTGCCCGGCGGGATGCCTATCGCGCGCTCGCCGAACTGCGGACCGCCTTTTCCCAGGTCATTGTCGAGCCGTCGGCAGCGGGCAGGCAGGCCATGGCCTGGTGGCCCGCCATCGTGGCGCTCGAGCGCATGGTCGACGCCGTCACCGAGGTGGCGGTGAGTATGGACCACGGTGGTCTCCCGCCGTCCGGTTTGACCGTTGACGGCATCGTCGACGCGCTCGACGAGTTGGCGGACGCGGTGCGGGAGGGCCGGGAGCCGGTCCGTATCCGGATCGCCGAAGCGGGCACGGCCACGGGCGCCGTCGACGAACTGAACACGGTGTTCGACGCGATGAGCGGTCCCGGTGTGCGCTGACGTGTTCGATATGGCAACCCGTGTGGGTTAGACACACTAGACATACCTAACGAAGAGGAACATAACCCATCCACGATGGAACCTGTTCACGTTGCGAGCTGGCACAACACTAGTTGGATGGTGGGCGTACGCGAGCCCAATCGGGCCGACACAGGCTCGGCGGACGCCGGGCGGGGAGTACGAAGGAGTGCCCATCAACATGGACTTCGACAAGATGAAAGAACAGCACGGCGACAAGCTCGGCGAGGGGATCGACAAGGCGGCTGACGCCGCGAAGTCGAAGTTTGGCGAGCACGGTGACCAGATCGACAGCGTCGCCGACCAGGCGCGCGGCATGGTCGGTGCGGACCAGCAGCAGGATCAGGGCCAGGGTGGCGGCTACGGCGGCGGCCAGCAGGAGCAGGGTGGCTTCGGCGGCGGCCAGCAGGAGCAGGGTGGCTTCGGCGGCGGTCGGCAGGAGCGGGGCGGCTACGACGATGAGCAGGGTGGCCGGTACGGCCAGCGCTGAATTCGTCGAGCACGACAGCGAGCCGGGCGTCCCACTGGGGCGCCCGGCTCTTATGTTGCGAAACTCGGGGGCTCCGGTTGGATAAGGCGTGGAGTTCCGGCATCCGGCCGGGGAGTGACACGACTTATGAATAAGGGCAAAGGAGAGCGGTCAGACATGGACTTCGGCAAGATGGCGAACAAGGCGAAGGACGCGCTGGGCCAGCATGGCGACAAGGTCTCCGACGGAATCGACAAGGCAGCCGATATGGCCAAGTCGAAGTTCGGCGATAAGGCCGACAAGATCGACGACGTCGCGGACAAGGCCAAGGGTTTTCTTGGCGGCGACTCGAACCGCGGCGACGCGGACCGCGGCGACGCGGACCGGGGCGAGTCGAACAAGTAGCTCAGGTTCACATGGCGAGAGCGGGCACCGGAGGGGTGCCCGCTCTCGCCATGTGAGGACAACTCATGCGCTGATCGGTACCGAGCCGGTGGCGACGCGATCTGCGATGGCGGTGACTCGGCCGCCCTGCTCGCCGAGTGCGAGCAGCGCTTCGGCCGCGTCCTCGGCGGCGAGGTCGATACGCACCTTGGTGCGGGAGTCCTGCTTGGTCGCGGCGAACGCGAGAGCGCCCTGGTGGCCGTTGTTGAGCGTCGCGCCGAGCGAGCCGGTTGAGGCTAGCGCTCCCCGCGCGGCGCCGAGCATGCCGAGCGCGGCATCGACCGCGGGCAGCAACGCCGCACGGTTGCCCTCGGTCATGGCGCGAGTGAGCTCCGGCCGGGTCGCCGCCACCCGCGTGCCATCGGTGAACGAGCCCGCCGCCAGCGACAGGGTCAGCGGCCCACCCTCGGCGCCGATGCCCGCCAGCACCGCGGCGAACAGGTGCGGCAGGTGCGAGATGCGAGCGACGGCGGCGTCATGCTGGGCCGCGGTGACCGGGACGACCTCGGCGCCGATGTCGAGCGCGAGCTCGGCCACCTGCCGCCAGTGGGTGAGGTCGGTGCCGTGGTCGATGCAGGCGACCCACGCGGCCCCGGTGAACAGCTCGGCGTCGCCCGCAGGCCAGCCCGAACGGGTGGTACCCGCCATCGGGTGACCGCCGACATAACCGGCTTCGGGCGCGATGCGTTCGACCAACTCGGCCACGGGCTGCTTCACACTCACCACATCGGTGAGCAGGCAGCCGGGCGCGATGACCGCGACCTGCCGGATCACCGCTTCGACCGCGGTGAGCGGCACGGCGAGCACGACGATGGCCTCCCGTGCCGCCGCGCGTTTTAACGCCTCCTCGGTGGATGATGCGATGTCGTACCCATCCGCCCGCGCGGTTTCGGCCTCTTCCTCGGACTGGGTCGCGCCCCAGATCGTCCGGCCCGCCTTCGCGGTGGCGCGCAGCAGCGATCCGCCGATGAGCCCGATTCCGATCACACATATGTCTCGCACGCGGCAAGTCTCTCATTCAAGTGGTCATGAGTGCGCCTCACGGAATACCGTGTGGCAATGACGGTGCGAAAGGCGGTCGCGGGGTTCGCGATGGCCGCGGTCCTCGAGGACGGCAAGTGGCGATGCAGCAGGCTGGATTCCGGCGCGCTGGTCGACCTCAATACGGCGATCACCGAGCTGAGCAAGATCGCCACGACGGGGGCGGTGCTGGCCTTGCTCGGGGTGGACGACGAGTTCTTCGTCATCATCCGGCCGTCGCCCAGTGGCACCGAGTTGCTGCTATCCGATGCCGCGGCGGCCCTGGACTACGACATCGCCGCCGATGTGCTCGATTTGTTGCGGGTCGAGATGCCCGAGGACGAAGACGACGAGGTGTGGCCGGAAGGCGATCTGCACATCGTGCAGGATTTCGGGCTGCCGTCCGAAGAGCTGGAGATGATCGCGAGCGACATCGACCTGTACCCCGACGAGCAACTGCGCATGATCGCGGGCCGGTGCGGCTTCGTCGACGAGTTCGACAAGCTGCTCGAACCGATCTGAGCCGGTGGGCACGATCGACCCTGCCGAGGCCGTGCGAGCCGCCCTGAGCGAGGCGCGGCGGGCGGTGGGCACCTCCGACGTGCCGATCGGCGCCGTGGTGTTCGGCTCCGACGGGACAGTGCTGGGCGCCGCGCACAACGCGCGGGAGGCGCTGGGTGACCCGACCGCGCATGCCGAGGTGCTGGCGCTACGCGCGGCCGCCGGCCGGTTGCGCGACGGCTGGCGGCTGGACGGCTGCACCCTGGCCGTCACCGTCGAACCCTGCACGATGTGCGCGGGGGCACTGGTGCTCGCCCGGGTGGCGCGGGTCGTGTTCGGCGCGTGGGAACCGAAGACCGGCGCCGTCGGTTCGCTGTGGGACGTGGTGCGAGATCGCAGACTCAACCACCGCCCCGAGGTGATCGGCGGTGTCCTGGCCGAGGAGTGCGGGGCCCTGCTGGCGGATTTCTTCGGTGAGCAGCGCATGGGTCAGCCCGACGAGTGAACTACGTGGTCTCATCGGGAAATCCGTGGCGGAACCGGCGATCGTGGTCTATGGGGTCCACATCGGACGCCGAACCAACCATGAGGAGACCGATATGAGCATCTTGGACAAGGTCAAGCAGATGGTTGGCGGTGCCAAGGAGAAGATCGGTGACGCCACCGGCAATGACGATCTTGCCGACTCGGGCAGCGCGGAGCAGCTCGAAGCCGAAGCCACCGAAGCGGGTGGCGACCTGAAGGACAAGGCGTCCGGCGCGATGGAGGACGGCAAGGACAAGCTGGACTCCTAGCGCGGCGTCGGCCCCGGAGAGAGGCCACGCACCGCGTCCGGTAGCCTGTTCGGCGGTAGCGTGTCCGAGCGGCCGAAGGAGCTCGCCTCGAAAGCGAGTGAGCGGTATCCCCGTTCCGTGGGTTCAAATCCCACCGCTACCGCTCACGGCGCCTGATCTGCAGCAGTGCAGGTCAGGCGCCTTTTCGGGTTTGACGCGGGTCGCGTGGCCGTTGCCGCGCGATGTTGATCAGCTTCCCCCGGCGTCCTGATGCACCGTCATCAGCGCGATGTGGGACAGCTTCACGATGAGACTGTCGTCGTAGCCGACGACGGAGAGTTCCTCGGGCACCTTGACGGCGGCCTTGTTCAGTGCGTCGAGCAGGCCAAGTGCGCACCGGTCGTTGGCCGCCATGACCGCGGTGGGCAGCGACTCCGCGGCCACCAGCGATCTCGCCGCCTCGACTCCGGAGGCTTCGGTTTGATCGCCCGGTATGACGCGAGCGTGGCCGGCCAAGCCGTGCCTGCCCATGGCCGCGCGGTAGGCCTTGCGGCGCTCGGCCGACCCGGGGCCGGAGCCGCCGTCGATGTGCACGATGTCCCGATGACCCTGTGCTACGAGGTAGTCGATGGCCTGCCGGATGCCTTTCGCTTCCGCGGTATGCACCGAGTCGAGCGGCGCATTGGGCACACGCCGGCTCACTACGACTACCGGCAGCCGGGTGGCCAGGTCCGCCAGATACTCCGGGCTGGTCTTCGGCCCGAGCAGGATCAACGCCTCGCATCGGTGGCCCAGTAGCGCGTCGACGACCCGTTCCTCGTCGCGAGTAGGTGCGGTACCGCTGAGTACGACGTCGTAGCCGAGCCGTTCGGCTTCGAGGTAGATGGCCTCGGCCATGTCGGCGTGGAACGGGTTCCGCAGGGTGAGCATCACCCCGAGGACCTTGCTCCGGCTGCTCGCGAGTAATCGTGCGGCATTATCGGGCCGGTATCCGAGCTCCGCCCGCCTTCGCCGCGACATCGGCATCGTGGGACGGCGATCGGGTCGCCTTCCCGTCGGGTCGTCGTCGTGCGCCATCGCCGCCATTCCGTCTCGAACCGGCAACCGGCTCGATGTTAACCGTTGGCGGCGACGTTCATGGCTCCTCGGTGGGCTGATCCGGCGGGTCGGTGTCCACGGTCGTGGTCGGCGTCGCGGTGGTCTGCTCGGCCGGGGGCCCTTGCGTGGGTGGGCGTCCGGTCGCGCTCGGTGGCTTCGGTGGCGTCTTCGACGGGGTGGTCACCGGCGGCGTGGGTGTTGTGGGTTTTGGTGGTTTGGACGGCTTGGGCGGTTGCGATGGCTTAGACGTCCGGTCCGGGCCGTCGAAGACGAACACCTGCAGCACTCCGCCGTCGACCGGCAAATGGGCGCCGGAACCGGGTGTCGCGGTGATCAGAGCGACTGCGATGGCGCAGGTCACCGCGGCGGTGAGCAGTCCCGCGGCCGCCTTTCCGAAGCTGGTCACCGTCGGTCACGTCACTTTCTTCGGAGTGTTCGGCGTCTTGGAGTCCGGGCCGCGCTTGTCGCCCGCGATGATCATGAAGGCGGTCAATGCTGCGAGGAACCCGGCGGCCACCACCGGGTCCGCGAGAGTCTTCACGACGCTGCCCGCGCCTGGAATATGCCAGAGGAGTTCGCCGACGATATCGGTATCTCGGGGCCGCCAGGGGTCATCCCAGTCGTTGTTGTCTCCTCGCATCTGGAATCCGGTCGCCGAGTCGCCGCCGATGATGCGATGGATCACGGCCGCGCTGTGCCTCCCGTCTCGATGCGGCACCCGGAAGGCGATGACGTCGCCTGGTGCGTAGTCCCCGGTCTTCTGGACGATGGCCAGGTCACCAGTGTGCATGCCGGGTTCCATGCTCACGCCGTCGACGGTGACCAGGGTGAGCGAGCCGCCGAGCGACTCCGGGCGGAGCCACGACCACCAGGCCGCCACCATGAGGACGACCATGAGCGCGCCGAGCAGCCGTACGGGACGCATCTTGCCGCGTGCCCGGGTGGTTTCTCGGTGCTTGATACTCACGGTCGTCCTCACGGTGCGGTCGATCAGGTGATGGCCA
>WHSS01000049.1 GCA_009379975.1 Actinophytocola sp.
AGCCGCCGCCCTGCGCTCCCGGCGGGATGCGCTCTGCCCGGTTGAGGCCGCCGCACCCGCGTCCTGGGCGTCGGCGCCCTGCTTGGCCACGCCGCCACGCTCGTCCGGCCCGCTGAAGGTCAGCCCCTCCCCGCCGCGTCCGGCTCCCCGCAAGGCGGGCGGCACCGCCTCTTCTTCCACGCTGGGCTGCGGCGGCACCGGCTTCGCGTGCCTGCCGCTCGCGGGACGCCGCCCGTTGCCACCGCGGGCCGTCGCGCCGGCCGGGACCGGCACCTCGGTGGCCTCCTCAGCGGCACTCTTGTCCGGATCCGCCTGCTCGACCTGCACGTTGAACAGGAATCCGACGACCTCTTCCTTCAGCGAGTCCAGCATCCCCTGGAACATGTCGAAGCCCTCGCGCTGGTACTCGATCAGCGGATCGCGCTGGGCGTAGGCCCGCAGCGAGATGCCTTCCTTGAGGTAGTCCATCTCGTAGAGGTGTTCCCGCCACTTGCGGTCGAGGACGCTCAACACGACGCGCCGCTCGAGCTCGCGCATGGCGCCTTCGCCGACCGTGCCGTCGATCTCGGCTTCCCGCTGCTCATACGCCCGCTGCCCGTCGGCGAGCAACTCTTCGAGCAGCACATCCATCGAGATGTCGCTGTGGCGTTCGGTCATCTCCTCCCAGCTGAACGACACCGGGTAGAGGTTCTTCAGGTCGGTCCACAGCTTGTCGTGGTTCCAATCCTCGGCATATCCCTCGCCTGCCTCGGCCTTCACATACGAGGTGACCACGTCGCGCAACATGTGCTGGCTCTGCTCGCGCAGGTCCTCACCCTCGAGCACACGCCGGCGCTCGGCGTAAATCACCGTGCGCTGCTGGTTCATGACCTCGTCGTACTTGAGGACGTTCTTGCGGATCTCCATGTTCATCTGCTCGACCTGCGTCTGAGCACTCCGGATGGCCTTGGTGACCATCTTGTGCTCGATCGGCATGTCGTCGGGCAGCCGCATCGAGGTCATGACCCGTTCGACGAAGTTCGCGTTGAACCGGCGCATCAACTCGTCACCGAGCGAGAGGTAGAACCTGGACTCGCCGGGGTCACCCTGCCTGCCGGAACGACCACGCAACTGGTTGTCGACACGCCGGGACTCGTGACGCTCGGTGCCCAGCACGTACAGCCCGCCCGCGGCGCACACCTCTTCCGCCTGAGCCTTGCTCTCGGCGATGGCCCACTCGTGGACCTGCGGGTACGCCGCCTCGTACTCCTCGGCATGCTCGATCGGGTCCAGCCCCCGCTCCCGCAGCGCCTGGTCGGCGATGATCTCCGGGTTACCGCCGAGCACGATGTCGGTACCGCGACCGGCCATGTTCGTGGCGACGGTGACCGCACCCTTGGTGCCTGCCCGCGCGATGATCAAGGCTTCCCGGTCGTGGTGCTTCGCGTTGAGCACCTCGTGCGGCACGTTGAGCCGCAGCAGCAGCTTCGACAGGTGCTCCGAGCGCTCGACGCTGGTCGTGCCGACCAGGACCGGCTGCCCCTTCGCGTGGCGCTCGGCGATGTCGTCGGCGACCGCCTCGAACTTCGCCTCTTCGGTCTTGTAAATCAGGTCCGGCTTGTCCGCCCGGATGAGCGGCTTGTTCGGCGGGACCGGTACCACGCCCAGCTTGTAGGTCTGGTGGAACTCCGCGGCCTCGGTCTCCGCGGTACCGGTCATGCCGGCGAGCTTGTCGTAGAGCCGGAAGTAGTTCTGCAGCGTGATCGTGGCGAGCGTCTGGTTCTCCGCCTTGATCTCGACGCCTTCCTTGGCCTCGATCGCCTGGTGCAGGCCCTCGTTGTAGCGGCGCCCGGCGAGCACGCGGCCGGTGAACTCGTCGACGATGAGCACCTCGCCGTTGCGGACCAGGTAGTCCTTGTCCCGCTTGAACAGCTCCTTGACCTTGATCGCGTTGTTCAAGTACCCGACGAGCGGGGTGTTCGCCACCTCGTAGAGGTTGTCGATACCGAGCTGGTCCTCGATGAATTCGACGCCTTCCTCGGTGACACCGACGGCGCGCTTGCGGACGTCGACTTCGTAATGCACGTCCTTCTTCAGCAGCGGTGCCATGCGGGCGAACTCGGTGTACCACCGGGAAGACTGGTCGGCGGGGCCCGAAATGATCAGCGGTGTCCGCGCCTCGTCGATGAGGATCGAGTCGACCTCGTCAACGATCGCGAAGTTGTGCCCGCGCTGCACGCAGTCGTCGAGGCTCCACGCCCCGTTGTCGCGCAGGTAGTCGAAGCCGAGCTCGTTGTTCGTGCCGTAGGTGATGTCGGCGTTGTAAGCGCGCCTGCGCTCGTCCGTCGACATCTGCGACAGGATCACGTCGACGTTGAGGCCGAGGAAGCGGTGCACCCGGCCCATCCACTCGGCGTCACGCCGGGCAAGGTAGTCGTTGACCGTGACGATGTGTACGCCATCGCCCGCGATCGCGTTGAGGTAGGCGGGCAGCACCGAGGTCAGCGTCTTGCCTTCACCGGTCTTCATCTCGGCGACCTGACCGAGGTGCAGCGCGGTCCCGCCCATCACCTGGACGTCGTAGTGCCGCTGGCCCAGTACCCGGTAGGCGGCTTCCCGCGCCACCGCGAAGGCCTCCGGCAGCAGGTCGTCGAGCGACTCACCGGATTCGTAGCGCTTGCGGAACTCCTCGGTCTTGGCGCGCAGGTCGGCGTCCGAAAGCACCTTGACATCGTCTTCGAGGGCATTCACCGAGTCGGCGATGAATTTCAGTCGCTTGACCCTTTTTCCCTCACCCGCGCGGAGCAGGCGGCTCAACACCATCCGGTTCGACCTCACTGTGTCTTATTTCGATGCTCGGACTTCGGCACCGCTGTCCATCGTAGGCAACGTGACCCGCCCGACGCACACGCCTGGTCTACACAACGCTGCCCCGGAACCATATGGTTCCGGGGCAGCGGTAACGGGTGAGTGAAATTACCCGGCGTCGCCGAGGAGTTAGCCCAGCCTGATCACGCCGTAGTCGAAGCCCTTCCTGCGGTATACGACACTGGCCTTACCCGTGTCGGAGTCATTGAAGAGGTAAAAGTCGTGTCCGACCAATTCCATCTCGTAGAGGGCTTGGTCGACGGTCTTGGGCTCGTCTGAATGTACTTTCTCGCGAGCGATCCGACCGGGTTGGTAGTCGACGACACCGTCGTCCCACCGTTGCTCTGGTACATCGAACTCCGCCGGTGCTCGCACCGTGGCATCGATCGGTGCCGGTGCGTCCATTACGGCCGTCGGCGCTACCGGGCGGCGGCCGTTCGCCACCGGCGACGACGCGCCTATCGCGGCGGCCGACGTTGCTTCCGCGACCGACTCCGGGCTACGCCGCCCGTAGTGCACTCGCCTGCGATCATGCATCCGGCGCATACGGTTCTCCAGCTTGGACACGGCGGCGTCGAGTGCGGCGTAGAAGTCGCCTGCCCTCGCCTCGGCCCTGATCGGGGAACCTTTGCCTTTACCAGTGATCTCGACGCGCTGGCAGTTCTTGTGCTGCCGACGGTTCGGCTCGTGGAAGAGTTCGACGTCGTAGCGGATGATTTTCCTGTCATAGCGCTCGAGGCGGGCCAGCTTGTCACTCACGTGCACCCGATAGTGCTCGGGCACCTCCACGTTGCGGCCCTTCACGACGATGTCCATACACGACCTCCCTCGCTCAACAAATGCGAGCTTGTTTCCGACTGTTCGGTGCCGGGGATGAGATCCGGTGACGCGCTGCGGGTGAGCAAGAACCCGACGAGGGGGACACGACGTCTCGCGCGGCTCGTCGAGCGCGAGGCCTCACGCGCACCGGCACCGGAAGGACATGGGCTTGTCACCTCCTCGCGGCCGGTGGTTCCTGATAGCGCAGCACGTTAGCCGCTTATCGCCATCCGCAACAGCCCCCGGTGCGGGGTAAATCTGGGCGTAGTGCATAATGCCCGCCCGTTGCGGAGGGCAACGATTCGGCCGATCCTGCGCCCGAGATTGGGCCAGCCGGGTGGTGGCGACGTCATTCCGACGGGCCATCACGCACCCGACTGCAGCAACCGCGGTCACCAGAGAGTGGTGAGGCAAACTCACGCGGATGTCTGTTGCGTTCACCATGACGCTCCGCGCGGCACCTCGCTGCTCGATGCTGCCCGGCATGGCGTGCCTCATACCTGGACAACGCACGTCACCAGGGCGACGTTCCCGATGAGCCGTGACGGAGCGACCGCTCGCCGCACGCCAGCGCATTTTCACGCCTGTGGGTGAAATTCGAACGGCTCACGACACCCGTGGCGAGGTCAGCGCGAGTACCGCGCGAACGGTGACCCCCGCGTCCCGAAGCACCTCCGCGCAGGCATTCACCGTGGCCCCGGTCGTGATGACGTCGTCGAGCAGCACGACCGGCGTCCCCGCCGCCGGTAGCCCCGCCGGCACGGGCAGCACCCGGCCGGCGAGGTTCTCGGCGCGCCGTGCCTGATCCAGCCCCACCGCATCGTGCGCGCCCGCAGTCAGCCGCAACGCCGAGGCGACCCTGGCCTGGTACCCATGACCTGCGATCCGGGCAGCGCAGTGCCGGGCCAGCCGCAGCATGTGCGGGCCACCCCTGGCCCGCGACGCCGCGCGCCGGGACGGCGCGGGAACCAGCCAGCACACGCTGCCCCGTGGCGATTCCGGCAGCAGCGTGCTCATGAACGCCGCCGCCAACATGTCGCCGAGCACCGGCGCGAGGTCCCGGCGGCCACGTTCCTTGTAGGCCAGCACCAGCTGACGGGCCGCACCGCCATATCCGGCGAGCGCATACGCCTCGACGCCCGCGGGCAGCCCACAGGCCACCGGCGCGGGGAACGCGAACTCGCCACGGCACCGACGGCAGCACGGCGCGCCCGGCTCGCCGCAGCCCGCACAGCTGGGCGGCAGCAGCAGATCGAGTACGGCTCTCAGCACGAACAGCACTATGCCACCGGGTACCGACAGCGCGGCCGGACTCACCCCGCGCTGAAAGACGCTTTCAGTCCGCTCAACGGACTGAAAGCGTCTTTCACTCCGCCCAGTGGACTGAAGGCGTCTTTCAGCGCGCGGGGCCAGTACTACCCCGGGTAGAACGGCGACGAGAGCGAACTTTGGCTCAGCGAGCGCTGGCGCCAGACCTCGCTCGGCAGCGACGCTTCCCACAGCCCGCCCGGATTCGCCGCGACGACCGGGCGGTCGGGGGCCGCCGTGATACCTCGCAGCGGCAGTTCGAGATTGGACAGGCTGTAGCGCTCGTAACCGAAGCCGTCGACCGGCAGCTTGACGACCGGGCGCGACGCCGAAGATGTGGCGGCCACCAGCCACTCCTGCGACAGCCAGTCGACGTCGACGACGTCGGTCAGCGTGTCGGGCTGCAGGATCCTCGGCGCCCTGAGCAGCACCGAGTCCGAGGTGCGCACCACAGAGGCGACCACGACTTTCTTGTCGGCGACGATTACCGCCCGTGTGCCATCGCGGGAGAGCCGCAGCGCTGTCATGGGGCCGAAGCCGTCGAGCGCGCTCACGTTGACCGTCTGCGCCTTCCACACGTTGTCCGCGGCGAGCGCGATGCGAGCGACCTTCTTACTGTCGACCACGGTCCAGACTTCGTTGCTCTGTTTGCTCCCCGCGACCGCCGGCCGCCAGGTCGGCCGGGTGAGCCGGCCTGCCCGCAGATCGATGCTCGCCAGATCGCCGTCTACTGGGCCGACCCTGATACCCGCTCGCTTGCCGGCGCGCTCGACCACGGCGAGCAGGCCGCCGTCGAGGGACTGCGCGGCCGAACGCACCTGGTAGGCACCCGTGCCGGCAGGCCCGGGAACCGGCTCGGCATCCTCGAGCGAGACCAGCCGGCCATCCTTCAGCGCCATGCCGGTCAGGTCTGCCGACATGGTCGCGTTGGTCGACGGGAAGTCGCCGTTACGCCAGTCCTGGTGGCCCGCGACCAAGGTACGGCCGTCGGACAGCGGCCGTACCCGGTCGACGGACACGGTTTCCAGCGACATCACCAGCTGCGCGACCATCAGCTGCCGCTTCTCGGCGTCCTCCTGCGCAACGCCGGTCAGCGGTACCTCGAGCAGCCCGCCAGGCTTGACCGTGGGATTGGTATCGAGCGTCGCCTTCTCCAGCGGGTTCGACACGGCCTTGGCGAGCGCGTTCGACGGGCCCTCGAGCAGCAAC
This sequence comes from Actinophytocola sp., assembly GCA_009379975.1. Taxonomy (GTDB): domain Bacteria; phylum Actinomycetota; class Actinomycetes; order Mycobacteriales; family Pseudonocardiaceae; genus WHSS01. The sequence goes on from WHSS01000049.1 coordinate 6,184, forward strand.
TCGACCACGCGCACCGGGAGGCTCTCCTTCGGCTCCGCGAGCACGAACCGGGGATCAGGCACCCGGACGTTGCTCTGCGGCGCGAAGAAGTACAGCGGCACCTGGTAATAGTTGGCGATGAAGTCCGGCTCGGTCGTGATCACGTCGTCCGGCGGATCGACGATGCGCCATTGCTTGTCGTCGCGCTGCCTGCGCAGCTTGATCTCGGTCTCGACAGGGCGTCCGCCGGGGATGAACGCGTTGTCGGGTCCGAGCGAGCCCAGTCTGGGGCCCCGCACCCTGACGATCGCCTCGTTCGGATCCTCGGGCTGGGTGGTGTCCGGCGGCACGGTGGCGTTGTAGTGATCCGGCATGATCACCACATCCTTGTTCGGCCGCCACTCCCTGGCGGCCTTGGGATCCAGGTACAGCCGAGATGCTTCGTAGTCGTTGGCCGCCTGCGCGTTGGCGGTGATGAACTTGCGCACGGTCTGCTCGGCGGAGAGGTCCTTGTCCGGCGGGGCCACGGCGGGCCCGGCATCGGTCGCCGCGCCTTCGTCGTCGCTGATGACCTGCGGCTGCGTCCGCAACGGCACATCAGCACACGCGGTCGCGGTCAGCAGTGCCGCGCACACCAGTGCGAGCAGGTTCCCGTATCGCCGAACTATCACCTGCTGACCTCCTCGCGGCCGGAAACCATCCCGTCCGGCGCTTCCGCGCCCGCGTCGCCGTTGGGGGCAGGCAAGGCCGCGCCGCCCTCGGCTTCACCGGGCAGTACCGCGGCGTGAGGCGGCTCCACCAGCACCGCCGGCGGATCGGGCGGCAGGCCGAGCGGGCTCTCGGTGAAGAACGTGCCCTGCTCCCGAGGCAAGGTGAGCCGGAAGCAGGAGCCGTGCCCCGGCTCGCCCCACGCCGCCAGCTCACCGCCGTGCAACCGGGCGTCCTCCTGGCTGATGGCGAGGCCGAGGCCGGTGCCGCCGGTGCGCCGGTTGCGCGACGGGTCCGCACGCCAGAACCGGTTGAACACCAGCTCCGCCTCGCCGGGACGCAGCCCGACGCCGTAATCGCGGACCGTGATGGCGACCGCGTCCTCGTTCATCGCGAGCGTGACCTTGACCGGCAGCCCTTCGCCATGGTCGACGGCGTTGGCCACCAGGTTGCGCAGGATCCGCTCGACGCGGCGGGCGTCGATGTCGGCGGAGGTTTCGGTCTCGGGCAGGTCGAGCTCGATCGGACTGCCGGCTGTCCCGGCGAGCACGCGGACCTGCTCGCGCACCCGCTCGACGAGCGGCCGCAGGTCCATGTACTCCGCTGCCAGATCCTCGACACCGGCATCCAGCCTGCTGATCTCCAGCAGATCGCCGAGCAGGCCCTCGAACCGGTCGAGCTCGTCCACCAGCAGCTCGGTGGAGCGTGCGAGGCCGGGCGGGAACTGCTCGCGCGAGGCGTGCAGCACGTCGGCCGCCATCCTCACCGTGGTCAGCGGGGTTCGGAGCTCGTGCGAGACGTCCGAGGTGAATCGCCGCTGCAGCTGGCCGAACTCCTCCAGCTGGCGGATCTGGCTCTGGATGCTCGCGGCCATCTCGTTATAGGACGCGGCGAGCTTGGAGAGATCATCGGAGCCGATGACGGAAAGCCGCTTGTCCAGATCACCCTCGGCGAACCTGCCGGCCGCGTTGGCCGCCCGGCGGACCGGCAGCACAACCTGCCGGGTGACCAGGTTCGCGATGCCCGCGACCAGCAGCAGCAGCACGAACCCGCCCAGCAGGAGAGTGTTCTGCACCGTACTGACGGTGTTCTGCTCCGCGCTGAGCGGGAAGAGCAGGTACAGCTGCAACGCGCGAGCGTTCGCGGTGATCGGGGCGCCGATGATCAAGAACGTCTCGCCGTCGACGGTGTGGATCTGTTTGGACTCCCTGCCGTCCTCCACGAAGGTGCGCAGGCCGGCCGGAACCTTCTCGTACTTACCGACGGCGATGGCATCCCGGGTCTGCGCGGTGTCATCGGTCATGTCGAACGCCCGGGTGCCGCTGGCGAGCACCGGTTCGAACGCGCCCGCGGCGGAGCCCCCGGCCTCGTGCGCGGCCGGGGAGGAGCTTGTGATCTTCTTCTTGGCCTTCTCCATGCGGCCGACCAGGTCTTCAAGCGTCCGGTCGACACCCTCGAGCTCGGTCTCGGCGGTACCGAGCACGGCACGCGTCTGCGCGATCGCCGCGCGTTCCTTCGTCTCGAGCAGCCGCTCGGCGATCTGGTACTGCAGGACCATCAGCAGCACGAACACCACGGCGGTGGACAAGGCCAGCGTCGACGCCGTGACCTTGAATTGCAGCGAGCTACGCCAGAGTGCACCGACAGCGGTGACCTTCGCGCGCCCGAACGCCATCGCGCGGCCGATCAGCCGCGAGATCCGCGAGCCAATGGCCACGAGGCGGTTCTTCACCCCACTAGCGTACGGCGCGCTTTACGGCGGGCCTGCTTTGTACCCGACTCCCCTTACGGTGAGCACCACCTCAGGGTGTTCGGGATCGCGCTCGACCTTGGAACGCAGGCGCTGCACGTGCACATTGACCAGCCGGGTGTCCGCCGCGTGGCGGTAACCCCAGACCTGCTCGAGCAGCACTTCGCGGGTGAACACCTGGCGCGGTTTGCGGGCTAGCGCGACGAGCAGGTCGAACTCGAGCGGCGTCAGCGCGATCGGCTTGCCCTCACGCGTGACCTCGTGACCAGGCACGTCGATGGCAAGGTCACCGATGGTCAGCGACTCGGCAGGCTCGGACTCGGTGCGGCGCAGCCGGGCTCGCACCCGTGCCACGAGCTCCTTCGGCTTGAACGGTTTGACCACGTAGTCGTCCGCGCCGGATTCCAGCCCGAGTACGACATCGACGGTGTCGCTCTTCGCGGTCAGCATGACGATGGGGACACCCGACTCGGCGCGGATGGCCTTGCAGACGTCGATACCGTTCATGCCGGGCAGCATGAGGTCGAGCAGCACGAGGTCGGGTTTGAGTTCTCGGAGCGCGGGTAACGCGCGAGTGCCATCCGCCACCACCGCGGTGTCGAAGCCCTCACCGCGCAGCACGATGGTGAGCATCTCAGCGAGAGCGGGATCGTCGTCGACTACGAGAACGCGTGCCTTCATGGGTTCATGTTCGCACTATCGGTCGGTTCTTTCGCGCGCGACCCGGCGTTACGTGGTCGATTTCCCGCCACGGTCCGCGCTTGATTAGTCCTATCGGATGTATACCCGCTCACTAAATGAGCATTGCGACAAGGGAATCGGCGTCGATGTCTCCGGAACCGTCGACCACGTGCCACGTCGAAAGCCAGCCGCGCTCGGCGAGCTGGTCATAGACGCGAGCGCAGTCGGCTTGCAGCTCCGCGTTCGACTCGTAAGTGTCACGGGCCCGGTCCGCGTTGCCCGCTTCACGTCGTTGGGCGCGCTCCGCCGCGACCTCGCTGGGCACGCGCAACAAGATGTGCGCATCGGGCACCGGCACACCGAACCGGTCGATCTCCAGCGCCCGCACCCATTCGACGAACTCGCCGTCGGCGCCCTGCCGCAGCCGGGCCGCGCCGTAAGCGGCATTCGATGCGACATAGCGATCGGTCAGCACCACATCGGTCTCTGCCAGTTCCGTCCGCAGCCGAGGTGCCGCCGCGCGCCGGTCGAGCGCGAACAGCAGCGCCATGCCGTTGACGGAGTCGGTCAGATCGCCCAGCCTGCCGTGCAGGCCGTCGTGGATCAGGTCGGCGTGCACGTCCTGGCCGTAGCGGGGAAACGAGCGCTGGGCCACGGTCACGCCCTTGCTGCGCAGCGCCGTCACGAGCGCGGTCGCGAGGGTGTGCTTGCCCGCTCCGTCGAGGCCTTCGATCACGATCAGTTTGCCCACGCGCTGAGCCTACGGCGTGCGGGCTCGCCCACGGTGTGGTGGCCCGAGTGGTGTCGTGAGTGATTGCGCGTGTCATGACACGCGCAATCACTCACGACAGCACGGGCGGCTCGGGCTCCCCTGGCGCCTCTAGTAGCGGTAGTGGTCGGATTTGTAGGGGCCTTCGACGTCGACGTCGATGTATTCGGCCTGGTCCTTGGACAGTTTGGTGAGTTCCCCGCCGAGGGCTTCCAGGTGGATGCGGGCGACCTTCTCGTCGAGTTGCTTGGGCAGTCGGTAGACCTCGTTGTCGTACTCGGTGTGCTTGGTGAACAGTTCGATCTGCGCGATCACCTGGTTGGAGAAGCTGTTCGACATCACGAAACTCGGGTGCCCGGTGGCGTTGCCCAGGTTCAGCAGCCTGCCCTCGCTGAGCACGATGATCGACTTCCCGTCGCCGAACACCCACTCGTCGACCTGCGGCTTGATCGTGACCCGCCGCACCCCCGGATACCGCGCCAGGCCGGCCATGTCCAGCTCGTTGTCGAAGTGCCCGATGTTGCCCAGGATCGCCTGATGCTTCATCGCGACCATGTGCTCCACGGCCACCACGTCCTTGTTCCCGGTCGTGGTGATCACCATGTCCGCGATCGGCAGCACCGTCTCCAACCGCTTCACGTCATAGCCATCCATCGCGGCCTGCAACGCACAAATCGGATCAATCTCGGTAATGATCACCCGGGCGCCCTGTCCCCGCAACGACTCCGCGGCACCCTTACCCACATCGCCATAGCCACACACCACCGCGACCTTGCCGCCGATCAAAACATCGGTACCCCGGTTGATCCCATCGATCAACGAATGCCGAATCCCGTACCGGTTATCGAACTTCGACTTCGTCACCGCATCATTGACATTGATCGCCGGGAACATCAACTCACCCGCGGCCGCCAACTGATACAGCCGCAGCACGCCGGTCGTGGTTTCCTCGGTGACCCCCTTGATCCCCTCGCCCAGCTTGCTCCACTTACTCCCGTCAGCGGCCAGCGACGCCCGCAGCAAGCCCAAAAACACCTTCCACTCATCCGGGTCGTCGGCCTCCGGCTGCGGCACCACACCCGCCTTCTCATACTGCGCACCCTTGTGCACCAGCATCGTGGCGTCCCCACCGTCGTCGAGGATCATATTGGGACCTGCTTGCAGGGTCCCAACATCAGACACTGCCTGATCCGCACTATGCCCAGCCCGAGGCCAAGTCAGCATCCGCTCGGTGCACCACCAGTACTCCTCGAGCGACTCGCCCTTCCACGCGAACACCGGCACCCCCCGCGGCGCCTCCGCCGTCCCGTGCGGACCTACCACCACCGCCGCCGCGGCATGATCCTGGGTCGAGAAGATGTTGCACGACGCCCACCGCACCTCGGCACCCAACGACACCAGCGTCTCGATCAACACCGCCGTCTGCACCGTCATATGCAACGAGCCGGACACCCGCGCACCCCGCAGCGGAAAAACCTCCGCATACTCCCGGCGCAACGACATCAAACCCGGCATCTCATGCTCAGCCAACCGAATCTCATTACGACCAAACTCGGCCAGCGACAAATCAGCAACCGCAAAGTCCACACCATTACGGGTCTCGTAACGCGCGTCCGGGCTTCCCGACGGCATGTTTTCTCCGGTCATAGGGCGTTTCCTCCAAGCATCGACAACACTCGAACACTACCGTCAACTGTCCGCGACGTGATTATTGGTTGTGGTGTCGAGACGGCTCGCACCACATCCGCAAGGTCTCAACGGAGGGTCCTACGTGTCTTTGCAGTCTCGCTATGAGGGTCGGAGCTGAATGTCCCTGCCAGGTCCGGACGCACGCGTGGTCGAGCTGCGCGTGCCCGGCCTCGTCGGCATCAGCGGGGAACAGTTGCTGGACTCCGTCGCCGCGGTCACGGTCGCGGGCGACGAGAGCGGTGAGATCATCCGGCCGGCGGACCGGCTGCGCAGGCCGGCGCCCGGGCCGGTGCTGCAGGCGCTGAGCCGCTCGCTGCCCCGCACCCTCGAGGGCTATCTATGGCACAAGATGACCTCCGGCGGCGTGACCAAGGCGACCTGGGCGCTGCTGTTCCCGTTCTCGCTGGCGAACGTCGCCCACGGCATGGTGCCGCCCGCACCGGAGAACAGCCGGCCGGCGGGCGCGCTGGTGATGCTCTGCCAGGGCATGCTCCGCCTCATCGGTTTGCTCCTCACCGCGCTTTTCGTCACCCAGCTCGGCGCGATCAGCCTCGACATGCTGGCAGGGCAGTGCCTCGCGGTCAATGCCTCGTGCCTGACCGAAGCTCCGGAGTGGCTGCGTCGCGACGAGCTGCTCCGCACGCTGCTCGGGTTGCTGCCGCCGCTGGTGGTCGTCGCGGCGCTGCATCGGGTCTCCCGGGTCAGCTGGCAGCGCACCGGTGCGACCACGAGCGGCCCCGCGCCGGCCGGGCTGCCGGGAGATGTGCTGCAACCCAGTGCCGAGGCGGGCGTGCTTCGCGGGCTGCACACCCTCACCGCGCTGGCCTGTATCGCGCTGCTGCCACTCGGCGGGGCGTTCACGCCGGCCGCCGGCCGTGCGGCAGCCATCGTGTGGACCATCTCGGTGGTGGTGTTCGCGCTGACGTTGCTCGCCGCCGCCCTGCTGGACGACGTCGCGGCCCGCCTGCGGGCGATGCTCTCGCCGCTGGTGCTCCGGCTACTCATCGCGGCGGCGACCGCGCTGGTGGTCCTCGCCGGGGTGGTGGGGTCACCATTCTTGCGCGACGTGCCCGACGGCAATGTGCTCTCCGGTATCGACGGCATGGTGGAGGGCCTGCTCGCGGCCCTGCTGGTGGCATGTGCGGCCTTCGCGCTCATGCTCGCACCGTTGGCGCTGCTGGCACGGCGATTGTGGCGCTCGCTGCCACACCGGCTGCGGCCGTGGCTCGGCGGCTGGGCGGCCGCGCCCGCTGTCGCGCTCGCGTGCTTGATCGGTGCGGGTTTCGGCGCGGGCGTCGCGATCTCGGTGCGGGAACTGCTCGGCGGGCGCGACGACCTCGCGCTGCCGCCCAGCTACCAGTCGCTCACGCTGCTGTGGGGAGTCGGCATCGTGGTGACGGCCGCGCTGTGGGCAGGCCTGTACTGGGTCGCCATCCCGCTACGACGGCGGCTGCGCGGCGTCCCGCTCATCGTCCGCATGCTGCAGGCCGAACGGGACGAACAACGGCAGGCCGCGGCGATCTGGGCCAAGGCCATCATGGAGCGAAAGCACCTGCACCGGCTCGTCGCCACCGTCGCCTTGCTGCTCAGCGCGGGCGCCCTGGTGCTGGTGGCGCTGCGGCTGTACGAGCAGCGGCCCCCGCAGTGGCTGCAGTCCTTCTCCGGGCTCGGCGTGCTGGCACTCGGGCTGCTCGCTGCGGGGCTGCTACGCACCGTCTATACCGCCGCGAGGACACCGGAACGCAGCAGGCACCTCGGCGCACTGGCCGACCTGGTGTTCTTCTGGCCCCGCCGCGCCCATCCGATCGTGCCGCCGTCGTACGCACTGAAGGTGGTGCCGGATCTGGTGGCGCGCGCTGCCGGCCACCTCCACGAGCCGAACACCCGCGTGGTGCTAGCCGGCTACAGCCACGGTGGCCTGCTGGCGGTGATCGCGGCGGCCCGATTGACGGCCGAGCTCAGCGACGAGGAACGGGAACGGCTCGGCCTGCTGACCGCGGGCACGCCCGCGCAATGGGGATACCAGCGGGCGTTCCCCGCGCTGGTATCCCCGGCGACGCTGGCGAAGCTGTACAGCACTCTCGAAGGGCGATGGCGGGGGCTGTGCCGCGGCACGGACTCCTTCGGCGGCGGTGTCACGACCTGGCGGCATCAGGTGGTCGGCGGGCAGTTACTCGGCATCGGTTACCTGCCGGAAGGCGGCATCGGGCCGCTGCCGGCCGCGGTGAACGGCGTCGCGGGCAGCTTGGTGCTGGGCGGCGACCACTGGCTGCCCGACCCGATCGCGCCGCCCGAGAACGGCCACCGCTGGGCCGCGGGCGTGCTCCGGCACACCGATTACCTTGCCGACCCGGAGTGGGACCGGGCGGTCGCGATGGCGGCGGGCCTGGAAGCCCCCGGCGCCCCGGCTAAGCCGAACGGCGGGCAGCCGGGCCTCTTCGGGGAACTGCCCAAGCTCCCCTAGCAATGGGGTCGTGCGTCGTTGGAGCCCAAGGTGGCCTCGGGTTCCTATATGGCGCCCAAGGCCACCTTGGGCTCCACTCAAGCGGGTTCGCGGTCGGCGGTCTTGCTGCGGTCCAGGTCTGGCTCCAGGTAGATCAACCGTGCGGCGGGCACCTTCGCCCGCACCCGCTGCTCCGCCGCGTTGATCGTGCGCGCGACGTCGGCGAAGGGCATATCCGGCGGCAGCGCGACCTTGGCGGCGACCAGGAGCTCGTCGGGTCCGATGTACTGCGTGCGGATGTGGATGACGCGCTGCACATCGCCCGAGACCAGCTCACCCGTGATGGTGTCGAGCTCGCCCTCGGATGAGCCTTCGCCGATCAGCAGGCCCTTCATCTCGATGATCAGAATCACCGCGATGACGGCCAAGAGCACACCGATCGAGATCGTGCCGACCGCGTCCCAGACCGGGTCCCCGGTCAGCACCGTCATGCCGACGCCAGCCAGGGCCAGAATCAGCCCCACCAGCGCACCCGCGTCCTCGAGCAGGACCACCGGCAGCTCGGGGACCTTCGACTGACGGATGAACTCCCACCATGTCGCGTCACCCTTGATCGCGCGAGATTCGACAACCGCGGTCCGGAAGCTGTAGGTCTCCAGCCCGATCGCGACCACCAGGATCACCACGGCGACCATGGGCCGGGTCAGGGCCTCTGGCTCCAGGTACTTGTGGATGCCTTCGTAGAGCGCGAACAACGCACCCATGGAGAACAACAGCAACGCGACGATGAACGAGTAGAAGTACCGGTCGCGGCCATAGCCGAACGGATGCTGCTGGGTGGCTCGGCGCTGCGAGGTCTTCTTGCCGAGCAGCAGGAGCCCCTGGTTGGACGTGTCCGCGACCGAGTGCACACCTTCCGCCATCATGGACGACGACCCGGTGATGGCCGCACCGATGAACTTGGCGATCGCGATACCCGCGTTGGCGAACAACGCCGCGAGGATCGCCTTGGTACCACCGTCTGCCGACACGTCGTGCTCCTTGATCGTCGAGGCCGCGAAAGAAGCTTAGTACGCCCCGGACCTGGTCCCTGCCACCCGCTCCGTCGTGGCGTGCGGGAAGAACCGCACCGGCCCGTCGACGTCGATGCGCACGCGTTCACCCTTGCGTACCGGTACGTGGCCCTGCACCCGCGCCCGGAGCCTGCCGCCGTCGCTGAGCGCACCGGTGGCCACGAGCGGAGCGAGCATCACCGTGGCGTCGTGGCCGTGGAAGACCACGTCCCGCACCACAGCGTGAGCCGCGTCGTCGGGGGCGGCAGTGAGGTGCAGCTGTTCGGGCCGCGCCACCGCGACCCCGACACCGCTAGCGGCGTCGTCCACCGTCACAAGGGACAGCTGACCCAGTGCGCTGGACGCGACGCCGTCGACCGCATCGACCTCGAAGAGCACCGCCTCGCCGACGAACAGCGCGACCGCGAGATCCGCCGGTTCGGTGTAGACCTGCTGGGCCGTGCCCACCTGCGCGATGGCGCCGTCGCGCATCACCGCGACCGTGTCGGCCATTCCCAGCGCTTCCTCCTGGTCGTGGGTGACCAGCACCGCGGTCGCCCCCGTTGCGTGCAGCGCATCACGTACGTCGGCACGCACCTCCGCTCGCAGACCGGCGTCCAGTGCGCTGAACGGCTCGTCGAGCAGCACGACCTGCGGCTCCGGTGCGAGCGCGCGAGCGAGCGCGACCCGCTGCTGCTGGCCGCCCGACAGCTCGTGCGGCATGCGCTTGGCGTAGCCGCGCAAGCCGACGAGTTCGAGCATCTCATCGACCCTCCCGGAGCCGCGGCGCTTCCTCGGCAGCCCGAATGCGACGTTCGCCCCGACGCTCAGGTGCGGGAACAGCGCACCTTCCTGCGGCACTACCCCCACCCGCCGCTGCTCGGGCGGCACGTGCATGCCGTCACCGACCACCGCGGCGCCACCGAGCAGCACCTGCCCCTTCGATGCCTGGTGGAATCCCGCCAGCACGCGAAGCAAGGTCGTCTTGCCGCAGCCGGACGGCCCGAGAACCGCGGCGAGTTCTCCCGCGGCCACCCGCAGGTCGAGCTCTCGCAGCACCGGGGTATCCCGGTAGCCCGCGGCCAAGCCGGTCACGATGAGCTCGGTCATCTCCCACCTCCACTTCCGGCATCGGAACTTTTGCGGAACACGTTGCCGAGCACCACCGCGGGGATGGCGGCGACCACGATCAACACCGCGGCGTAGGGCGCCGCCGCGCCGAAGGCACCCACATCGGTCGCCTGCCACAACTCGGTCGCCAGGGTGCTCGTGCCCGTCGGGCGGAGCATCAGCGTTGCGGGCAACTCTTTGGCAGCGGTCAAGAACACCAGTGCCGCGCCGACCGCGATCCCCGGCGAAGCCAGCGGGAACGTCACCCGCAGCCGGGTTTCGAATCGTCCCTTGCCCAGCGAGCGCGACACTTCCTCGAGCCGGGCCGGTGCCGCGGCGATGCCGTTCCGCACCGCGGCCACCGCGAGCGGCAAGAACAGCACCGCGTATGCGAACACCAGCATCGGCAGCTCCTGATAAAGGCCGGGGAACACCCGGCTGCCGAGGAAGACCAGCGCGAGGCCGGCGGTGATTCCCGGTAGCGCGTGGCCCGCATAGCTGGCGAGCTCGACGCCACGAGAAAGCCGCGACGGGTGGCGCGCGATCAGCACACCGACCGGCAGCGCGAACAGCACGGCCAGTAGCGCACCCAGCGCCGAGACCTCGACCGTCGACCACGTCGCGGACAGCAGCACCGGCACATCGATGGCCGCCGACGCGCCGGTCAGCCAGCGCAGCAGGCTGAAGACGGGCACCCCCAGCGCGGCGAGCAGCAGGGCGGCGCTACCCAGCAGCGCGATCGGGCGCATCCGGCGCAGCGGCACCGTCATCGCCTCTCGCGCCGCGCCCGAGCCCACCCGCGTCAGGCCGAACGCGGCGGCCTTGCCCCGTGCCCTGCGCTCGCCGACGGTGATCGCGACGGCCAGCAGGACCAGCACGCAGCCCAGCACCGCGGCGGGCGTCCGGTCGAAGCTCGCCCGGTAGCTGGTGTAGATCCCCAGGGTGAAGGCGTCGTAGCGCATCAGCGACACGGCGCCGAAATCGCTGAGCACATACAGCGCGACCAGCAGCCCGCCCGCCAGTGCGGCGGGCCGCACCTGACGCAGCGACACCAGCAGGAAGGTCCGCAGCGAACCCTTGCCGAGCGAGCGGGAGACCTCTTCCAGCGCGGGGTCACTGGCTCGCAGCGCCGCGGCAACGGGCAGATAGACATACGGATAGGTCACCAGCGTGAGCACGAGGAACGCGCCCCAGAAGCCCGCGAGGCCCGGCCACTCCGAGATCCAGGTGAAGCCACCCACATACGACGGGATGGCAAGGGGCAGCATGAACAGCACCCCGAACACGCGCCTGCCCGGCAGGTCACTGCGCACGACCAGCCACGCGGCGAGCACGCCGAGGATGATGCAGACCAGCGTCACCGCCGCCGTCAGGCCGGCGCTGCGGAGCAGCAACTCGAGGGTGCGGTCCCGCCACAGATGTTGCAGCGCGACGGCGACGCCGCCGTCCAACGCCCGCACGATGAGGTACCCCAGCGGCCCGGCGGCGGCGATGGCGACCACGACGCCCGCGATGGTGATGGCAGGGGCCGACCGGGCAGCCTCAGGCAGCAACGCCGCGGGCCCCCGCCTTGCGACGGGGGTCGTCTCCGCGAGCGGCTGCCTGCTCAGGACAGTCCAACCTCCTGCAGTAGCGCCAAGGTCTCCTTCAACGAGGACAGCGAGCTGAGGTCGATGTCCGGGCTTTCGATGCCGGAGAGTTTCGGCAGGTCGTGTTTGGTGGAAGTGACGCCTTCACGCACCGGGTACTCCGCGGTCTCATCGGCGAAGTACTGCTGCGCGGATTCCGAAAGGAGGTACCGCACCGCCCGCTGCGCCGCCTCCGCCTTGTCGCTGCCCTTGATGACGCCGACACCCGCCACGTTGATCAAGGCGAGTGGGTCGTTGCCACCGACGTAGTGCAGCTTGACGTTGACGTTCTCCGCGCCTTCCTCCGCGATCTTGCGGTGGTAGTAGTAGTGGTTGATCAGGCCGAGCGCGACCTCGCCCTTATCTACCGCGTCGCGGATGAGGACGTTGTTCTCATAGGCTTGCGGGTTGTTCTGCTTGAACTTGACCAGCCAGTCTCGCGCGCCGTCCTCGCCCTTGAGCTGACGCACCGCGGTGACGAAGGCCTGCCACGACCCGTTGCTCGGTGCGTAGCCGACCTTCCCGCGCCACTTCTCGTCGAGCAGGTCGTCGAGGTCGCTCGGCAGATCCTGCTCACTCACCTGCTTCGGGTCATAGGCAACCACCCTGGCCCTCGCCGAGGTCGCGACCCAGCTGCCGTCATCGGCCTGGAAGCGCTTGTCGACGATGTCCAGGTCGTCCCGGGGCAGCGTGGCGAGCTTGCCTGCTTCAGTGAGCGCGCCAAGCGCGCCCGAATCCTGTGAATAGAACAGATCGGCCTCAGGTTCTTTCTCTTCGAGCAACTGGGCCGCCATTTCGGCGCTGCCGCCGTAGCGCACCTCGACGTCCATGCCGAGTTCCTTCTCGAGCTTGCCGAGCAGATCGCCGACCAGGGCCTGTTGCCTGCCCGAATAGATCACCAGCGCGTCGGAGTTTCCACAGGCGGCAAGCAGGGGGAACAGCAGCGCGACCGCGAGGCCGATGGACGGTAAGCGCCGAAAGAAAAATCGATTCATCAGTGTCCTTCTTGATAAGTCGGGCTATTCACAGTCAGCATGCTTATCGCCATCCCGCCGTGACCTCCCCCGATGGCTCAGGCGGACCTGGCGGCCCACCATCGCTGGATCGGGTTCTGAACAGCCCTCCAAGTCTCCTTCGCCAGGGTGCAACCTGAGGCAGGCTATGCGATAGGTAACGCTTACCTAAGCTAGGGTGCCCTAATCGTGACCTGATGCGCTAGCCCGCGCGCTGAAAGACGCCTTCAGTCCGTTGAGTGGAGTGAGTGGCCCATTCAGTCCGTCCAGCGGACTGAAGGCGTCTTTCAGCGTCCAGTGGTGGCGCGGAAGACCTGCGCGCCCTCATCGGACGCCGGCCGCAGCGAGATCGCCGGATCATCGGCGGCCAGCCACAGCGAAGCACCTCTGGACAGTTCGCGCTCACGCCCGTCGCGATGATCACGCACCACGACGGCACCGCGGGTGCAGACCAGAATCTGCGGCGCACCGGTGGGCAGCTCGATCGCCTGCGGCGCCGCGGCCGAGAACTCCAGGCGCGACAACTCGAACTCGTCGGCCTCGGTGGGATAGACCCGCAGCCCCGGATCCGCGGCCGACGCCTCGCCACCCAGCACGGGCATCCGGCCGCTGGCGAAGTCGAGCACCTTGAGCAGTTCGGGCACGTCGACGTGTTTCGGGGTCAGCCCGCAGCGCAGCACGTTGTCCGAGTTCGCCATGATCTCGATCGCGGTGCCGTGCAGGTAGAGGTGCAGGTTCCCGGCGGGAAGGTAGATCGCCTCGCCCGCCCGCAGCGAGATCCGGTTCAGCAGCAGCGCGGTGAGCACACCGGCGTCGTGCGGATGCTCATCGCCGAGGCGAGCCACCGTGCGGCATTCCGCCTGGAACTCACCACCCTCCTCGGCATGACGCGCGCACGCTTTGACCACGTCGGGGAGCAGATCGTCGATGCGCTGCTGCGGGAGCGTGATCCAGGTCGTGAACAACGCCCGGAGCCCCTCGGAATCCGGTTGACCGGCGAGCAACTCGGTATAGCCCGCAAGCGGCACGGTCTCGATGGCGCGAAGCAACTCCACGGTGCGGCTCGCATCGGCGAATCCGGCGAGCACCTCGAACTCGGTGAGCGCGCAGACCAGCTCAGGCTTCGGCGTCGGGTCGGGGTAGTTGCGTTCGGGTGCATCCCGCGGAATGCCCGCGGCTTCCTCGGCCGCATAGCCCGCGGCGGCCTGCGCGGCGCTCGGATGGGCCTGCAGCGACAGCGGCTCCGCCGCGGCAAGGACCTTCATCAGGAACGGCAACCGGTTGCGCCACCGCCGGGCGCACTCCTGGCCAAGCTGTCCGACCGGGTCCGCCTCGACGACGTCGAGGAGACTGCGCTCGGTGCCGTCGGCGGTGGTGATCCGCGACGGGTCGCCCGGGTGCGCGCCCAGCCACAGCTCGGCCTCCGGATGCTGCGCGGGCACCGGACGGCCCAGCAACTCGCCGATGACGGTCCGCGAGCCCCACGCGTAGGGCCGCACGGCGTTCTGCAACAGCTCCACGTCGGCTTCTGCTCCTCTTCGCCGCGCCGGTTCACGCCTGCACCGGCGCGAACCGGCTTGCCCCGCCGATGCTTCCCGCCGCGAGGCCGAGGTAGACCGCCGCCAGCTCGAATCGCAACGCCAGAATCGCGGCGAGCACGGGAACCGACACCTGGATCTCGTCGGCGACGTCGACCACGTCCGCCGAAGGAAACATCTCGGTGGCGTTCCGCCGCGCCTGCAGCGCCGCGGCATCGGTGCGGACCGCGAGCAACAGTGTACGGAACCGGCTGCCCGCGGCGGGATCGTCGGGGTCGGCGAAGATATCGCGCCCACTGGTGTCGACGACGGCCGACCGGTGCAGCGCCGCACGGGAGACAGCCTGCTGATACTCGGCGGCATCGGCGACGACGGCGGCCTCCGCGGCGAGGACATACGCGGCGTGATCCGCCACCGCGGTCGCCACCGGATCGAGACCCCAGAGCAGCGGCGTCCGCTCGGCGAGCCGGAGGGCCAGCGCCTTCGCCGGGTTCACAAACGATTCGTGCCCGAGGTGACTGCGCTCCGCTTCGGCGTCGAGCTCGTCTGCCAGCGCGTCGAAGTCGACCTCGAGCAGGTTCAGCACGCTCACCGTCAGCAGCCCCGCGACCAACGTCCGGGCGAAGGCCTGCCCCGAGCCGGTGACCACGCGCGGCGCCAGCAGCACACCCTTGCCCGCGACCGAAGCGGCGACCGGGCCTTCGGCGGGCGCCGAGAGCACGACGGTGGCGCCGTACCTGCCCGCGCGCTCGAGCGAGGTGGCGAGCTCACGGTCGGCGGGATCGTCGGTGTGCGCGTACACCACGTCGAGCGCACCGACCCAGCTCGGCGCGACCTCGGCCACCACGACGGGCACCGGACATTCCGGCGTGAGCAGCGCGGCGATGAGCCGCACCACCGCCTGGCCGACACCGCGACGGCCGACCAGCACGACGGCTCGTGGCCTGCCTACGTCGAGCCGGGCGGCGAGCTCGACCTCGGCCGCCATCTCGACCGCGGAGCGGACCTGCGCCCCGGCCATCGCGGTCGCGCGCAGCAGCCCCGCGGCATCGGCGTCGGCCAATCTCGCGGGATCGTCGAGCAGCGTGTCGTCAAACGCCATCGGTCGCGGAACCCGGTTCGGCGGGTGGCGTGGCTTCGTCGAGCAGCAGCACCGGAATGCCGTCTCGCACCGGGAACTCGCGACCGCATTCGGTGCAGGTCAACGCGTCGGCCGCCGGATCATCCCGGCTGCCACGCGCCAGCGGCGCATGGTCGGGTGACGGGCACGCGAGAATCTCGAGCAACTGCTCATCCACTGTGACGGCCATGTTTCCTCACTGCTTCCTCCCTACCATGCGCTGCATCAGCTCAGCCACGGATGATGGCCAGTACTTCGTCGGTCAGGGCACGCACCGACGTCTCATCGCGCGCCTCGACGTTCAACCGCAGCAGTGGCTCGGTGTTGGACGGGCGGAGATTGAACCACCCGCCGTCGGGCAGTTCAACCGTGAGACCGTCCAGTTCGTCAATTGTGACACCGCGACGGCCGCCGAACGCATCCTTCACCGCGATCTGGCGCGCGACCTGGTCGTCCACCGTGGAGTTGATCTCGCCGGAGGCCGCGTAGCGCTGGTACTCGGCGGCGAGTTCGGAGAGCGGGGCATCCTGCTCGCCGAGCGCGGCCAGCACGTGCAGCGCGGCCAGCATGCCGGTATCGGCGCGCCAGAAGTCCCGGAAGTAGTAGTGCGCCGAGTGCTCCCCGCCGAAGATCGCGTCCGTCTCGGCCATCATCGACTTGATGAACGAGTGCCCCACCCTGGTGCGCACCGCCTTGCCGCCCCGCTCGGCGATGATCTCCGGGACGGCCTTCGATGTGATCAAGTTGTGGATCACGGTGCCGCCAGGCTCCTTGGCCAGTTCGCGCGCCGCCACCAATGCGGTGATCGCGCTCGGCGACACCGCGTCGCCTCGCTCGTCGATGACGAAACACCGGTCGGCGTCACCGTCGAACGCAAGCCCCGCGTCGGCACCTTCCGCCCGCACCGCCGCCTGCAGGTCGACCAGGTTCGCCGGGTCGAGCGGATTGGCCTCGTGGTTGGGGAAGGTGCCGTCGAGTTCGAAGTACATCGGCACGACCTTGATCGGCAGCCCGCTTTGCGCACTGAAGACCTCAGGCACGGTGTGACCACCCATGCCGTTGCCCGCGTCGACGACGACGGTGAGCGGCCTGCTCCCCGACAGGTCGACCAGGCGACGCAGGTACTCGGCATAGGCGGCGAGCACATCCCGCTCGGTCCTGCTACCCCGTGCGCCTTCGAACGGCGGCACTCCCTGCTCGACCGACTCCTTGATCTCGGCGAGCCCGGAGTCTTGGCCGACCGGGGCGGCGCCCGCGCGGCACAGCTTGATGCCGTTGTACTTGGCGGGGTTATGACTCGCGGTGAACATGGCGCCCGGCAGGTTCAGCGAACCCGAGGCGAAGTAGAGCTGATCGGTGCTGGCAAGACCGATCGAGATGACATCGACTCCCTGTGACATCACACCGTCTGCGAAGGCGGCCGACAGTCCAGGCGAGGAGTCTCGCATGTCATGCCCGATGACGACCGCGGACGCCGCTTCACCGACTACTAATCGCGCGAAGGCCGCACCGAACCGGGCGACGAGATCTTCGTCAAGCTGTTCACCGACCACGCCACGGATGTCATAGGCCTTCACGATCCCCGACAGATCACTCACGCGCTCTCCCGACAGTCACACTGTTGATATATGAGCTCTGGTCCATCCGCCAACTTACTCACCTCGTTGCTGAAGGTTGGAGATTCCTCGAACTGCGTTGAACCGTCCGCCGCGACCACCCTTCGGGCGGCCCCGTCAGCCGGTCGGCGGATGGCCCAACCGCTAACCAGGTGGCGAAGAGCCTACCTGTGTGCCGGTCGTGACCCCCGCGCCACCGGAGGGCAGCGCACTCCTATTCATAAGTCGGGCTCTTCACTTATGCCCGTTCTTGCCCGTCACCGTCAACGATTCGCCGGGTCGGGCAGGACGCGCAAGTGGCCACGGCGCCCCGACGAGGTCTCCGGCGGTGGCGGCGGCGCGGGGGCATCGGAACGGCCGGCTTCTCGCACCGCCTCGGCAAGCGCGGTGAGCTCGTCGCTGGACGGCTCCTGCGAGGTGAAATCGCCCTCGTGCCGGACGACCTCCCAGCCCTTCGGGGCGGTCAGCCGGACCGCGTGTTCTTCGCAGAGGTCATAGGAATGCGGCTCCGAAGCCGTCGCGAGCGGACCCACCACGGCGGTCGAATCGCTGTAGGCATAGGTCAGCGTCGCGACGGCGGGCAACAGACACCCGGTTCGTGAACACACGCGTACGCTCGGCACAAGCTCTCCTCACCCTGCCAGTGCGCAGACGATAGCGCGTCCGCCCGGCAAGGCCGGGGAGGCGCACCGGAAGGCCGGGCGATTCACGCCTTGGCCGTGTCACGCCTCCCCCGCCGTTGCCGATCGCGGCTCATGGAATAGTGGCTGATGTGGACGTGAGTCGCAGCTTCCGCCATGGCTACCGGCGCCGCCGCGATCGGCGCGGCCACGGCCTGCGAGGGCCGTTGTTCCCCGCATCGCTGCCCGCCGCGTCCAGCAGATCGGAACAGTTCGACGCGATCGTCGTCGAAGCACTCGAACCGATCGAGGCACGCTGGGCGGGCGAGCTGGACAAGCTGGACGTAGCCGTCGACGAAGTTCCCGATGTCCGCCGCACCGCACGGGGCGAGAGCGGCGAGGGAGTACTGCACGACGGCGAAGTGCCGCTTTCCCGGCTGGTACCGGTCGGCGTCGACCGCAACGGGGTCCCGACGCGGGCCCGCATCGTGCTCTATCGGCGGCCCCTCGAGGCCCGCGCCAAGGAACCGGGCGAAATGGCGGAACTGGTCCATGACGTACTGATCGAGCAGGTCGCGACCTATCTCGGCATCGATCCCGAAACCCTGGACGAGCGCTGAAAGACGCCTTCAGTCCGCTCAACGGACTGAAAGGGCCCTTCACTCCGCCCAGGAGCCTGTTGCAAAATTGCCCCGATCGCGGACAGTGGTCGCCCGAACACGGCTGAGTTGGACGCTGGGCGCCGAACGGTCAAGCCTGAGACTGATTTGGTGCCCCGATTTCGCCATGTTTCGCTA